>CANQML010000031.1 GCA_947624935.1 Candidatus Gastranaerophilales bacterium
GTTAATGGTGCTAATTTTAAACCTGTTATATTAACCTTTACGGGTTTTGTCGCAAGCATACTTTTACCGCCTGTTCTAGCCCAAGCAATAATCTCTTTTTCAAGCTTTAAACCGACTTTTGCTATCCCCATATAAATTTTCCTTTTTTATTTCCCCGTTATATTTATATAAAATATTTTTGCTTTCAAAAATTGCATAATTTTTAAAATTTATAAACAAAAATTAACATTCCAATCCTAAAGCCTATCTCATATTGTAATAAACTTGCAATACTTATTAACATACTTGTAGGGTTGAAAGTCGAATTTTATTTTGTTATCATATAACTATGAGCGAAAAACTTAAAAACTTCATAAAACTTATGGCGCTTTTGACCTGTCTTATAATAATGATTATTATTTATGCATTCTATACAACATACAATAATGCCAAAATTGAAGAAGAAAACACGCCATTACTGATAGCACCGAAAATAAAGAGAACCGTACCTGCAACAAAACCGCAAGTACAGCCCTCACTTCCTCAATCGGATTACAAAGTTCCCGAAATCGGTTAAATTCTGCTTATACCAAGTGAAAATAAAGATAAAAGGACAGAGCCGACTAACGCACTCAAAAATCCTTCCACTTCAAATCCGGGGGTTACATAACCTGCAAGCATTAATAAAAGTGCGTTTATAACAAGCGAAAATAAACCCAAAGTAAGGATATTTATCGGCAAAGTTATAATTTGCAGCAACGGCTTGATAAATGTGTTTATCAAAGCAACTATAACCACTACAAACATCGCATGCAAAAAGCTTGACACTTCTATTCCCGGAACCACCCACGATACAAATATTATCGCAAGCGCATACAACAACCATCTTAAAAATAATGCCATGTTTTTTCTCCTTTTCTTTGATTATAGCACTTACAATACAAATTTAATTACCCGCCGACTATACTTTCTGATTAATCCTTAAGGCTTATTTATTCCGATTTTTTTTGTGTTAACATAATTTTATGATAGAAAAAATAAATAATCATACCCCAAAATACCTGATATTAAACTCGTTTTCCCACAACCCAACAAAGCGTAACGGGTATTTATCATACAGATATCACCGCACCAAAAAAGCGGAGCTTAAAGAAGAAATCCGCTCAATGACCGGAGCAATCATCGGCACTGCAATTCCGCTTATACTTTTTGCCAAAAAACAAAACAAAAATATATTCAAACTTCACTACGGCTTAAGTGAGCTTGTCGGAGTAAGCGCAGGCGGCATAATCGGCGGAGTTTTGGGCGGAGTAATAGGCGCAGACAGATACGACCGAAAAACTAAGGTTAATGAGGGGATTTTCCAATTTTCAAACTCGGCATTACCGCCTGCAATCGTTGCAGGATTGATGAAAGTAACCCAAAACGTTAAATTTCTGAACAATACGGCGAGCAAAATAGGATTAACCCTCTTAGGCATAACGGGCGGAATGTTTTTTGCCGCAAAAGCCGCAAACTTCGTTGCAGACCCAGAGGACAGCGAAAAAGACAGAAAACTTACCATAAAAGATTCTTTGGCAAACATGGACGATGCAATCGGCGCGCTTGCTATGAATAATTTCCCCGTACTGCAAAAGATTGCAGGACCGCTTTTGCCGTTTATTTATGTTATGTGCGGATTTAGAGCAGGTGACAGCAATTAATCTTCAGCTTCGATTTTAACTTTGCCGTCATCAAGCTTCAATTCCATGGTTGAAGCCTCGGTCTTTGTTTTGCCAAGTTCGATTTTGGGATCTCTTTTTAAGTTTTTCAATTCAAACTCTGTCTGCATATTTTTCGGGTCAATCCTGTCCGCTGCGGGTTTTTCTTCAGCGTCCTTAAATCTTTTATAATCAGCATATTCCATTTTTTGGAAATTTTGCTGTTGTAAAAGTAAAAACGGTGAACCACCGTTTGTAACATCAGGTCCCGGATATGCTAAAACCGCACCTGTTGAAATTGATAAACATGCCAACAATAAAACTTTTTTCATAATTTTCCTCATTATTTTATCTTAAATACCACATTTGCAACTGCCGTAACTTTTTTATCAATAGATGATGTGTCGTTTATACCCATATCGGAAACATCTGTCGAATCCACCTGAGTTATTTGAAATACGCCCATATTAACCGATTGGATTTTGCCGACTTTGTTATGCGTAGCTTTCAACATTGCAGAAGCTCTTTGCTTTGCATCGTTTGTTGCTTCTTCCAATAATTTAACCTTTAAATCGGAAAGCTTTGAGTAAAAATAAGCGGTTTGTGTCACATTTATATCAACGCCTTGATTTAAAAGGTTTTGAATATCAAGTGAAATTTCTTTGATTTTATTAACGTCGTCGGAGGTTACATCAACGGGCTGCGACAGTCTGTAAAAATCGACTTCGTTTGTGTAATCTCTTGTTAAAGAATTGTACTTGTAAGAATAATATCCGTTGTAATTTTTCACATTAATATTTTGAATACCTTTATCTTTCAGATAGTTTTGGACGACAGGCAATTGAGATTGCAAAATTTTATAGGCATCGGATTTTGTTTTGGCTTGAATTTGAATTTCAAACGACAACTTACCAGAATCCGATTTTACGATTTCGTTGGCAGAACCTGTGACCGTAATTCCGCCACGTGACATGGAATTAGATACGTATTTTGCGGCGGAAAATATTCCAAAAGCCAATATGATTGCCAAAAGCACAAGCTGAAACTTTTCTAATCTTTCAAACATAACTACTCCTTTTGAAAATATTATAGCACAAATTTATTTGTCTATAGGCTTTCCTATTAAAAGTTTCATCAGCCCCATGCGCTTTTGTAACGTTTTCAAAATCCCCGCCGATATCTGATTTATATTGCATACGGTGGAATTTACATCGACTATTGTCGCATTTATGTAAGGCATCATATCGTTGATATTTGAAGTTATTTCATCAATATTTTTAGATGTTTTATCAAAGTTTTTTGAAGTGCCTTCAACACCGCCAAACGTGTTATCAAGCCGATTTTGAGTAAAAGAATTATTTATTCTGCATGTGACATCATACAAATTTCCTGCCATGCCGGATAAGTTATTAGAGGCGCTTAAAAGGTTAGGTCTGTTTTCGTTTAATATATCGTTGACGGTTGAAAAAATTTGAGTTAGCGCAACGCTTGTATCGTTAAGGTTTTTCAATAAATCATTTAAGCCGTGCGCGATGGCGTCAAATTCGCCGTTATCCGCCTGCTCGGAAATTATTGCGTTCCAGTCAAGAGATGTTGTGCCTTTTATTATAGAGCCTGTTTTTAAATAATAAATTGACGGAGAATCGGGATATTCAAGTTCAATATAATCAAGGCTTTTATGATACTCGCCTCGGTCGCGCTTTTTTACGACTGCGGTTGTGTTTTTGGGAAGTTTTAACCCGTCATAATTCAATACAACCGAAATGAACGTGTGTTTAAAATCTTTGCTCGGCTTAATATTACGTGTTCTTCCGACTTTAAAACCTTTATAATATACGGGCATGTTCGCCTCAAACGGCTCAAGTTTGTCAAATTGAATAGTGATATATGTATTGGTTAACATTCTTATCCACATAAAAAAGAAAACCGCAAGCATTACCAAAAGCAGGTTAGTCCAAAATTTCTGCTGTTTTAAATACTCCAAAATTTTATCCATAAAAGCATTATAAAAATAACTCAAATTTGAATAATCCCTCAAATGACCAAGACCAAATATCGCAAATAATTAGCCTATTGGCTAATTGTTAAAATGTTATATAACAGCTTTAATATAATTAAATCTTTTTCATACTTCCAGCTATTCTTAATTCCAACGAGCCTTCGGGCTCTTTTTTTTATGCTCTATTTTTATGTTAAAATAAAATTGTTGAAAGGGGATAGTATGAAAACGTTTTTTAAATTTGTCGGGATTTTTGCATTAGCGTTAATTATTTTGGCATATTTGGCATTTTTATTTGTTTTGCCAAGAAAAATTGATTTGAGCGTATATAAAGAACAGATACAAGAGCTTGCGCTAAAGCAGGCACATTTGAGTGTAGATTATAACGACCTTGAACTTGTAACGACACCTGCTTTGGAAGCCGGAATAAAATTAAAAGATTTTACCGTAAAACTTCCCGACGGCTCGCTTTTATTGAGCGCTGACGGTTTTAAAACAAAAGTTTCACTTCCGAATTTATTTCTTTTAACAGTAAGAGTAAGCGAAGTTTCGATTGATAACCCCAAAATCAACGTGGAAATCGAGCCTGACGGTTCACAGTATAAAGTTGTAAGAGTAATCGAAGATATAATAAATGAACAAAAACAAAAGCAGGAAACAGTTTCCCCAGAAACAACGTCATGGTTTAATCCGGCATGGATAAAAATTAAAGTCCCGAATGTAAAAATTTCAAACTACTCGATTTTAATAAACGACTTAAAATCCAAACATTATCTGACATTGAAAGGTGATGAGCTTAAAGCGGGATATTTTAACGGAAAAACTTTCAAAGTCAAAACAAAATCGGAATTTTTAAGCGATGAGGACGTAAAAATAACGGCAGATATCGCACTTAACTCATTCATTCCGCCAAAAGGCGAGCTGGATGAAGAAGACGATGACGATTACAGAGCCGATATTGCTTTTGTAAACCCTGTTTTATTATATAGAGATTATGATATAAAATCCGACATAACCGCAAAAATTAAAGCCCGCCAAAACAAAGAGGGCAAAGTCACCTTAAACGGTTTTGCCGATGTTGAAAATATCACGATGAATTTGTCGGGATATCAGCTCCCCGAAAGTTATTTCAGAGCTAAATTCAAAGGTGACAAAGCTATACTTGATACAAATATTTACCTTGCAAAAAACGAAAACTTTATGCTTAACGGGCTTGTCAAGTACGGCAAAAAACCTAAATTAGACTTGACGGTTAACAGCACAAAGATTTACTTTAACGATATGTTAACCGTTGCAAAAGCTTTTATGGACACATTAAGAGTCAAAAACGACCTGAATTTGGTAAAAGCAACAGGATATCTCTCCGCTAACGCTAAAATCAAAACCAATTTCAAAAAACTTAAATCAAACGGCGCAATAGTTGTTCGAAACGGCGGATTTTCAAACGAAAATCTGGGTTTAAAAAATATCAATGCAAACGTTATTTTTAACGATAAATCAATGAGTATAGAAGACACTTACCTATATGTAAACAATTCAATACTTAAAGCAGAAGGCAAAATCGACGAAAAATCCGTTGCGGATATATCAATTTTTGCCGAAAAATTACCGCTTCCGGCACTTTTTGCAACATTTGCGCCGGTTGATTTGAAAAAAGCATTCAACATAACATCAGGCAATCTTTTCTTGGATATAAAACTCACGGGCGAGCTTAAAAAAGCGCTTTCAAATATAGAGGCAAACCTCACGGACTTTAACCTGGTTTCAAAAGACAACAGCTTAAATGTAGCGAACAAAGATTTGAAAATAAATCTTGCAAGCGATTTCAAAACGTTAGCGGGGAAAATCTCAAACAGCGGGCTTAATGTACTTTTGCCTCCAACAAAATCGAGCGTAAAAGTTCCCGAAACCGATATCATAATTGACGAAGAAAACGTTTCTATAAAACCTTTTGCGGTCAATTTGAACAATGCCTCAACAATTAATGTAAAAGGTCTTGTTTCTCAATACATCAAAAAGCCTGAAATTGAACTCACTGCTGACGGAAGCCTTAACAGTGCTGATTTAAAACAGTTCTTAGGCAAAGCCGCAGAACCTTTCATAAAAGTTCAAGGCAGTATTCCAATGAAATTAAATGTAAAAGGTAATGCAAAAAAACAGGATTTAATTTGCCAGATAAAAGCCGACAAACTTAACTTTATAACACCTGTTGACATCCAATCGGTCCAAGGACTTCAAAGCATTTTGCAGGCAAAAGTAAGCTTTAAGGGCAATCGGTTGAAGATTAAAGACACAGGGCTTTATACTAAATCAACACCCACCCCCTTTAGCGAAGATTATGACGCTAATATGGCGGGTGCAAATCCAGTTATGAACGTCAACGGTACAATTTCAAGGCTTGACACTTCAAGTCCGTTTATAAATCTTATAACCGTAAAAGTTCCGCAGGATTTGAAGATGCAAATTTGTGCATTCAAAAATTCAAATTTGGATTTTGGCGGAAATCTTTTGGTATTCGGTCAAGCTGCATCACCAAAATACAGAGGAAAATTCAGCGTTTGGGATTTGTCAATTCCCGATTTATATATCACAATGAAAAATCTCGGGCTTGATTTTTCGGGAAGAACATTGAATTTCAAGATTGAAGATTTGCTCTTAAACGGTTCCGATATTCAAGTCGACGGTTCGGCAAGCTTAGTCCCCGCAAGCACGTTTTTGGTAAACAATTTAGATGTAAAATCATCAAATATAGATGTTGAAAAATTGATGAAGGTAAGTGATGCGGCGATGAAATATGCACCGCCGTCAAGTCCTAACGCACAGCCTGCGGACATCCCCGTTCGTGTGGCAAACGGTTCGATTGATTTGAAAAGAATTTCGGCACCTCCTGTATTATTGGAAAATACAACAGGAAGAATTTCGCTTGTAAATAATATTTTCTACCTGAATAATCTTTATACGTCAACTTTAGGCGGCAGAGTAACGGGAGATGTTTCGGCTAACCTTTTAACCATGCTTTTAAAGGCACAAGTTAAAGGCGAAAATTTTGACGTTGAAAGAACATTTTTGGAACTGATGAACATGAAAGATACTTTATCGGGTACAATGGAATTTTCAACGGATTTGGAAATCAACGGCGCCGCTAAAACTCAAGAAGAACAGATGAAGGGTATCAAAGGAACCGTTGATTTTGAGATATTAAAGGGACAGCTCGGACCTTTCGGAAAGCTTGAAAACCTCATTTTGGCGGAAAATATCAGAGAATCCGAATTTTTCCAAACCGCATTGGGCGGAGTTATAAATTCATTAACGCAAATTCAAACTTCGCACTTTGATATTTTAACGGGTCACGTTAAACTGAAAGACGGGATTGCAAGTCTTGACCCTATAGCATCACGCGGGCCTGTAATGTGTATGAACATTTCAGGAGATATGAATTTACTTGACAATCAAGCTGATATGAAGCTTCGGGCAAGATTAGGTTCAAAAATAGCCGATATGCTCGGGCCAATCGCCGCAGTTAACCCGATTAACCTTGTAAAAGCTACACCTGGGTTGAATGTTGCGGCGGCAAAAATGTTTGCAATTTTCTGTGAAGAAGTTACGCAAGCTGAAATGGATGCAATTCCGCAGTTTGAAGAAAACTTCGGAGTAATGAGCACGACAAACTTCCAAATAGTATTAAGAGGAGATACTCAAAAACCGCTTTCATTGATTAAATCGTTCAAATGGCTTGCAACGGTTGACGAGATAAATTCGGCAGAGCAATTTGTCGATACGCTTCCGCCGCCGGACGCTGCTAATCCGACAGCTACCTTAGAAGAAATTCAAGCTCAAATGGCAGAAGCCGAAAAATTGAAAAATGAAAACTTCTTCCAAAAAAGCTTAAGAAAAATAAAAGAATTTTTCAAACGTTAACTTTTGTAAACATTTAAAATAAAAATAGGCAATATTTGGGAATATATATACTTTATATACATGAGAGATATAAGAGATATGAGGTTATAGTATGTTTCCAATAATGGGACAACCGAACATGATAACACCACCAATGATGCCATTTATTGGCGGGGGTGCACCAATGATGGGAACTCCGGTATCAATATTTGGAGGCGGTTGCAGTTGTAATAATGGTTGCGGAAGCTACAGCGACAACAGTGGTATGAAAAGTATTGGAAAAGGCTTGTTATGGGGCTCGGTGGCCGGACTTGGAATCGGATTAATCGCAAAATTTCATGAGCCTATTTGGAACGGTATAAAAGCTGCAGGACAAGGCATAGCAAAAGGCGCTGTTTGGCTTTGGGATAATGCATTAAAACCGGCAGGTGAATGGATTTACGATAAAGTTTTATGCCCGATTGGTAGTTTCTTTAGAAGATTATTCGGTAAAGATTAATACCCGCTTGCAAATAAAGCAGATTTATGCTAAAGTTGCAAGGGGGATTAATTATGGAATTAAAAGGTTCAAAAACGGAACAAAATTTACTTGAAGCATTCAGCGGTGAATCTCAAGCAAGAAACAAGTACACTTATTATGCTTCTCAAGCAAAAAAAGACGGTTATGTTCAAATAAGCAAAATATTTGAAGAAACCGCAAACAACGAAAAAGAGCATGCCAAAATATGGTTTAAATTGCTCCACGACGGCAAAGTGCCTTCGACATTAGAAAACCTCGAAGATGCTGCCGCAGGCGAAAATTATGAATGGACAACCATGTATGCAGATTTTGCCAAAACGGCAAGAGAAGAAGGCTTTGACGATATAGCGTTGTTATTTGAAAACGCCGGCAAGGTCGAAAAAGAGCACGAAGAAAGATACAGAAAGCTTTTGGCAAGCGTAAAAGAAGAAAATGTATTTAAGCGTGAAAATGAAATCGTATGGGAATGCGCAAACTGCGGATTTACCTACAAAGGTTCATTCGCCATAGAAAAATGTCCGCTTTGCGCTCACCCCAAAAGCTATTTCTTTGAAAAAGCAAAAAATTATTGAGAAATTATTTCACCTTAAAATAATCAAGCATTGTATCTTGTAAAATATCGCTCATATTTTTTACATTGGTATTGACGGTATCAAAAGAATGCGCCCATTTAATAAAATTGTCGTAATTTTTACTGGCAACACTTTTTGCTATGCCTTTAAATATTACATCATTGGCGGATTCTTGGGTAAATGTCTGTGTTATAACATTTCTCAAATCGTAACCCGGCACAAGAACCTTTGAAACATCGTCACTTCCCAAGTAATTTTTATTGACAACCAATTGGTCTGAAGGTGTTTCACCAATTCTTTTCAATAACTTAGCTAAAAATGACAAAAATGATAAGTTTTCATCTTTCAAATCCAACATAGAATTATTTACAAAAATTCCTTTTAAAGTATTTTCATTTTTATTTTTCAAGAACAAAATATGCATAAAATCTTTGTTCACAAAATTCAAGTAACTACCCAAAGCGGATTTCTTTGCCGTGTTATAAAATTCTGTCAAATCTTTGCCGTTATAATCATCTGTTAAATGAACGTTGAGAATTTTTGTATTAATACTATTTCCGGGGCTTGAAACAAGTTTCAATTCATTTTTTGCGGCTATCAAAGCATTATTTATATTAACCGACATTGAGCCAACATTTTTAAATCCTGTAAAATTTACATCCATAAAAAATCCTTTTAATTGGTAAAAAACCGAACAAAAAATTTTTTGCGCAAATTTAAAAATTACGTAATAATTAGCCAAAATTACAAGTCTTAAATTTTACCTGAATCCTTACAGCCTTGACGATATTTATTTATTAAGCTAATATTGTAATTGCTGTTAGTATTATGCTTTTTAATTCGTTTCCATACATTTTTATATTTTTACCGATAGTGGTTATTATTTATTATATTTTGCTGAAATATCGTCTTGTTTTTGCTTCCAAGATATGGCTTGTATTTTCATCAATAATTTTTTACAGTTGGTGGGATCCTAAGTATACAACCTTATTGCTTCTATCCATGCTTGTTAACTTTGCAATCGGCAGCAGCTTTTATGCAAAAATATTTCAAGACAAAAATAAGCGAAAATGTCTGTTGATTTTTGGTCTTGTATTGAACATAGCAATTCTCGGATATTTTAAATATGCTAACTTTTTCATTGATAACATTAATCATCTCTTTAATTGCGGCATAACTCTTGCAAAAATAGTTTTACCTTTGGGGATAAGCTTTTTTACTTTTACACAAATTACATATCTTGTCGATACATATAAAAAAGAGGCAGACGAATACAGTTTTGTTAACTATTTATTATTTGTTACTTTTTTCCCGCATTTAATAGCTGGCCCTATATTGCATCATAAAGAGATAATGCCTCAATTTAATGACCTGAAAAGAAAGGTTCTAAGATACGATAATATAGCAAAAGGACTATTTTTATTTATCATAGGTTTATTTAAAAAGGTTTGTATAGCTGATATTTTATCTTTATATGTGGCAAACGGATTTGGTACAAACATTTCAATTCTTGAGGCTTGGATTATAATGCTAAGTTATACTTTGCAAATTTATTTTGATTTCTCGGGATATTGCGATATGGCACTTGGAAGCGCTAAAATGCTGAATATTGATTTGCCCGTAAACTTTAACTCTCCATATAAAGCAATATCCGTTCAGGATTTTTGGAGAAGATGGCACATGACGCTTTCCCGCTTTTTAAGAGATTATATATACATTCCTTTGGGTGGAAGTAAAAAGGGCGAATTTAAAACACACAAAAATATTCTTATTACTATGTTAATTGCAGGACTTTGGCATGGTGCAAGCTGGATGTTTGTATTGTGGGGTGCAGTACATGGCTTAGCGCAGTGCATTCATAAACTTTACCTTAAAACAAAATTTCAAATCCCCAAAGCTATTGCCATAATTATTACATTTATGTTCATTAATTTTAGCTGGATTATTTTTAGGGCGGAAAATTTTAATCAGGCCGTCAAGATTTATAAAGCGCTTTTTAATATAAACAATTTTATAATACCAAAAACTTATCATCTTGATTTTGTATTTGCAAATAACCAAAACAATTACACCGAAATATTGCTTGTTTTACCGATTGCAATACTCATTGTATTTTTATGTAAAAATTCAAACGAAATTGTCGGCAATATAAATATTAACTCTCAAAGAAAGGCGGTTAAATATGGGATTATATTTGCCGTAACATTTATATTTTGCATACTACAATTATGCATATCCAGCTACAGTGAATTTATATATTTTAATTTTTAAAAGGGCAAAAAATGCAAAAATATTCAAAATCATCTTTAATAATTTTTCTAATAACTTCAGTTTGTATAATGACATATATTTTACTCGCGTTTTATATTTTGGATCCTCTGCAAGTATGGCATAAATCATTTTTTAACAAAAACACATATTCATATAACATCCGCGAATCTGCTAAAGCTTTCATTCGTGATTATGAATTTGATTCTATAATATTGGGAAATTCCTATAGCGAAAATACTTCGTCTAAAGAAGCCGGCAAAATATTGGGCGGGAATTTTATTAATTTATCAATGTCAGGTTCTACGCTTAACGAAAAACATATATTACTAAAATATCTGTTAAAAAAGAAGGATATAAAACAAGTTGTATATGTATTAGATTTTAATTATTATAATTTGAAAGAAGCTGATACCAGAGATTTTGACTATTTATACGACGATGATTTTTTGAATGATATAAAAATTTATTTAAATAGCAGATATTTTTTATGCGCAGCCGGACTCGCTAAAAATTCAGTATGCAAAATACGTAATAATTTGAATATAGATTGTCCTTATTATTGGGAAAATCATGAAAATTACTATAAGCGGTTTGGAGGATTTGAAAATTGGCTTAAAAATAAGGACGATAATCAAATCAAGTCCGATTTTGACGATTTGTTGAGCACGCCAAATGAAATAAACAAAAAAGCTCTTGAAGAAAACTATATTCAAGGCTTGAAAAAATATATAGAAAAAGATTTACTGAACATAATAAATGATAATCCGAATATAAAATTCTACATTATAATTTCGCCTGTTTCAGATTTAAGACTTGCTCAATCTATAAGAGACAACGACTTATCATTTAAAAAAACGGCTTTGTTACTTGATATTTTGACAGATTTTCAGGCAAAACACCCTAATGCGGAAATATATGCTTTTGATAATTTGCCTGATACGGGAAAAATGGAATACTATAAGGATTTATGCCATTATAAAAGTCGTATAAATTATTTTATACTAAATTCAATAGCGAAAAAAGAAAATCAAATTACTAAAAGTAATAAAGAGCAATATATTCAGCGAGTGTTTAACAAGGCAAAAAATGTTAACTGGCAATATTATATAGACAAAATAATGTCACAAAATAAAGTATGGTGAAACAATTGTCACCCATCATACGAACTGTAGAACATGTTTCAAAATCGAAAAAATTGGGAATAATATTATTACGTTAATTTGTGCCTAAAAACAATTAATTTGAATATAATCATAAATTTTATATAAATAAATTTAAACATATTGCGACACCATTATGATGCCGACATCGTAGTGCAAACATCCGGACAGCAGTATCAAGAGTATCAAGATGCCCGAGATGTACACTGTTGTCGTCGTCGAAACAAAGAAAGGATTATTATATGAATAGATTTTTAAAAGTAACACCCGAGCAAGTTATTGCGTTTTCCCATGATACAAGAATAAGAATAGATCGAACTATTCCTGAAAGAGCTTACGGATTGTTTGATTCTAAAACGGGAGTCCAAGTCAACGACTTTGTAAAAAGTAAAGACGGACAAATTGATTTTAGCCGTTTAAACCCGACCAGACACTATGATGTCGGAGCTGTAGAAAATATAGGTAATGAAAAACCTCAATTTGCGATTAATTGGAATAACGAAATGCGAGATAACACGGAAGAAATATTTAAAAATTCCGATGGTTTGCCTGTAGTATATCCGAGGGAATACTACATAATAGATAAAGGCAGCAATAGCGTTTTTGATTTAGCAGATGCAAAAGGCGAACGGGTCGGAGAGGTCATAAAATTATCAGGTGACAAACCGAGATTTGAGTGTATTTGGTCTATGAGAATGAAAGACGATAAATAACCCTCTTGCTTTTTCAGAAATATCATAAGAGGCAGGCAAATTTAAAAAATTTGCCCGCCTCTTTAGGTTTAATTTATTATTAATCTTTCTGGGGTATACATTGTATAAGAGCCTGTTAATATTGGATTACCTTTTGCATCATACTCAAATTGATATTCAGTAGTTGAGCCGTCTGCATTTTTAGTCTCTAATTTCCCTTTAAGCGGATTTCCTTCCGAATCAAATAATCTCCTTTCGTGTTTCAGTGCAATATACATTTATATTAAAACACATGACCGGAAATTATTGCTATAGGTACACTACAGACATGACATAACATAACATACAGCATTATACTTGAGTTTCAGCCCATTTAAAAAAGATATTTACAATTTGTTACAATTATAATTTAATGATTAAAATCTGGAGTTTTAATTTGTGTAAATCTTTATTAAGAAAGTAGCAAAATAAAATTTTTTTTAGGAGTTATAATAAGATTGTAACTTTATAAAGGAATAAAAATGAAAGTATCAGCTATAAACAATTACTCATACCGCACAGTGATGCCTAAGTTTGAAAGGAATGAAAAACATCATAAAAACAACAGTATTCCAAACACGCTAAAGGCTGTTCCTCTCGCTGCACTGATTGCATTAAGCCCTTTGACAAAAGTTCAGGCGCAGGATTTGCCCCAAACCATTAGTATAGAATGGCTTTTCGGAGATCCAAACGAAAAAGTCTTATATCAAAAAACATTCAAGAATGCATATTCTCCCTTAATTGGCGAATTTTTTGACAATAATGCAATCACTTTTTCCGCAGTAAGTAACGACGGCGACAATTCTGATTTTGAAATCGGGAAAGTAGAATTGACCCAATCAGGCATCAAGCTGAAATACAAAGATGAGAAAACAGGCAAGGTAATTGATTTAGTAGGGAAAAAGACACATACTTATACGATAAATAAATTAAAAGAAGCTGAAAGAGCGCTTCCAATACCGCCATATATTGAATATGATTTTACAATAATCGGCTCGGGCGGGGTAAAAACCGAATATAAAACGCCTGACGGCATAACGCATGAAGAATATACATACGAAGACAATAAAGAAATTCCTGTCAGTGAAGAATTTTATGATGCCGTAAGCGAAATGATGGGGAATAAGGTAAAAATCGAAGAAGTGAAAGATAAAAACATAGATAACAAAACCCGCATCTTAAACATGCTGGAAGATATAATAAAAGATTAAAAAAACAGTCGGGTTGATGAATTAAAAGTTAAAAAACAGCCTTTGAAAAAGGACTTAATTATATCATTTAGTTTTATCCGTTTTAAGATAAAAAGAAAAAGGAATCATAATAAAACCTATCAATGCTAACAAAGAAAATACATCAACATACGCCATTAGCTTTGATTGAATCAAAAGCGATTTATAAATATAGCTGTTTGCTTTAATTTGCGCGCTTGAGTGTGCCATAGTTGTACTAAAAGTATTAATTAGAGCTGACATTTTGTGTTGAAAAATCAAATTGAAATTAGATAAATTTTTAACAAGATAAAATTGATGTGCTTGAGTGTGTCTTGCAACAAGAGTATTAGCAATTGATGCTGAAATTGCCATACATACAGTTTTACATAGATTATGCAAACTTGCACCGTTTGATAATTCACTTTTGGGTAAAGTTCCTAATACAAGAGAAGATACAGGAATAAACACCATTATAATTCCGACCCCTAAAAGAATATTAGGTATCGTAAGATAGAAAAATGAAGTCTGTAAACTCAAATTTACATACATCAAAATTGATATGCCAAGCATAAAAAAGCCTATAGCAATCAATTTTCTGTTATCAAAAATCCTCATCATAGGATTTATCAAAACAACCATAATAAATGAAGATATCATTCTCGGCGCAAGTGCCATACCGCTTATCATGGCAGTATATCCGATTAGATTTTGCATAAATTGCGGCAGAAGAACGATACTTGAAAATACAATTACATTTACTGACGCTGAAAGTATTGTTCCGATTAAAAAATTCATATCTTTAAAAATTCTTAAATTTACAATAGGATTTTTATATTCTAATTCCCAAACAATTAAAAAAGTTAAAGATATAGCAGAGATTGAAGCCAATACACAAATCCAAGTGCAATCAAACCAATTATATTGCTGTCCCTTATCTAAAACTATCTGCATAGTTAAAAGCCAAATGACAAGCGCTATCATGCCGGGGAAATCAATGTGTTTAACAGGTGACCTATTTTGTATTTCTTTGATATTAGCATGCACCATAGAAATAGATACAATCCCAACCGGAATATTGATATAATAAATCCACTGCCAAGTAGCATTATCCACGATAAAACCACCAAAAGTCGGACCTAAAATCGCAAAAATCATAACTGCAATTCCAAAAAGGCTCATCGCAATACTTCTTTTTTCTTTAGGAAAAGCGCCCAATAAAACCGATTGTGCAATAGGCGTCATCGGGCCTCCTCCGACACCTTGGATTAATCTTCCTAGAACCATTATATTTAAATTTGGCGCTAAAGCGCAGATTAAAGAACCTATTGTAAATATTGATATAAAAACTTTTAAAAATATTTTTCTCCCCATTAAATTTTCAAGCCAGCCTGTCATAAGAATAAGGCAAGCATTTGCTATCATATAAGAAGTTATAATCCAATTGGCTTCGTCTGTTGTTGCTCCAAAATATCCCGATATATGAGGAATTGCAACGTTTGTAGCCGAAGTTGCAAGACACGCAAACGAGGCAGGTAAAAGAATAGTTAAGGCTATCAGCCAAAGCGGTTTTTCTTTTTGGATATATTGCACCATTATCTTACTTTTACCTCTGGAATTACAGACATTCCGGGAACTATGTTATATTTTGAAATGTCTTCTTTAAAAATAATTTTTACAGGCACCCTTTGAACAATTTTCACATAACTGCCAACGGCATTTTCAGGCGGGAAAAGGCTCGCTTTAGCGCCTGTTGATCTTTGAATGCTTTCAACTTCACCTATGAATTTTTTAGAACCAAAAGTATCTATTTTTATTTTGACCTTTTGTCCTTTTTGCATATTTGCAATTTGAGTTTCTTTAAAGTTAGCGACAATCCACATTTTATCAGGAACTATAGCAAACATAGGCTGGGCAGTCTGAACGTAATTACCTTCTTCAACCGAACGATTTGTGATAAGTCCGTCTTGTGATGCGTAGATTTTTGTATAAGAAAGATTTAGTTTATTTTCTTCTACTTCTGCCTCAAGCTTTTTTATAGTTGCATTTATTTCATCATATTTTGCACTTGCTGATTTATTATTCATATCTGCTGTTGTTAATTTAGTTTTGCTCTTTTCATAATCTTGTTTGGAGGTAATGCCTTTTCCATACATTTTAGAAAATCTGTCGAAATCATTTTTAGCAAACTCTAATTCAACTTGAGTCTTTTCTACTTCATTTTTTGCCACTTCAAGAGAAGAAGCCGCTTCATTTAACTTCGCCTCTGATTGCATTAATTTTACTTTATAGTCATTAGGGTCAATTTCAAGTAATAAATCACCTTTTTTTACTTCTTGGTTATCTTCTATTTTTAAATTGGTGACAATCCCTGAAATTCTTGGAGCCACTGTTATTATATGTCCTTCAACAAACGCATCATCAGTTGATTTATAGTAATAATTGTGTATTGAATAAAAAATTGCACAAATTAAAAATATTATAAATACAATTATCGGCACAAATACTCTTTTTTTTCTTATTTCGGGACGAGTGTCTTCTTTTAATTCTTCTTTAATATCTTTTTCAGCTTCTTTCATTGTCGTTAATCCTTTTTGCTAAATTTGTAAATTTACTTTATCTCTAATGTTTAAATATATTTTATCTAATGTATTTAAAAATATCTCAAGCTCCTCGTTAGTTATACCTTTTGTTGCTGTTTGCCTTATGTTTTTGGTTATCAAATGGATTTTATTTCGGAGTTCAATACCTTTTTCACCGGGTCTTATTTTAAAAATTTTTCTCCCGTTTGAATCAGGGGTTTTTATAATTAGTTTTTTTTCTTCAAGTATTTTAATTATTCTGCTGATATTTGCTCTATCTTTTAAAGTAATTTCTGATAACTGTCTTTGGTAAAGTTCCTTGTTATCAACGATTAAAGATAAAATACCATATTGTTCAGGTGTGATTTCAAAATTTTCCCGATTAAAACAATTATTTGCAAAAATTCTTAAAACTATAGCAGTAGTTGTAAGTCTTGCTGATATTCTTTTTCTTAAAATACTTCTTTGCATAATTTTTTTTTGTTATAATATTCTTGTGTTGTAATTATAACACAAAGGATTAAAAAGGGAAACAAATTTCGATGAAAAAGTTAATAGCATTTTTAATATTTATGTTGATAATAAATGGTTTGGCAGAAGCAAAACAAACTAAAGCAGAAGGTGATTCAAAAATTGAGTATTTGAATATTGCATGGTGGCGAAATTATAACGATGATATTTTAATAGAACACTTACAAAATTTGTATCAAAATAATTATGACTTAAAAAATACGGAATTAAAAATAAAAGAGAGTGAAAAAATAGTCAAGCTTGAATTTGCGTCAGAACTTCCGAGTGTTAGTTTCGACGGATTTTTATCAAGAGATTTCCGTTCCTCCGAGCAAAGATTTGGTTCAATGTCGATACCGAGTTATGCACAAAATAATTTTCAATTGCCATTAACTGCGAGCTATGAAATAGATATCTGGGGTAAAAACAGGCTTAAAACCAAAAGTGCAGAACAAAAATTAGAAATAGTTAAAGAAGCCCAGAGAGCTGTTTATATTTCTTTAACTTCTGATTTTGCAAGTGATTATTACAACCTTATAAAAACTGATGAATTAATTAAAATTCAAGATGAGCTTGTAAAAACGCAACAGGAAATTTTAGACAAAATTAAGATTAAATACGATATAGGAATGTGTACGATAAATGAAGTATTAACGGAAGAAAAATTGTTGACTTCTTTTAAGGAAGAACGAAATAATTTAGAAGATAAAAAAGAAACTTTAATAAATGTATTAAGAGCATATTTAGCACTTCGGGATGGAGATGTATTAAGAACGAGTTATTCTGATATAAAACTGATAAAGAATATCCCGGAACAATTTAATACAAATATAATTGAAAATCGTCCTGACTTTTTGCAGTCGGAAGCTGATATAAAAAGATTGGGATATGATGTGAAAGTCGCAAGAAAGGAACTTTTACCCAGTATTATTATTTTTGGACAAATAGGTTTAAATGCTTATAATTTTTCCGATTTGTTTAAATCTTTTACGCAACTTGCATCTGCAGGCATTATGCCGCGGTTAGATGTATTTTCCGGTGGGAGGAAAATGGCGTTTTTAAAATTTAAAAAATATCAATATGATGAAGCTTTAAATAACTATGAAAAAACTATTGTAAATGACATAAAAGAAGTTAATAGTGCGCTTTCTGAATATAAAACTTCAAAAGAAAATTTATCACAAGCTGAAAATAGGGTTAAAATCCAAGATAAAATTTATTCACTGGTACAGGATAAAACGCAAATCGGCTCCGGTTCAAATTTGGAATTACTTTACAGCAAAGAAGCCGATTTAATTACCCAAAAAGATAAAGTTTCAAATACGATAAACTATTTAATTTCAACGATATCTTTATATAAAGCCACCGGTGGCAAGAATTTAACAGAAGAAAATATATAAAGATAATAACAGTCGGGTTGATGTTTTTGAGCAGGAAGTTTAAGTGTTACAATCTTTACCTTTTTCAGTAAAAAAAGCAAATTTTCATCAGAAACATACTTTATATAAATGTAGGTAGAAAGCAGGGGAATAAATTATCCTTGAAAATTGGTCCAAAAATAATACCAAATTTGATAGAGCAAGCAGGAAATTTTTTAAAACCTGTTCAAAAGCCTTCCGTCTTGAAGCCAAAGCCTGTTAATACAAAAATGTTATCAAATCTGCGTATTGCGCCGAATATTAAATATGCGCAGCGGGCAAGCTCACAAGAGTTGCGGGCGATGAGAAAATTGGCGTTTGAACATCCTGAAAAATTTGGTATGACAAAAGGAGATTATTACATTCTAATAGATAACATTTCGCAAGATGTAAAAAGGCAAGTGGTTGCTAACCCTAAAGGAATGCGTCGTGAAATCGTAGAAAACGCCGACAAAATTCATCGTTGGTCGGAAATCTTTAATCTCCAAAGTTTTAAGAACGGTAAAGATGTCCTTCATCCATTTTATGACAAAAAAGTTTATGACAAGGCAGTTAAAGAATATGCGGAATTTATTGAAAAAATGACAGGGAAAAAGGTTCTTATCGGGTGCCCGAGCAGAATGAACGTATGTGCGGTAGGGCTTTTGAATAACCCTGATGTATATAAAAACGCTGATTGTATTTTAATAGGTCATGGGCATAATTCATCCTTGATAACAGATATTGCAAACCCGAACACGTGGAGTTTTTCGGACAATAATAAATCAATATGGAAGTTTATTGAAGATAATGTTGAAAAAGGGAAAGAAGTTTTAACTTTTTGTTGTGAAACGGACGGTCTAAAGCTTGCGGGTAAAAATGCAAGTCAAATGGTGGATAGAACAGGCAGGAAAATGTCTGCGATAGGGTATCCGGTAGCTTTAAATGGAGGTTCCCATGCACCTATCAAGATATGCCGCAGTGGAACAAGGCATATTATTGGTGAAGTTCGAACAAAAACGGTGCCAACCCGTATAGCAAGTAACTCTTACCCGTTTTGTATGTATAGCTCAACATCAGCTGAACCGATTTATTACGATTTGGACTTAAGTAAATTTCAAGTGTAATTATAAGTTTAGAGGAGCAAGACAACGACTTAACGTACTTATTCACTTTTGTAATTTTAATTCTTGACACAATGCAAAAAATTCATTATAATGGACTGGTAGTAAAAAAAATGGAGGATACTAAAATGATTT
>CANQML010000032.1 GCA_947624935.1 Candidatus Gastranaerophilales bacterium
GCAAGGTTTGCAAAATCCACGTTGTTATAGCACCAATATGCGCCGTATGCCAATGCCAAAATAATTAAAATTCTTACCATAATCTTTTCTCCTCAAAATCCATTATACATTTTTTTTGATATTTATAAATATTGTTACAAATTTGTAAAATTTCTGAAAAATTATTATAATAATTCCAAACGGAGGATAATATGATTAAAAAGTTTTTGACTGCTTTGGCTCTATTAATTGGAGTTCCTGCGCTTGCGGGAGAAGCTGATTTGGTAGTTCCATCAATTCAGGGCGATAGTTTTAATCTGCTGGTTGTCGGTATGATTATTTCTTTAATCGGCTGTATTTTTGGATTTATCGAATTTTTACGTATCAAAAAGCTGCCCGTTCACTCTGCTATGGCGGAAATCGGCAGTACTATTTTTGAAACCTGCAAAACATATCTTGTTCAGCAGGGAAAATTCTTGTTAGTGCTTGAAGTTTTAATCGCATTGTGTATTGCGTTTTACTTCGGGTATTTACAGCAAATGGGCTGGTCGGGTGTTTTGACAATTCTCGGTTGGTCGGTAATCGGCATTTTGGGTTCTTACGGTGTTGCATGGTTTGGAATCAGAATGAACACCCTTGCAAACGCAAGAACTGCTTTCGCATCACTTAAAGGCAACCCTTTGAACATTATGAACATACCTTTAAAAGCGGGTATGAGTATCGGTGTTCTTTTGGTATCGGTTGAACTCATTTTGATGTTAACAATTCTGTTATTTGTACCGGGACACCTTGCAGGTGCTTGTTTCATCGGTTTTGCAATCGGTGAAAGCCTTGGCGCATCCGCACTTCGTGTTGCGGGCGGAATTTTTACAAAAATCGCCGATATCGGGTCGGATTTGATGAAAATTCAATTCGGTATTAAAGAGGATGACCCGAGAAACCCCGGTGTTATCGCAGATTGCACGGGCGATAATGCGGGCGATTCAATCGGACCTACGGCTGATGGGTTTGAAACTTACGGTGTAACAGGTGTTGCGCTTGTTTCATTTATTCTGCTCGGAGTTATGCCCGAATATCAAGTCCAACTTTTAACATGGATATTTACAATGAGATTTTTGATGATTGTAACTTCAGTTGTTTCTTATTGGATTAACGGTATTGCAGACAGAATTTACGCGGCAAAAACCGCTAAGTTTGACTTTGAACAGCCTTTGACAAACCTTGTTTGGCTGACTTCAATATTATCAATCGCCATGACATTCGGCGTAAGCCATTGGTTATTGTCACCTTTGGGCGGTAATTTATGGCTCGTACTTTCGGGAATTATCTCTTGCGGTACGCTTGGTGCGGCTTTAATCCCCGAATTTACAAAAATATTTACGTCACCTAAAGCAAAACATACCGAAGAAGTTGTTATCGCCTCAAAAGAGGGCGGTTCGTCGCTTACAATACTATCAGGTATCGTATCGGGCAACTTCTCTGCGTTTTGGATTGGTGCGGTAATTGTCTTGTTGATGGGGCTTGCTTATTTTGCAAGTACGTTTATATCGGCTGACATTATGGTTTACTCGTCAGTGTTTGCGTTCGGGCTTGTAGCGTTTGGATTTTTGGGAATGGGACCTGTCACAATCGCTGTTGACAGCTACGGACCCGTCACAGACAACGCTCAATCCGTTTACGAACTCTCTTTGATTGAAGAAAGAGCAGGGATTTCGGAAGAAATCGAAAAAGATTTCGGTTTTAAACCCGATTTTGAAAACGCAAAACAGTATTTGGAAGAAAATGACGGCGCGGGAAACACCTTCAAGGCAACTTCAAAACCCGTTCTTATCGGTACGGCGGTTGTCGGTGCGACCACAATGATTTTCTCTTTGATACTTGTAATCCAAAACACACTCGGTATTCAGCCCGAGATGATTTTAAATATGTTAAATCCTTATACAATTCTCGGATTGTTGACGGGCGGCGCGGTAATCTATTGGTTTAGCGGTGCGTCTATGCAGGCTGTAACAACCGGCGCTTATCGTGCAACGGAATACATTAAAGAAAACATTAAACTTGACGATGAAAGCTGCAAAAGCGCAAATGTAGCAAATTCAAAAGAAGTTGTAAAAATTTGCACACAGTATGCCCAAAAAGGTATGATAAATATCTTTATAGCACTGTTTGCGTTCGCGTTGGCGCTTGCATGTCTTTCGGCACCGCTCGGGGAAAATTCAAACCCCGTTGCGTTTTTCGTAAGCTATTTGATTGCAATTGCCGTATTTGGCTTGTTCCAGGCGGTATTTATGGCAAATGCCGGCGGCTGTTGGGATAACGCAAAGAAAATCGTTGAGTGCGATATGAAAGAGAAAGGAACACCGCTCCATGAGTCAACGGTTGTCGGCGACACGGTAGGCGACCCCTTTAAAGACACTTCATCGGTTGCGATGAACCCGATTATCAAGTTCACAACGCTTTTCGGTCTGCTTGCAATGGAGATTGCAATATCTGCAAACTTCAGAGAAGTTGCACCGATTGCGGGCTGTGTGCTTTTGATAATTGCGTTGGTGTTCGTCGTCCGTTCGTTCTACGGAATGCGAATACCGTCCAAAAAATAGTATTAAGCGCCCCCGCAGGGGCGCTTTTTTTATATGTTTAAAAGTTTCAAATTTTGGGAATAATAGAAGTATAACTTGCGGGGTATAAAATGGGATTAAGCGGTATCACAGACATAAAGTCAAGCGGTTTTGGCTATGAAGCGAAGTTTCCTGCCAGCAAACAAAATTTCGACGATATGTTTAAAAGTTATTTTAAGCAAAACTCTGATGACGGCAGATTTGGCTTGCATCAACAATTGCAAAGTTTGGATTTAAACAGCTAGTCAAGCATATCGGATAACTTGACGCCGAGCGCATCGGCGATTTGTTTTGCTGTTTTTATATTAATACATCTTTTGGCAAGTTCGTATTTGCCTATAGTGGATTTATCGAGATTTACCTCAAACCCTAGTTCTTCTTGGGATAGTCCTTTTTCGGTTCTGAGTTTATAAAGTTTTTTACCGAATATTTTGCAGATATCTTTACTCATGATTTCAATTGTGATATAATCATGATGTGTTGTCGTAGACACTATGTCTACAAACATGGTTTAAATGCAGTGCAGTAAAGAGTTTTGCGGTTAAAAAATATGGTAAAAAGTTTTGAAAAATTTGGTAACAAAATGGAAAAGTTAGTCGTTAAGACGATAAGTCAGTTACAAAATATAAACTGAAATAGATGTACAAATATAGGAGAAAGAAAAATGGAACAAAACAATGTAAAAGGATTAGGTTTCAATAACCGTGGCACTCCATAAAGCCTAATAAATGTAAAGGACTTATTCACTTATTCACTTATTCACTTTGTAAAGAACTTAACGTCCTAACGTCTTATCGTCTTAACGACTTCAAGAAAACCTGCCTCTACTTTGCCGGAGTGAGAAAATTTATCCAAGCTCAATAATATTTTTGTGTTATAATTTAACCAGAGGAAGTATTACATGAGCTTAACGGTATATTTAGGGATAGATGTAGGATCGGTAACGACAAAGCTTGCTTTGGTGGATGAAAAGGGCAAGTATGTTGACAGCTACATGCTCAGAACCGCCGGAAAACCCGTTGTTGCGGTTCAAAAGGGCTTGAAAGAATTGTATGCAAAAAAACTGACCGATTATGACGTTATGGGTGTCGGAACGACGGGTTCGGGCAGAAACCTAGCAGGGGCTTTGGTGGGTGCTGATATTATTAAAAACGAGATTACAGCCCATGCCGTTGCGGCAAGCACAAATGTTCCGGGGGTTCAAACAATCTTAGAAATCGGCGGTCAGGACAGCAAAATTATCATACTGCGTGACGGTATTGTAACCGATTTTGCCATGAACACAGTCTGTGCGGCAGGTACGGGAAGTTTTTTGGACCAACAGGCAAACAGGCTTAATGTTCCGATTGAACTTTTCGGCGAAACTGCTTTAAAATCCGAAAACCCCGCAAGAATTGCAGGGCGTTGCGGCGTTTTTGCGGAAAGTGATTTAATCCATAAGCAGCAGTTGGGTTATCCCGTTGAAGATTTGTTATATGGGCTTTGTCAGGCTTTAGTTAGAAACTATCTTTCAAATTTGGCGCTCGGTAAAGAGCTCTTACCGATATTTTCGTTCCAAGGCGGTGTTGCAACAAATTCCGGCATGGTAAAAGCGTTTGAAGAAGCTTTGGGGCACAAAGTCGTTGTTCCCGAAAACCACCAAACCATGGGCGCTATCGGTGCGGCACTTTTGGCTATGGAAAATCATCAATACACCGAAAACCCGACTAAATTCAAAGGCTGGCAGGTCGGTGATTTGCATTTTTCATCAATAACTTGCGATTGCAACGGCTGTTCAAATAATTGTGAAGTCATTACAATTATCGAAGGCGAAGCACAGCATGTTGATAAGATTAAAGATATAAAAGGCAATATAATCGCACGCTGGGGCGGAACCTGCGGACGCTGGGATATTGCTTAAAGGAGTGCTTATGGGTCTTTCCGAATTTGCCAATTTTGAACTCGGTGAAGCTTTTTTTGAAATAACAAATGCCATGATAGTTCATGACGGAATACCGTTTTCGCGTGTTGGTGATTTTGACATAGTATCTCCAAGCTGGCGAAAACTTGCTGATAAACCCGATAAAACCCCTGATGAGATTAAAAAACTTGATAATGATTACAAAAACGAAATTCGAGATTTGGCGGATTCGTGCATATTTTATATGGGCGCAAGGTTAAACACTAAAAACTTTGAATTTAATTTGGAAGATTATAAAAAATTTATGCAACTGGTTAATGTGCTCCCGAATAATTCATCCGATTTGGAAGCTTACAACAAAAAAATTGAAATCCAGTTTAAAAAAATTGCAAACCACGGTGAAGTATCCGGTGACAATATTATTGATAACAAAGACTTTGCGGCATATATCTATGCGCTTGATTTAAAATCAGACAGAAAAGATGACAAATTCAACGGGTTTATTTTGAACGGAAAAATTACCCCGATGAATTTTGCACTCGCATACAATCAGCTTAAAGACGATGCGGATAATATGATTTCTTTGAAACTTCGTCAGGCTTACAAGAATTTGTTTGAATAATTTTCATGCTAAAATATTGGTATGGAAGATTTATCAAGCTCTGTTGAAAATTTACGACACAAATATCGCGAGATTTTTAAAACATCGGTCGAAGAAATTAAAAAGCGAGTTGAGGCTCTAAAACCCGTTGATTGTGGCGATATTTTTGACTCATACCCCGAAAATTCCAACGGGAGAATCTGGCAAAAAACTGTTTTGAAAATGTTTGACGAGGATATTTCAAAAGAGATTTACAGAAAATGGTCAGAAATTTTACAATATCGCAAAGAGTTTTCTTGCAAAGGTTGTGCCGTTTGCTGTAACTTGGCTTGCAGTGAGTTTTCACCCGATGAATTAAAAGAAAAAGCAAAAAATTCCGATAATTTTGCAACACAGTTTTTGAGCGTTTTTGTACCGTACAAATCAAAAGATGAGGCGAAAAAAGTTTATCCCGAATATATTGAAATGCTTGAAAAAAACAAAGAAGAAAACGTATATTTTTATCATTGCCCGAAACTCAATGAAAACAAAAGATGCTCGGATTACGAAAACCGCCCCAAAATTTGCCGCGATTTTCCCGACAATCCGCTTGCTATTTTACCCGAAACCTGCGGGTTTTACCCTTGGAAACAGGAGGTTGAACCCGTTGCATTGATGCTGCACTCTATGTTGGAGATTATTGAATACTATAAGGAGCATATAAATGCAGGTACTTAGCGGATTGCGCTTAAACGAATTGGAAAAAATAACCGATGAACTTCATCAGTCAAAGTTTCGTGCACGCCAAATCCACAACTGGATTTACCTAAAATCGGCTAAAACCATTGATGATATGACGGATTTATCAAAAGCTTTCAGAGAAGATTTGAAAAAAATCGCTGTTGTGACTGACGTCAAAATCAAGGTTAAGCAGACAAGCGCTGACGGAACGATTAAATATTTGCTTGAATATCCCGATGGCGAGTGCGTTGAAACGGTTCTTATGCGCTTTGACAACAGGGCAAATCTGACGGCATGCGTAAGCTCTCAAGTCGGTTGTGCCGTAAACTGTTCGTTTTGCGCAACGGGCAAACGCGGATTTATCAGAAACCTCAATTACAAAGAAATTATTGAACAGGTGTTGACAATTCAGCGTGATACGGGGCTTAAAGTTACAAATGTGGTTTTTATGGGACAGGGTGAACCGTTGTTGAATTTGGAAAATGTTTTAAAGGCTATGGAAATTTTTAACGACAGCTTTCAAATCGGTCAAAGACGTCTGACTGTTTCAACAAGCGGGATTATTCCACAAATAAACAAACTTGCTGAGCTTGATATGCAATCAACGCTTGCAATTTCTCTGCATGCCCCAACACATGAGATTAGGCGCAAATTGATGCAGATTGAGGACAAATATAATATGCGGGATTTAAAGCTTGCCTTGAAAAATTACGTTGAAAAGACAGGCAGAAGAATTACGATAGAATATCTGCTGATAAAGGATTTGAACGACACAACAGAGTGTGCAAAGCTTTTGGCAGAGTATCTTCACGATATAAAATGCAACGTTAATTTAATCCCGTATAACCCGACGGCGCAAAACGATTACGAGCGTCCGTCCAACAATTCGGTAATGAAGTTCAAATGCTTATTGGAACATTCGGGTAAAAAGGTAACGGTAAGGCTTGAGCGTGGAACGGATATCGACGCTGCCTGCGGACAACTCAGCGGAAAGAGTTAGAATAAGCCGTTAAGTGAAGTCTTGCTCGCTCGCTTGTTCCCTTTGCTCCGCAAGGGGTGGGGATTATTTACAAGTCATTGCGAGGAGGGCGCAGCCCGACGCGGCAATCCACAAATCCTCTGTCAAAGTTTAAATGGATAGTCCTTCTTAAACTCCCAACCGTCATACATTAAAAGACAAGAACAGTACTGAGGATTATCACGACATAAGCTTAAAGCTTCATTTCTGTTTTTACTGTATAAAGTAAGACAATAAGGAATTACACCAAAATTGTTTGATTTTGAATATCTGTGCAGATATTCATCTGTATGACATATTAAAAAATCAAATTGGTCTTTTGCTAAAATATTGGGTTCTGCTTTGCCGTTATAATCATATATTATATCAACACAGTTTCCCGCATGAATTGTAAAACTTGAACCGTCATTTAAAAAATAATTTCTGGCAGTATCAATCTCATTTAAATTAATAAGCTCACCTTTAGTTATGCCTTTAAAATACGGAAAAATATAAGTATCAGCATATTTATCTATTAATGTTCCTTCTTTGTCAATACCTGCTCCCGACACAAAATTCCAAGTTTCAACAGCACCATTGTCTACTTCGGACATTTTCACAACCTGTGATATTGTCGAATAAAATTTTTTAATTCTTGTACTTGCGACTTTTTTCTTGTAACTTTGAACCAAAGTCGGGATAGTCATCGCGGCAACTATGCCGATGACGCCGAGGGTAATTAAAACTTCCGCCAATGTAAACGCAAAGCGTATTACTTCTTTTTTCTGCTTTTTTATCATTTTTTTCCCTTTCTATTTTTTCTGTTGGGCTGAAAGCCCAACCTTCATATTTTTATTAACGTGCCTATTCGCTTATTGGCCTATTCGCTTATTCGCTTTGTATCCGAATTAGCATTTTCATTAGTAACGTGTTAATAACATGTTATAGTATAATTTAAAATTCTTCTTTTGTAAAGTACATGTTATAGACATTGTTTAAGAGGAATTATGGAACGCAAATTTTTTAGAACGGGTAACGGTTGGTCTTTGTTTATTCCAAAAGTCATTATTGAGCTGTTGAAAATCGACCCCGAAAATGATACCATTGAAATGCAAATCGAGAATGATATCTTGAAAATTAAAAAGGTAAACAATGAAAGCACTGATTCAAAGAGTTAAAAAAGCTTCCGTTGCAATTGACGGCAAATTGTTTTCAAATATCGGTTACGGACTTTTGGTTCTTGTCGGCGTTGAAAAAACCGACGAAAAAATTAACGCCGAAAAACTCGCCGATAAAATTCTTAATTTAAGAATTTTTGAAGATGAAAACGGCAAAATGAATTTGTCGCTGAAAGATATAAAAGGCGAAATTCTTGTGGTGTCGCAATTTACCCTTTGCGGCGACTGTAAAAAAGGCACCCGTCCGAGCTTTGACGCGGCTGCTCTGCCTGATAAAGCACTGCCTTTATATGAATATTTTGTTAATTTGATAAAAAATTCCGGTTTAACCACTCAAACCGGCAGTTTTGGCGCTATGATGGATGTTGAATTGGTCAACGACGGTCCCGTTACTTTTATGTTGGAAAAATAAGTACTTGCAAAGTTTTATTTTTTATGGTATGATAAATGTGCAAATTTGTAATTCGATATTTTGTCGAGGAGTTAATTAAGAGGCTATTATGTATGTGAACAAGTGCATTAAGTGCGGTCGTGAATTTGAAACAAAAAACCCCAAGAGAGTTATCTGTCCGGAATGTTTGTATCCTGATAAAAAGATGATTATTTCTTCTACAACTGAAGAAACAAAAGAAGAACCGAAATTTTACAGCAGTTACAGCGCAGGTGAAGAACGTGAAACGGCACCTCATCGCCCCAACAATCGTCCGAGGAATAATTTCCAAAGACCGAACAATCGGTTCAATAACAGAAAACCGGGCGGTTTTAACCGTAAATTCAATAACAAGCGCAGACCTATGAAACCCAAAGGTCCAAAACAACTTTTGGTAAGTAAAGAACAACTTGCGCAGATAGAAGCGCTTTACAAACCCATGCTTCCTCTGCCAAACCCCGACGCCCACGAAGTTATCGGCGAAAAAATCGGGCTTGAACCAAGAAAAGTGTTCTTCGGAATTAACCTTGTAAGACAAAAACTTATGCTGCCAAAATTGCCGTTCCCAAAACGCAAACTGGCAATTTCACCGGATCAGCTTTTTGCTATAAAAAACCTTTATGAACCGCTTTTGCCGCTTCCCCCAATCGGATGCCACAAAATTATTGCGGCTCAATTGAAAATGGATGAATGGCGTGTGCACGTAGGTATCGGGCTTATCCGTTCTCAAATGGGGCTTGAACGTTGGAATCAAGACAGAGAAGATGCTCCCGCTGAGTTCAAAAACGCTGCGAAATCGGCTGAAAACAATGACTAAGTTTATCTCTATCGGTAAAATCCTTAATTTTCACGGCATTCAAGGCGAGGCTAAAGTCGGCATCAGTCAGAAAGATTTTTTTCTGTCGCTTGAAGATGTCTTTATTAAGTTCGAAAATGATTACAAACCGTTCAAAATCAAACGCTCAAGGCTTAATAAAAATTTTGCCATTGTAAAATTTGAAGGGATTAATTCAATCAACGAGCTTTTACCTTATAAAGGATGTCTTTTGTTTGTGAAAGAAGAAACAATAAGAGATAATCTTGAAGAAGATGAATATCTGATTGATGAGCTTGTGGGGCTTGATGTTGTGGATAAAGACGGGGCAAAACTCGGGTTTATCGTTGGAGTTTCAAATAACGGGGCATCGGATTTGCTCTCCGTTAAAACCAAAGATAAAAAAGTTTCGCTTGTACCTTTTGTAAAAGCTATTGTTACCGATGTGAACATCAAAGAGAAAAAGGTTACGATAAACAATTTGGAGGGGCTTTTATGAAATTTGACATTTTAACGCTTTTTCCCGAAATGATTGAAAGCCACTTGAATTACAGTATATTAAATCGGGCGGAAAATGCCGGAATAATAGATGTAAATACAATAAATCCCAGAGATTTTACGCTTGATAAGCATAAAAAAGTCGATAATCCGCCCTTTGGCGGCGGGGCAGGCATGGTTTTGATGCCGCAACCCTATGTTGATGCGTATGAAAGCATTGAAAAACTCGAAAATTCAATTACGGTCATGCTGTCTCCTCAAGGTGAACCGTTAAATGAAAAGTTGGTCTTAGATTTGGCTAAATACAGCCAAATTATTATGCTTTGCGGGCATTATGAAGGGTTTGACGAGAGAATAAGAGAGATTATAAAGCCAAGAGAAATATCTTTGGGCGATTTTGTTTTAACGGGCGGAGAGCTTCCGGCACTTTGCGTTATTGATGCGGTGAGCAGAAAACTTGAGGGCACTTTGGGAAAAACAGAATCTGCGAAAGATGACAGTTTTGCCGACGGGCTTTTGGAATATCCTCAATATACAAAACCAAGAGAATACAGAGGGTTAAAAGTTCCCGAAGTGCTTTTAAACGGCAACCATAAAGAGATAAACGAATTCAGGCAAAGTGAAAGGATTAAGAGAACAAAACTTCGCCGTCCGGATTTACTGTAGCGGTTCGTTAAAGTTTTTGCCCATGCCAAGTCCGTCTTTAAAGAAGGAGTACACTCCCATTGCGCAAAGTCCGAGCGCTGAAAGCTTTGCAAGCGGTTTGATACGTGAAAACAGTGCTAAAGCACCCAGCCCTAATGGCACGACATCGGATACAAGGCTTGAACCAAATCCATTTAGGTAGCCCGTAATTGAATTTATAAAACCTCTCAGGTTGTTGTCAAGCTCGTATTTGAAAACAGCCTTTTGCAAATTATCTTTTGTCCTGCTCGGTTTATCTAGAGTCATAATATTATTCATATAATAATGTGCTGCCTGAGCGTTTCTGTTTTTGACGTTTTTATCAGATTGAATAGCGCCCCAAGAATGTGCATCACGTCCGACAAGATAGAGCGAAAATGCACCTATGCCTTTTGCCATATATTTTGCGTAATCAACTGATTTTACAGCGCTAATGATACTCATTTATTTTCCTTTTTGGGTTGTACTTCAAATTCTTTTTCGATTTGTTTGCCTGACATTTTCAGTAATACCTGGCTTGCTTGAAGGGAATCTTGTCCGTATCCTGTTTGATTTGTTTGCATGTTTTTCAAGACTTGAACCGTGTAATCGTCGCCGGTTACATATCTTGCATCAAGCATTGCCAGTGCCAAAAACCTAATTGGTTGATAGGGGTCTTGAAGCATTTTGTTAATCAAAGCGGTTAAAGCTTTGTTATCTTTTCTGGAATCATCTTCCTGAAGCCTTTGAGCGACTTCTTTTGCGCCCATCATACGGATTTCTTTATCTTGATTGTTCAGATAGTCTTCAAGATTTTTGATATATTCATTGGTTAACTGAACTATTTTGCGTTTTTCGGTTTTTTTAGGGTCATTGTTTGTATTATTCGTTGTATTGTTAGTTGTATTTGTTGTATTATTACTTTCGTTTGTGCTGTTTGCATTATCCGTGCCATTATTTACTACGTTATTTGGCAAAGGGCTACCGTTATTATTCAAATCGTTTGGGTTGTTAGACGCATTGTTACATTTACAACAAAACTGATTTGTGTAATAATTTGACGGGTAGCAATTAGGTGTACCGACAGAAGGGTTGAATATCTGGATATTTACACCCGAATAATTCGGCACTTGAACGCACTGCGGATTTTGCATGTATGGCGAATTGGCTTGATTTACTGAAACCTGACCACCCGATACAGGTATTTGATTTTGCACATTATTTTGCATAACTACCTTCCACTATTATATAAAGTACAAAAGTCTAAAATTATTGCCTTTTTTTAGATTTTTTTAAGAAATATTACGATATTTTATAATTATCAAGCTGTGGCATATAATAGCTGTATGGATAATTATGAAAAAAATTATATTTCAAAGCGTCCTGATAATTTATGTATGATGTGCGGTCGATGCTGCAGGGTATCGACGACATCTATCACTTACGAAGAACTAAAAAGGTTAAAAGACTCCGGAGAGCAGGGCGCAATTGATTTTTTATCTATTTTTGAGCCTTATGAATCAATAGAAGCTGCAAGGAAAGTTGAGCCTGATGTGGTTGATAATATTATAAACGGGCTGAAAGAAGACGGGAATTACGTTGAAGGTGATATGACGTTTTACAGGTGCAAATACTTATCGGATGATAATTTATGCACACGATATAATGACAGGCTTACTTTATGCAAGCATTTTCCGGCATCTCCCTGGGCAATAGTGCCGCCGGGGTGCGGTTATGAGGGGTGGCTCTTTTTAAAACGCGAAGAAGCCAAACAAAAAATAAGAAAAGTTAAAGAGGATTTGCTGGAATTAGAGCTTTTAAAATCAAAAAATAATCCGCCTGATGTAATGTTAAAAATTGAAGCTGTCGAAAAAAAGATGCTGCATTCAATAGAAATTTACAAAAAACACGGCGCAGAAAACTGGTAATTACTTCCAGTATGGCTTAAAAGCTATAATTTTATTATATGCATCGTCTAAATTACCATTGAAATTTATGGCTCTGTCGTCTAGAAAAATACTAGCATACGGCTCTTTTATATTTGTTATCTTGTTTATATATTCTTTTAAATTGTTTTCTGTCAACCATTTGTCAACCAAATCTATGTTTCTTGTTGTAAATATGTATATTAAATATTGTTCGGATAGTTTTTGTAGAAAATCATGAGCACCATATCTTATTGGCGGGATTTCATTTTCAACATAATTCCCCGAATATGTATTTAAAACGCCATCCAAATCTATGCAAACAATCTTCTTCATGTTATACCCATGTTAATTACATCTGTAAACCATATAATTTACTTTAATATGGTAATAAAATATTTACAATAGGTATAGGTTATTTATGAAGAAAACTTTAACATCAAGAGGAAATGGTTGGGCATTGATTATCCCAAAAGATTTGCTAAAGCTTAGTGGGATTAATCCAATGGTTTCAAAGTTGCTGCTTGAATATAAAAACAAAGCTCTTTATGTCCAAGAAGCCGCAAACCAAGACCCCGACAAATACTTAATCCGCAAACTTGAGCATAAAGGTTCAAGCTGGCTTTTGTATATGACTAACTCAATTTTGGGGCTTTTGGATGTTGACCCTCCAAAAGATTTGCTTGACATCGATTTGGACGGTAATATTTTTATAATCCGAAAAGCTAATTCTTGACCATATTTGCAAGTTTCATTCTGTAAAATTCGGTGTTTATATTGAGTTTCATCCCGATATCCAAAAGCATTTCCACAAAATCCGCATCTTTTGTTCGGTTTGTTTTATTTATGTTTTCCAAAATTTCACCTATTTTGTGATAAATTCTGTTGAAATATATGTTTTGCGCCTCAGATATATCAATTTCCAATTCAAGCTTTTCAATTGTATCGAAAATTTCCAACAAAACTTCTGCCTGCTGGCGTTCAAAACTTTGCGCAAGCCTGTTTATGTTCTGCTGAATTTTCTTTGCAAAAATCCTGTTGGATGGGGATTTGTCAAGTTTAATATCCATTTTAGAGGCTTCATGGTTTATGTCAAATGCCTGCTGTAATATCGAAGGCTCTACAAACCCGCCCGAATGCACCACTAAGTCGTTGAATTTGTGGCTTAAGGCGTAAGTTGCCGATATTTTAAATTCGTTGGGGATTGAAAGCCCCAAATTTTGCATGTGATAAATCGAACCTTTACCTTCATCGTACATATCCTGATATGTTTGCGCAAATTTTTCCAGTTTGCCTTTCAGCATAATTTGCAATATTTTTCTGCGTTCTTCGATAAAGATATCTTTAAGCGTAAAGTATTCTTTGCCGAAACATTCATCTAAAGCTCTGATGATTTCTGTTACCGGGTTCAAAAGATATGTCTTAATCAAGGTAGTTTTTATTGCATTGTATTCTTCGTTAGTCGAAAATTCCTTGATTGCACAATGAAAATCTCCGCCTGAATGCTGCATAAGCGCAAAAACTTGATTTACTGTTTCAAGCGTAATTTTTGACTTGATTTCAAGATGCCCGACCACAAAAGTGGTATTGCCTTTTTGAACTTTTTGATAATCGTGGCGTTTTATTGAGTAGCAATAAACGTCTTCTTCCTCATCAAAATCCTGATAAAGTGATGATATTCCCCACAAGCTTGTAATCTGTTTCATCGTTACAACTGACGGCTTTACAAAACGCTCGTATATATTTTTGCCGTTTCCATATTCTGGGATATTGCTTTTTGCCTCAGAAAGTATTTCCAAAAATCTTTGTTCAAAATCAGTATTAGTGAAGGTTGCAGCCAATTGCATAGCTCTTGCGGCATATTTCATAATTTGTACGGTTTCAATCCCCGAGATTTCCGAGAAAAACCACCCGCAGCTTGTGAACATCAAAAGCGTTTGACGTTGGATTTCCAACAATTTCATGGCTTTTACTTTTTCTTCATTGTTTAAATCCGGCAAAAAGTTTGCGGCTGCAAATTTTTTGATATTTGCTTGTGAACGGTCAAGAATTACGTCAATATAAGCGTTTCGGACTTCCCAAACATCTTTTGAAAAATATTTTTTGCCTTCTTTTTTATATACTTTGACCAATTCATCACGCAAGTAATTGAGTGCATCTCTAAGCGGTCTGCGCCATTTTTGGTTCCACCCCGGATGCCCGCCGGTTGAACAACCGCAATCCTCGCACCATCTGCCAACGCCATGGAAACAGCTCCAAGATGATGCTTGTTTGATATCGACTTCATAATCGCTTCTGTATTTGTCCAAATATTCGGCGTAATTTGTAAGGATAAAGCCTTCATCTTCGGCTCTGATTTTGAGTACATAAGCAAGTGCCATATCGCCGAATTTTGTATGGTGCCCGTAGCTTTCCCCGTCGGTTGCAATGTTTATCAATTGCGGATAATCTCTTAAATCCGACACCCCTTCTTTCAATCTTCTTATAAATTTGTCGCCGTCTTTTAAAAGCTCATCAAAGGCAACGGAACGTGAGATTGCACCGTCATAGAAGAATAAATCTATTGATTTTCCGGGGGCTGATTTTATGTTGTACTTATATGACCTTGCAGGGTCAATATTTCCCCAACTTACGTCTGACCAATCTTTGTCGGTAATCTTTTTCATCTTTAAAGCCTGATAAGGCGAAAGTATGGTGAATTTTATTCCGTTTTCGACCAAAACTCTTAATGTATCATCGTCGACGGCTGTTTCTGCAAGCCAAATCCCTTCCGGCTTTCTGCCGAACCTGTATTCAAAATCTTTTATGCCCCATTTAACCTGCGTTTGCTTATCCTGTTCATTTGCAAGCGGCATTATAATGTGGTTATACACTTGCGCAAGAGCGTTACCATGCCCTGAGTGTGCGTCTATACTTTCAATATCGGCTTTTATAATCCTTTCATAAGTTAAAGGTGCATAATGTTCAAGCCACGAAAGCAAAGTCGGACCGAAGTTAAAGCTCATGTGCTCGTAATTGTTTACAACATCCAAAATTCTGTTTCTGTTGTCGACGATTTTGGATACGGAATTGGGGTTGTAGCACTCTTTTGTAATCCTTTCGTTCCAGTCGTGAAAAGGCAGTGCGCTGTCTTGAAGTTCAATTGCCTCAAGCCACGGATTTTCTCTTGGCGGCTGGTAAAAGTGACCATGTATTGTTAAAAACTTCTCATTCATACTTCACTCCGGATTTTATTTTTTAGGCTCTTTAGACAATACTTTGAAGGTTTCGGCATCCATCCAAACATCACCGAGTGCGGTTGAAAACACTTTCCCGCTAAATTCTATCTCATCGCCCGCATTAAGCTCTATATATTTTTCCGCTACAGTTCGTTTTATGAATATTTTTAATTCCGAAAGCGGTATGTTATGATCTGTTATGTCAGGTCGCTGAATTAAAAAGGTTATGTAATTTTCGGAACTTCTCATAGCCGGTGCATAATCCAGTCCGAGCGTTGAAAACTTGTCGAATTTACCCTTTATCGTTACGAATTTGTCAAGGTACCTGTTCGGGCTTGCAACCATATCAAGCGAATTTACATAGTTAACCTGTTCAACGGCAGAAGGTGCTGTTGCCGTATCCGCAAAACTTACGCCCGTTATTATAAGTCCTGCCGCTGCCGTAATTGTTAATAATTTAATTGTTTCTTTCATTTCTATATCCCCTCATCAATATTCTATCATAATATTTATTTTTTTGTAACTACCCGAACAGATTTTTAAAAGGTTTATAAAAGTTTTCTCACTAAATTTGCGATATAGTCAAAACCTTCGATTACGCCTAAATTTTCAGGCTCAATTCCTTTTGAATAAACAAGCACGGGAACTTTTTCTCTTGTATGATCGGTGCCGTCAACCGTCGGGTCGCAGCCATGGTCTGCCGTTATAATAAGCAAGTCGTCTTTTTGCATAGCATCTGTTATTAAAGCCAAATATCTGTCAACTTCTTCAACCGCCTGCCCGTAGCCTTTGGCATCGTTTCTGTGACCGTAAAGCATATCGGTATCAACAAGATTTGTAAAAATCAGCGAAAAATCTTTGTAAGTTAAACCTTTTTCGTAAGCGATTTTTTCCAAATCAAGCTGGTTTTGTATTGCTTTAAGCGTCAATTCAAGCCCTTCTTTGTTTGAACCCGTATGGATTGCGTGAGTTATCCCCGATTTTGAAAAAATATCTTCAATTTTGCCGATGGCGATAACTTTTCCGCCGTTATCTTTTATTTCGTTTAAAACCGTGTGAGAAGGCACCATTGAGTAATCCCTGCGGTCTTTTGAAATTCTTGTCGGCTTGCCCTCTATAACCTTATAGGGGCGTGCGATTACCCTTGATACGTTATATCCGCCTTCATCCAAAATTTTTCTTGCTTTTATGCACCAATCATAAAGCGTTTCAAGCGGGATTAAATCCGTATCAACCGCAATCTGAAACACGCTGTCGGCGCTTGTGTAGACAATCGGAAATTTCGTCTTGTGGTGTTCATCGTTCAATTTTTCAATAATTGCCGTTCCGCTTGCGGGAATATTTGCCAAAACCCCGCCGCATGCGGTTTGTTTAATAAATTCTTCAATAAGCTCTTTCGGAAACCCTTCAGGATATGTTGCAAAAGGCTTTTCGCTGATAAGTCCCGCAATTTCCCAATGCCCCGTTGTTGTATCTTTACCTTTGGATTTTTCAATCATAGTGCCATACTTTGCCGAAGGTTTATCGGTTTTTGGCACTCCTTCAAAATCCTGTATGTTTCCCAATCCCATTTTTGCCATTTCGGGAAGATTTAACCCATGATTAAATTTGCAGACATTTTTTAACGTGTTGCATTCGGGCACATCGCCAAATTCTCTGCAATCCGGCATCGCCCCAATCCCCATTGAATCTATTACGATAATTATTGCTCTTTTCATAAGATGATTATACTATAATTATCACTATTCGGCAATATTTATAATGCTGTATGCGTTAAAATCCAGCGAGCCGAATATAATTTTGACCTGATGCTCATTTTCTTCAAGCAGTTTAACAAAATTCACATTATCCTGATTAAAATCGTCATCCGTTTCTATTGCGGGGATTTGTGCTTTTAGAAAATGCGCCTGATAAAATTTCAAATACGGCTTGCCGTCTTTCATTTCGCCTTCGACCTGATAATGACCTATTGGTATTTGCGTATCTTCGATTATCAAAGTTGTCGGGATTAAAATCACAGGCGTTTCTGCTGGCTTTACAACATCCGAACCCTTGTACAATTCCTGACCTTTTGGAATGTCTTTGTTTTTTTTAGGTTTTTTCTTTTTTTTACTTTCGAGTGCCTGCTCAAATTCCTTATCCGACACGGGTTTTTGCCCGTAAATGTTTTGGTCGCCAAAGTTATCCCACAAATCGTCCGAAAATCCCGCACAACTTGTCATAAAAAAAAGTATGAAAATTAGTGAAACTATCTTTTTCATACTTTTATTTTAATGTTTTTTTTTAAGAAGTAAACCATTCAAATGGTTTATAAACACGAGAAATTATTGCATATAACCTGCTAAAATCTCTTGTCCCGTCAACTTCATTTTTTTCAAAGCTCTCAATTCCGTTTGACGGATGCATTCTTTTGTGACGCCATATATATTTCCGATTTCTTCAAGCGTACGCTTTGCAGAACCCGAAAGCCCGTATCTCATTTTGACAACTTCTTGCTCACGTTCTTTTAAAGTCGATACAACGCTTTCAATGTCGGTTTTAAGTCCTTCAAATTCGATTATATCGGCTGCGGTTTTTCGCTCATCGGCTAAAATGTCTGCTACGTTAAGCTCTTTGCCGTCCGCTTTTTCCAAACCGCTTTCGATAGAAATGGTTTTGGTGTAAGCCGATAAAAATGTGTCAATTTTGTCTGCGGAAATGTTCATTTTCTTTGCAACATCTTCCGTTTTGACCTGTTTGCTGCTGTCTTTTTCCATTTCGGACTTGATTTTGGAAAACTTTGACAAAGTTTCTTGAATGTAAACGGGGATTTTCATGCAGTGCGATTGCTCGGATATCGCCTTGAACATTGATTGCTTAATCCACCAGCTTGCATAAGTCGCAAATTTGTAACCGAGCTTGTAATTGAACTTGTCAGCCGCAATCATTAAACCTAAATTGCCTTCTTGGATTAAGTCGACAAACGGCAAATTCGATGCGTGAATTGCCTTTTTGGCGATTGTAATTACAAGCCTTAAATTTGCTTGAATTAATTTTTGTTTGGCTTCGACATCACCTTCTTTTGCACGTTTTGCGATTTCTCTTTCTTCTTTGGCGGACAATGCGGGGTACTCACTGATTTCTCTCAAATAATTCGACAATGTGGTGTCTGAAGGTACAACTTCATCTTTTGCGGGGTTGGTAAATTTGGTAGTCTGCTTCATTTTGACAGGCAAATCTTTTTTCATTTTTTAAACTCCTCTTCTAAGTAACACGAGATAACACTTGGTATATATAAAAAGTATATACCACAATATATACTAAGATTAACATGCATGTTACGAAATATTACGAATGGCAAGACTGAAATGTTGATAAAATGCTTGATATGATTATTTTTTGATGTAATATTTTATTATGAAGAAAAAAGTTTTGATATCATTAATTGTATTATTTGTAGTGGTGTTGGCATCAGCGGTTACGTATGCGTTTACGGAACAAAAGCACAGTCCGTCCGATTATAAAATCGGAATAAAGTATGAAGATGCGCTTAAATCAGATAAACCCATGCTCGGGCTGTTTTATGTTGATTGGTGCGGATATTGCTTAAAATTCATGCCCAAATATAAAACAATAAGTAATATATATAAAGATAAATATAATGTTGTAATGTTGAACGCGGAAGACCCTCAAAACGCCGAATTGGTTGAAGATGTTGCGCTTGCGGGGTTCCCGACGCTTTACATTATTGACCCGAAATATGATAACAGAGTTTTGTTAAACAATGGGATTTATCAGGATTTAAAAAAACTCAGGGTGGAATTAGACAGATATTTAAGGATTAGAGCTATTTTAGACAGTGCAAAATAATTGTTACGTTATGTAAAATTTCTGTCAAAAAAATAGCAATTTTTTATATGATTGGGACTTTATAATAGTATAAAGCTCTCTCTTCTTATTTAAACGGATAGGCCTTGAATATCACAAGGTCTTTTTTTTTGCGTTAAAAATGATTTTTGGGTATTTGTTAAACCATTGACAACCGATAAAAAAATCCATATAATAAATACGGAGGTGCAATACCATGGAAAATCAAATAAACAGAACAGTTAAGCTTGCCCCCCCCCCC
>CANQML010000033.1 GCA_947624935.1 Candidatus Gastranaerophilales bacterium
GGGCGGGGTTCATACCCGTCATTTGTCATGGCATTTGACCCCTCACCCCGTCGCTACGCTCCTCCCCTCTCCCGCAGGGGGCGAGGGGGCATGTCACAACAACAGTGGCAATTCACAAAGTCTAATTAGTAGTAACCACTTTACTCACTTCAAAAAAGCCTCTACCCAAATTATTCGGGGTGCGGCAAAAGCGCGGTTTCGCCGCACCTTACGGGCTGGGCTCGCTGACGCTCGCACGGCGCCCTACCGAAAATTTGGTTTCACTTTGGCAGAGATACTCGTGACCCTCGGCGTCATCGGCATTGTTGCCGCGATGACTATCCCAAACCTTGTTCAAAGCTACAAGAAAAAAGTTGTTGAAACAAGATTAGTACAATTTTATTCAATGATTAATCAAGCTGTTAAATTGTCTGAAATTGACAATGGTGAGCAATCTTCTTGGCTTTCACTCACAAACGGTACATTGAATGAATATTCTATTGAAGAATATTTCAATAAATACCTTGCACCGTATTTAAAATATGAAAAAACCGAAGTTGTTAAAAGTGATATTTCAATGTACGTATATTTTGCAAACGGTACTTTAATGTCTATCAGCAATCTTAGCGGAAGGCAAAATCCACACTTCTTCCTGCATATAAACGGACGCAAAAGTGCATTTGCAGCTCGGGGAACTGATGAATTTATTTTTATACAGGTTTTTTTTGATGACTCACCCTATGCCCATACAAGCTTATACAGGCAGGGCGGAATAGTGCCTTATACATATCGATATCGGGGCTGGGATAATGTTGCAGATGATCAGATTGACAAAATATTGCGTGAGGATAAAGATTGCGGATGTTATGCAGGAAATCAGAAGAATTATTGTACCGCATTAATTATGCGAAACGGCTGGAAAATACCGAAGGACTATCCCTTCAAGTTTTGACGGTGTTGACCCCCTCACCCCGTCGCTACGCTCCTTCCCTCTCCCACACGAAGGTCAATTCGTCGGGGCGAGGGAGAAAGTTTATTTTTTGATACCCGAGGACTACCCTTACAAATTTTAAAAAGAGGTCAATTGACCTCTTTTTAATTTAAAGCAGTTCGTAAGCCGTGTTCTGTTTCTAGGTAATCATCTGTCTGGGAATGCGGTTACCCGCAAACTCAAGCGATTTTTCCGAAGTGGGCGGACAGCCTTTATAACCTTCGACTTAATCTTGCATTCGATCGGGGGTTGCCTGGCCGATACCTCTCGATATCGCCGGTGACGCTCTTACCTCACCGTTGCACCATCGCTCCTGCCTTTTGGGCGGTTAGCAGTCTTCATTTCTGTGGTCCTTTCCACCGGCTCACACCGTCCGGACTTTCTCCGGCGACCTGTCCTTGAATGCACGGACTTTCCTCACATCTCTGCGCGATTACCCGGCTGCTTTAATCCTCTGATATTTCTGATGTCACTTTGACGGCATCCTTTGCCCAGTCACCGTCTATTTCTATTTGTCCGTCTGCATATAACTTCATACGTAATTGGTCAAAATTGCCCGTTTTATCTTTGCAAGCTTCACTATTCTGATAACAATTGGGGCTTTTGTCACCGTTTACGTCAACCGTTATATATGTGGAACTTTTTGCATCACCCTTTGTAAATTTATTGTCTTGCGGAAATGCCCATTTCATGCCGTCAGTTGTTTCTATTACATAGCATGAATCATACCCGCCAAAACAATCTGCTAATGAACTTTTTTTATACGAATCTTTTAAATCAGCCTCCGCATCTATTCTGTCACCTTCTATGTTCATTGCTTTTGCAAATAATACAGGCAATTTCTTCGGCGATACGTTACAGTCAAATCCTACATATCCACTTTGATTATTCTCCGGACAAATGCCGTCTTCTGCAGGGTAAAGACTCGGATTGTTTATTAAATCGCTCACCATTTGCGAAAACACATAGTAGGCTTTCTTCACCATTATTTTATTCTGGTTGGGGTTATTGTTTACTATGGCAGGTATTACCGCCGCACAAATCACACCCAGCACAACAAGCGCTACCATTAGCTCTGTTAAAGTAAATCCTTTTATTCTTTTCATAAATTGCCTTCCTTTTACTTTATTTTACCATATCCGGTTGTTTTTTTCAACAAAATATGCTATAATTGCTACGGATGTAATATGTAAATTTTTATTTACAAACCCGCAAATTAATTTATTTAGGGGATTTAAAGTTACATCGACATAGTTTAAAATAAACACAAAAGGGTTAGTATATGGTTGATAACAGGTCGGCAGGATTCTTCGGAATCGGCGGAGCATTCAATTTTAAAAGCGGGGACATCTCAGGTACCGCAGCCCGCACCCAGGATGATAAAATGGGGCAGGGCGGCGAATACTTCGCTCAGCAAAAACGCGAAGATGATGACGCCGACAATCAAGATAATCAATATATGGACAGAAGCGCCGTCTTGCGCGCAACTCTCAATTCGCTTGCCATGATGAATGTCGCTAACGTCATTAACGCCCGAAAAAAGAAAATTACCCTCAAAGATGAGTCAGAGGATAATTTGGAGGAAATAATTGAGGAATCTAAAGAAGACGAAGATTATTACTAACCAAAGATGTTTAGCTCATCTTTATCTTCTTTTTTACCGCTCAAAAGTTCACCTTTGTAGAAAGGATTTGAACCTTGTTTGTCTTTTGCGGTTGAAAAACTTATTATTGAATTGAATTTGGGAGGCTCTGCCGCTTTTTGAACATCTGCGCTTTCATACACTGAAAAAGCAAGTTTGCCTTCAACATTCTTTTGAACTCTTTGTGCCGCTTGTGTGTTTAAAAATTTGATTGACTCCATTACTTCTTGATTAAGCTGAACTTGAAATCCGGAATTGTTCATAGCGATTTGTCTTGCGGTTGTTGTATCAACTTTGTACAAATCCAATCCCAAATCTCTTTGAGGAGCTTGAACGACCCGGGCAGTCTTTGCCTGTGCCCTTTTCAAAATTTCAGCCGATACTTCTTTTAATATCGAAGTATCAATCCCTGTTTTGAAATTTGAATTTAAAGTAACGTTCATCATAATCCCTTTTTCCTTACATTCTTTTAATCGGCAGTTTTGACCTTAAACTTTAATGTTTTGACCTGTTTTGTTACATAACTTTACAAAGGTTAAAAATCATGGCAATTTTTGTTTATATATATTTTTTATATATATAACGAGGAGATACTATATGTGGCCTATATGTTGTAATTACGGATATTGTTATGATCCCAAGTTCTCAAACACAATGAGTGGTTTACAAGCGGGGCTTGCAGGACTTAACGGGATATTAAATATATTTCAAGAGAAAAACAAAGGCGCTACAACTGCCGAAGCAGTTTCATCAGGCATGAATAAAATGTTTTCCGGCGTTACTAATGCAGCTTTGGGTAACATTATTGATAAAAGCACCCACAGTTATATCGGAACAACCTTAAATTCAATGGTTCCTACAAGTAACCCTGCTGCAGCAACTCCGACCTTAACTCAAGCCGCTATGTATTCTACAATGCCTTATTATTCAATGATGCCGATGGCTTATACAGTCACGTCGGCATGGGCATCGCCTATGATGTTTGGTGCACCAATGATGTACGGCATGCCATCATTTGGCGGGTTCTGTTGTTGTTGTTAAGGTTTTCCAGTTTTTTGAAACCTCGTCCAATGCCGACGGGGTTTCTTTTTTGCCGGATAATATCTCTTGAACGGCTGAATTTATCAGCGTATTTATCTCTTTTTGATTTCGTTCGGACTTTAAAACAGGGGTGACTTTGTTCAATTGCTTTGCGCTTATTACTCTTGCTTTTGACATCAAATCATTATCATCAAATTTGGTGTAAAATTCGTTTGTTAATGAGTCTTTGTTCACGGCTATAACATTTGTCAGTTTTGCAAGCTCAAGCTGATTTTTTTCGTTTGTCAAAAACAGTGCAAATTTAAGCGCATCTTCTTTTCTTGACGAGCGCAGCGGAATTACAAAATTCATCAGTGAAAAATCGTTTTGTCCCAAATCGCCTTTGATTTGTTCTGCAACGTCAGTGTGGGCGTAGGTTTGAGGCGCATTTTCTTTTATCATGTTTAAAAAATTTGCTCCTGCCTGAAAAATAACGGTGTTTTCTGACATGTATTTTTCAAGCGCCTCTCGGTGAGTTTGGGTAATCGTTTCTTTGGGGATTAAATTTTTGACATATAAATCTTTGAAAAATTCAAAAACCTCTTGTGATTGTTTGCTGTTAATTGTTTCGGGCGAATTTATCCCGTATTTGTTCAAAATTTTCAGCATGGTATCGTTTTCTGTAATATTTGGCAAAAACACGTAAGCACCTGTTGATGATTTGATTTGCGGTGCGATTTTACCGATATCTTTGTAAGTTTTTGGAACGTTCACGTTTGCTTTTTTAATCAAATCTTTGTTATAAATCGTTACGGCAGATGTCGCATACCAAGGGATTGAATACACTTTGCCGTTGTATTTTAAGGTTTCGACGATTTCGGGAACAAATTGCGAGGTTTCGGGGATTTCATAAAGTGCGCCTTTTTGTGCCAGAATTGCCGTAAAATCAGGGTTTAAGTTCACCAAATCAGGCGGATTATCGCTCAAAACCGATGCAAGTGTGCGCTTTTCGCCCTCGGAAAACGGAACATCTATCCATTTTATTTTAATTTCGGGGTTTTGTTCTTCAAATTCTTTTATCACGCCTTCAATATACGGTGCAAAATCGCTCATCTGTAATGTCCAAAAAACTACGCTGTTGTCTTTTTTGGGCTTTGCAAACAAAATTATTGCAATTATTAATATTAAAATTACCAAAAATTTTTTCATGAATGCTATAATTATACTATGAATAATTTATTTACGGAACTCGAAAATCAAAATAAGCAAATTCCTTTGGCGGAAATTTTAAGACCCAAAACGATAGAGGATTTTTTGGGTCAAAGTAACGTTGTTGCGCCAAACAGCCCGATTTTGAATTTGTTGAAAACAAACAGACTGTTTTCGCTTATTTTTTGGGGAACTCCGGGGTGCGGAAAAACTACGCTTGCAAGGCTTATTGCATCAAAAACGAACGCTAATTTTATTGAGATTTCAGCCGTAACATCGGGTGTCAAAGATATTAAAGATGCGGTTGAAAGCGCCAAGGAAAATCTTAGAGCGGGTGTAAAAACGATATTGTTTATAGACGAAATTCACAGATATTCAAAGACCCAGCAGGATGCGCTTTTGCCTCACCTTGAAAACGGAACGCTGTTTTTAATCGGCTCAACCACCGAAAACCCCTCGTTTCAAGTTATACCCGCACTTTTGTCACGTGTTCAGGTTATAAGACTTAATTCTATAGACGATAAAAGCTTGGAAAGCATTATCAAACGCGGGTTTGCGTATCTGGCAAAAAATTATTGCGCAATGGATTGCGAGGCGGGTGTTATTGATTTTATCATAAATCTTGCGCGCGGTGATGCAAGATATGCGCTCAATGTCGTTGAAAACGCATATTTTGCAAGCGACCTGAAAGATAACAGGCGGAATTTGACGGTTGAGATTATTGAAAATATTTGTCAAAAAAGAAATACAAGGTATTCAAAAGATGAGCATTATGATTGCGCGTCGGCATTTCAAAAGAGTTTGAGGGGAAGTGATGCGGATGCGGCGATATATTATCTTGCAAAAATGATTGCAGCGGGCGAAGACCCGAGGTTTATTGCAAGGCGGTTAATTGTTTGTGCGGCAGAAGATGTCGGGCTTGCCGATCCTATGGCGCTCAATGTTGCCGTAAATGCTTATAAAGCCGTTGAATTGTTAGGCTTGCCGGAGGGAAGAATACCGCTTGCTGAAGCTGTTATCTATGTTGCCCGTGCCAAAAAATCCAACGAAGGAATTTGTGCAATCGACGGGGCGCTGTCGGATATCGCAAACGGAAAAGACTTTCCGCCGCCCATGCACCTTCGAGATGCGCACTATAAAGATGCAAAAGATTACGGGTTTGGTATCGGTTATGTTTACACTCACGATGCCCCCGAGGTTTATCAGCAGTTTTTGCCCGATGAACTTGTCGGCAAAAAATATACCCGTTTGCAAAATGAAAATTAGTCTGCTAAAATAATTTCAGGAGAGGGATATGAAAAAACTTTTAATTTTATTGGCTGTATTTTTATTTTCCAACGCAGTTTTTGCCCAAGATTTTTGGGCAAACGATTTAAGAACGCTGTTTTTAAACAATAACGCAATTATTTATGTAATAAACATAAGAACTTTCGGGGCGCAAGACACAAATAAAAACGGAATTATTGACGAAAACGAAGAAAGCGGAAATTTTATAAACGGGATTAAACGGCTTGATGAATTGCAGGCGCTGGGTGTAAATACAATTCACGTTTTGCCGATTATGAAAACGGGCAAGGTTAAGGCTCTTGGGACTGCCGGTTCTTTATATGCCATAGATAGCTTTAACGAGCTAAATCCGCAGCTTAAAAGTAATCGCTCAACAATGTCGTTGGAAGATCAGGCTATAAAATTTATAAATGAGGCACACAAACGCAAAATCAGGGTTATGATTGATTTACCCTCTTGCGGTGCTTATGATTTGTACATGAAACACCCTGAACTTTTCATAAAAGATTCTTTGCAAAACCCTGTTATCCCCTCTGATTGGACGGATGTAAGGCTTTTTGACGCTGGAGACGAAGTTTCGGTAAACCCCGAGGTTTATAATTTGTACAAAGATTTTGTGGACTATGTCATAATGCTTGGCGCAGACGGAATTAGAGCAGATGCGGCATCATCCAAACCCGCAAAATTTTGGAAAGATTTGATAAGTTATTCAAGAGCGAAAGACCCGCAGTTTCTGTGGCTTGCAGAATCTTCCGACAGCTGGCATGATGCAATAAACCCGCAGGCGGTGTTTACGCCCTATGATAAGTTATTACAAGCGGGCTTTGACGGGTTTTACGGCAGTTATTTCAATATGAAAGACTGGAGAACAGCCGCCGAGCTTATAAATCATGTTAAATTTACAAACAGTTTGAAAAATGCTTTTTCAGACACAAAATCCGTCATTGGAAGTTTCTCTACTCATGACGAGTTAAGCCCTGTTCTGATTAACGGTTTACCTTACAGCGAGATGATTTTGTGGCTAAATTCGACATTACCCGTCAACGCTTATTATGTGGACGGATTTACTACGGGGGATAATTATATCTACCTTTGGGCTAATAAAAAAGCCCGAAAAACTTACACTGACGATGATATGTACTTTGTTCACCGCGGAAAAATTGATATATTCAACTTTTCACGTCAGCCGGGCGGAAAAAACGAAGAATTTAAGCGTGAATTTTCCATGGCAAACGGCTTTAGGGACTATGTAGCGCCAATTTTAGCCAACGGGAAGTTCACCCCCTTAAAAACAAATAATACTTCCGTTTTCGCTTATGCGATGAGCTATAATAACACGGCTATTTTAGTTTTTGGGAATATGAATTTCAGAACTTACAGCGAAAGCGTTATAAAAGTCCCCGGTTACAAAAACGAATTTCTGACTATACCTATCAAGACGGGGTCTTCCCCTATATCGGACAAAGGTAAATTTACCGTTAAGCTTGAACCGGGGGAAATTCAAGTGCTTTTAGTCAATGATTTTGAAGTTAAATAAACTTTTTGACCCAATTTTCAAGTATTTTTAACGGCGAACGTGTTATTGCAAGCGCCCATGACGGAATATTTTTGGTTATAATTGAGCCTGCGCCTATGTTTGCACCTTCTTCAACTTCGACAGGCGCAACAAGCACGCTGTTTGAACCTATTTTGACTTTGTCTTTTATGATAGTTTTACTCTTAACTTTGGTGAGCGGGTTGTAGTTTGCGGTAATTGTTCCCGCGCCTATGTTTACGTTACTTCCGACTTCGCTGTCACCGATGTAGCTTAAGTGTCCCGCGTTTGTATTTGAATTTATTTTGGATTTTTTGACTTCAACAAAATTGCCTATTTTAATGTTGTCTGCAATTTCAACATCGCCTCTAAGGTGCGCAAAAGGCCCTATTTTGCAGTTTTTACCGATTTTATTTGTTCCCTCAATATAGGTCGAGGGGTAAATTATTGTGTCTTTGTCGATTTGCGTGTCTTGGCTTATCCACGTATTTGTCGGGTCAACTATTGTGACGCCGTTTTCCATAAGCTCGTTTAATTTTCTTTCGTTCATTAATTTTGCGGCTTGCGCAAGATTTAATCTTGAATTTATTCCGAAACTTTCTTCACTTTGCGTCAAGATAAAAGCATTCACTTTAAGGTTATTTGAATTTCCCCATTCGATAATGTCCGTGAGGTAATATTCGCCCTGTGCGTTATCCGATTTCAAATCCTTGAAGGCGGATTTGATTTTTCCCCAATCAAGACAATAAATCCCTGTGTTAACTTCTTTTATGGCTTTTTGCTCATCGGATGCATCTTTTTCTTCAATGATACATTTCAGCGAATTATCGCTGTTGCGGATAATTCTGCCATAGTTTGTAGGGTTTTCGAAAATCGTACTCATAACGGTTATGTCGGAGTTGCTTTTTTTGTGAAAGTCGGTAAATTCTTTCAAAGTCTTTTCCGTAATAAGCGGAGTGTCGCCGCAAAGGATTATGACATCATCTTCAAAGCTTTCAAGATACGGACATACCATAGAAACCGCGTGACCTGTTCCAAGCTGCGGGGTTTGCAGCACTGTTTTTGTGTTTTTGTAATTTTTATTGACAAATTCTTCGACTTTTTGTGCGCCATGCCCTACAATTACAAAGTTTTCGTCACAAATATTTGTTACGCTGTCTAAAACGTATCCCAAAAGCGTTTTGCCCATAATTTCGTGCAAAACCTTTGGGGTTTCGGATTTCATTCTCGTGCCTTTTCCTGCCGCTAAAATTATTGATTTCATTTTTTACTCCTTGAGTTGATTTTATCATAAAACTGTTTTGCTTGTAAATTATTTTTGCTGTATTATAAATTTGGAGGAAATTATGTACAACCCTAAATCAATGAAAGCCGAAGAATTTATATCACATGAAGAAATTCTTGATACGCTTGAATATGCTGAAAAAAACAAACACAATGAAAAATTAATTAATGAAATCCTTGATAAAGCAAGAAAAAGAAACGGACTTACCCATAGAGAGGCATCTGTTCTTCTGGCATGTGATTTGCCTGAAAAAAACAACGAGATTTGCGAGCTTGCCAGAGAAATTAAACAAGATTTTTACGGAAACAGAATAGTGCTTTTTGCACCGTTATATTTGTCAAATTACTGTGTAAACGGCTGTGTTTACTGCCCTTATCACTTCAAAAACAAACATATCCCGAGAAAAAAACTTACGCAGGAAGAAATAAAAAACGAAATAATTGCGCTCCAAGATATGGGGCATAAACGTATTGCGGTCGAGGCGGGCGAAGACCCCGTTAACAACCCGATTGAATATATTTTGGACTCCATAAAAACAATTTATTCCGTTAAACACAAAAACGGTTCAATTCGTCGTGTAAATGTAAATATTGCGGCAACAACGGTCGAAAATTACAGAAAACTCCACGATATCGGAATAGGTACTTATATTTTGTTTCAAGAAACTTATAACAAAGACTCTTACGAAACCCTGCACCCGACAGGTCCGAAACACAATTACGCATACCATACGGAGGCTATGGACAGAGCCATGGAAGGCGGGATTGATGATGTAAGTTTGGGCGTACTTTTCGGGCTTGAATCATACAGGTACGAATTTGCGGGGCTTTTAATGCACGCAGAACACTTAGAGGCGGTACACGGCGTCGGACCTCATGCCATAAGCGTTCCCAGAATTAAAAAAGCCGATGATATTAACCCCGATGATTTTGACAACGGAATTGACGATGATATTTTTGCCAAAATCGTTGCATGTATAAGAATTGCCGTACCTTACACCGGCATGATTATTTCAACACGCGAAAGCGAAGAATGCAGAAAAAGATTGCTAAATCTTGGTGTTTCTCAAATCAGCGGCGGTTCAAAGACCAGTGTCGGCGGGTATTTCAACCCGATGCCCGAGGATGAAAATTCCGCACAGTTTGACGTATCGGACAGACGTCCTTTGGATGAGGTTATAAAATGGCTTATGCAGCTTGGCTATGTTCCGAGTTTTTGCACCGCATGTTATAGGAGCGGAAGAACGGGCGACAGGTTTATGGAGTTATGCAAAAGCAGACAAATTCATAATTTTTGCCACCCCAATGCCTTAATGACTTTGAAAGAATATTTACAAGATTACGCCTCCGATGAAACCAAAAAAATCGGCTATGATCTGATTGCAAAAGAAGTTGAAATGATAGATTCCAACGTGATAAAAGAAAAAGTCGAAGAAAATCTTGTTAAAATCGAGGCGGGCTCTCGTGATTTCAGGTTCTAAAACCATAAATCTTGTCTAAAATTTCTCGGTAATTCCCGTTGAAATGAATACATCTGTCATCAATTATCAGGTAGCTTGGCACTTTGATGTTTGTTACGTCATCGACATAACTTTCGAGATTATTGTTTATAATCCATTGCGAGGCAAGCAGTTGGTTTCTTGATGTAAAAATTTTAACCTTAAATTTTTTCGAAAGTTCTTTGATAAAATCAATTGCACCTTCTTTAACGGGCGGAATAAATTTTTCGTCGTAATTCCCGTCATAGGTATTCAACACCCCGTCTAAGTCGATTAGAATAGTTTTCAAAATAAACCTCTCTACTGGCAATATTCCAGTAATATTATGTTATCACATCCAGTAAAATAGTCAAATGGATGAGATATATAAATTAATCGGTAAAAGAATAAAATATTTACGGGAAAGCAAAGGCATGACACAAGAAAAACTTGCAGAAAAAAGCGGTTTAAGCTTGGATTATGTCGGTAAGATTGAGGTTAATATTAATAATCCGGGTCTGAAATCTTTAATAAAAATTGCAAAAGCACTGGATGTTGATGTTTACAAATTGTTTATGCCGGAGGATGTAAGTTTTGAGTCATAGAGATACAATTGCAAAAAACATAAAGAGTTTAAGGACAGCTAAACATTTAAAAAGAGAAGAATTGTCTTTAGCTGTAGGTTTTGACAATTCGTATCTCAAAACTTGAAAAAGGAAAAGTTAACATAACAATTGACAGACTTGCAAAATTAGCAAAATTTTTAGATGTAGAGGTATATAAATTATTAAAAAATGGATGATAAACTAAACATATTCAAATTGGGTCAAAAAATAAGGTTTGAGCGGAAAAAACGTAACCTTTCACAAGAGCAGTTAGCCGAGCTTGCAAGCCTTTCTATACATAGCGTAAGTAACATCGAAAACGGCGTTACTGACGTGAAATATTCAAATCTTTTGCAAATAGCGCAAGCTTTTGAAATGAAACTGTGCGAGCTTTTGGATTTTAATTTATGAGTACGAAAGATATTTTCAGAAAGAATTTAAAAAAGTATAGGCTTGAAAGAAAATTAACTCAAGAAAAATTGAGCGAATTGGCTGGGATTACGACGGATTATTTATCGGAAATTGAAAGAGGGTTAAGAACTCCGAGTTTTAAAAGAATGGACTTGATTGCAAAGGCGCTGGATGTTGAGGTAAAGGATTTGTTTACATAGCTTTCACAAAGTCTGAAATCGCGTAGGCATCTATTGTTCCGACTATTATTTCAAAACCGTCAAGCTCCTGCTCCAATTCCTCTTTCATCTCGGATAACAGCCCTGGGATTATTATCTTTCGCGTCTTTACCCTGTTTTTAAAATCAAATTTTTCAAGCGTTTTTTTAACAATTTTGGCAGTGAATTTTTCAGCTGACCATGCCGTTAAAACACTCATGCCGTCTGACGGCACAACGATTAAGTAAGACGGAATATGCAAATTTTCAAGCTCTGCCGCAACCGCATAATATGTGAGCGCAAAATTCGTCGTCATAAAACAGATTGAATTTTCATCGGGGTTGTTAAACTCATAGACTTTCGGTTCGACCTGCAAAGGCTTTTGAGGGTCGGTAAAAATATTCTGCCTCAATGTCATAAGCGTTGCAAAAAGACTTTCGTCAAAATCCTCAAATACAAGCGCATTTGCATATTTACACAGGTACAAAGCCGCCCTTGCGCAGGTTTTTTCATCGGATTTCATAAAAACGCACACAGGGTTTGAAAATTCTTCATCGCGCTCAACTACCGCCTTTTTCCTTATTTCAATCAGTTTTTCCAATGTCACATCATCGTCTTGAAGCTTTATTAAAGGCAGTTTTTCAAAATCCTCATACAAAATCGTGCCGTCGACCGCTCCGTTTTTTGTGATTACAAAATCAACCTTCATAACCTCGTTTACTCTTGTAATCTCAAACTCTTTGATGCGTTCAAGCTTTTGTTCAAAATCAGGCGAATTGCAATCCAAAATTACGCCGATTGCGGTCTTATTTACAAAAGTTTTTTCGTGCCTGTATAAAACATTTTCGCCGCCGACTGTTGCGTCACCAATTTTAACGGTCTTTTGCGGAACTTTCATATTCTTTTGGCAAACAGCTTTCAATTCATCTGGCATATAGGGACATTTGTCAAATGTTGTCTGATTTTGCGCAAGTTTTATTGCAAAAGCCATACAGGTCGAAAATCCGCATGTTTTGCAATTTGTGTGTTCGGCTTTCTTTGCCGCGGGAAGGTATTTGAAGATTTGCATTCCTGATAAGTTCATCTTACAAGCCCTTCCATACTTTCTACCACGATAATGTCCGCCCCTGCGGCTTTTGCGGCTGATGCCGCAGCTATTTGGAAATACTTTCTCCTCATATCAAGACTTCCCCAGCTTTTTGAAAAAGTGTCGGATTTTGCCTCTTTTGTTTTGAGGCTTTCAATCGGCGCAAAGCTGATGATAGGCATATTTAAATATTTATCGTTTTCAAGCTTGATTTTTTCAATCATGCTGTAGCCGTATTCAAGCCCGTAGCCAAGCCCGCCGATGTCGCTGTCAATTATTATTTTGTCTAACCCAAGCCCGAGCTCCGAGGATAAAATGTTTAATTCTTTGCATAAATTTATGTCTATCGGGGTTTTTAAAACAAGTATATGTCCGCCGATTTTAGGCACAATAGCTTTGTAAGTGTTTTCGTTGGCTGAACAGATGATACAGTTTCTATCCAATACGCTTATCAATTCGGGCAGAAGGGTTTTGTCCACATCGTCTTTGCCCGAACCTATAATCATTAAAGGCTTTGTGATTTTAGGCAAAACTTTTTGCAGCAAGGGTTTTTGCTCAATATTTTCAAACTTCAAGCCTAAAATATCACCCTCGCTTTGCCCGTTAAAATCTTCTATATTTACTTGAAAGACGTATTTAACCTCGTTCACTTTCAACTTTTTCCATTAATTCGACAAAACGCTTTTCGTCAATAGTTTCTTCGTCCAAAAGGGTTTTGGATATGTATTCGAGCATATCTCTGTTTTGGGTGAGAAGTTCTTTTGCGATTTGGTAGCGTTCGTCTACAATCTTTTTAACTTCCTTGTCGATTTCTGCGGCAATTTCTTCCGAAAAATCTCTTGTATGCCCGAAATCTCTGCCCATAAATACGTGTTCTTCGCTCTTTCCGTATTGAAGGCTTCCCATTTTCTCGGACATTCCATACGTTGTAACCATATTACGCGCAAGCGCCGTTACTTTTTCCAAGTCGTTTGAAGCACCCGTTGTTATTGAATCTTTGCCGTAAACAATTTCTTCGGCGACACGTCCGCCAAGCGTCATTGTTATTCTGTCCAACAGCTGCGATTTTTTCATCGTAAGGTGGTCTTTTTCAGGCAAAGTCATTGTGATACCGAGTGCCATACCTCTTGGGATGATTGAAACTTTATGCAGCGGGTCGGTGTTTTTCAACAGTTTTGCAAGCAGAGCGTGACCGACTTCGTGGTATGCTGTGTTTTCTTTTTCCTCATCTGATATAATTCTGCTTTTCTTTTCAGGTCCTGCCATAACTTTATCTATTGCATCTTCAAGGTTTTCCATTGTGATTTCTTTTTGGTCATGACGCGCCGCAAGAAGTGCCGCCTCGTTTAATAAATTCTGCAAATCCGCACCCGTAAAGCCTGGGGTGCGTTTTGCAAGAACTTTTAATTCAACCTCTTTTGCAAGCGGTTTGTTTTTGGCATGTACCTGCAAAATCTGTTCTCTGCCTAAAATATCGGGTCTGTTAATAACAATTTGCCTGTCAAAGCGCCCCGGACGTAATAACGCATTGTCTAAAATGTCTGGTCTGTTTGTTGCCGCAATTACGATTATATTGACATTTTCGTCAAATCCGTCCATTTCAACCAATAATTGGTTAAGTGTCTGCTCTCTTTCATCGTGTCCGCCGCCTAAACCTGCGCCACGCTGACGTCCGACAGCATCGATTTCATCAATAAATATTATGCAAGGCTGATGTTTTTTTGCCTGCTCAAATAAATCTCTCACACGGCTTGCACCGACACCGACAAACATTTCAACAAAGTCCGAACCGCTTATTGAGAAAAACGGAACGCCGGCTTCGCCTGCAACGGCTTTTGCCATCAATGTTTTACCGGTACCCGGAGCACCAACAAGCAAAACGCCTTTTGGAATTTTTGCACCGAGTTTAATATATTTTTCACCATGTTTTAGAAAATCAACGATTTCTTCAAGCTCTTTTTTCTCCTCGTCAATTCCCGCAACATCTTTGAATGTTGTTTTAACTTTGCTGTCCAAAAGCATTTTTGCTTTGCTTTTTCCAAATGACATCGCTTGAGTTCCGCCTGCCTGAACACTTTTGGCCATGACAACAAGGAAAATTATAAATAATAAAGGTAATAAAAACGACCCCAAAACCCCGAGCATTTGTGAAGATTCCGTAGGCTTTTTAACTGATATCTCAACATTTGCAGCCTCTAATTTCTTCATCAAATCGGGATCATCGGGGGTTAAAACCTTATATTGAACTTGCGGCATTTTCTTTTCAACCGGCCCGAACATGCTCTGTTCGGTCGTTGTTGTTTCATCCTGTTTTGCAGGAATTGCAATCAAATAGTCGTCCGCTTTTTCTATTCTTTTAAATTCATTTTTTGATAATTTTTCGATAAAACTTGAATAAGAAAGCTCGCTTGTGCTCGTTACAGGCCCTGCCATAAATACCGATGACACAAACACAAGTACCACAATTGCCAAAACTATATACATTCCTGCAGATTGACTTTTATTCATAAATTAACCTCTCTGTTTAGATTATATCGCAAAAATTCAATTTGACAATCATATTTCGGAAACTGAAATACTTGTGATGCCGGAATTTCTTGCACTGTCCATAAGTTTAACCACTCCGCCATGTGATGCGTCACCGTCGGTTTCAATCATCATGCCGTCGGGGTAGTCTTTTGCAAGAGATTTTAAAGTGTTTTCAAGATTTTCTGCCGAAATTTCTTCACCGTCAATAAAATATTTATCATCAGAGGTCACATTTACAGTCAAAATTTTTGTATCTTCATTAACTTGTTCTTGCTCAACCATCTCGGGTACGGTCAAATTCAAGCCCTGCTGGTCTAAAAGCGGCGCTATTACCATCATGATAATTAACAGTACCAAAAATATATCCGTTAAAGGTGTTATGTTTATTTCGTTAAATGTATCTCTAGCCATTATTTTCCTCAATCAATTCTTTTTGCTCTTTTTTGCTTAACGGTTCACCCGCAACGATTAATTTTTTGTATTCGGCATCCTGTGCCGCATTCATTACTTTCATAATCTCCGAACTTCTGACTTGAGAATCCGCTTTTACAACGACTTCGGGCTTTTCAAGAGAATCTTTTATGGCAATAAGTTCATTGGTAAGATTATCTGATGAAATTTCTCTGCCGTTTATGTACATCAAACCTTCTTTTGTAATAGCAACTTCGGCATTAGTTTGCTCAATTGCAACACCGCTGTTGATTTCAGGCACGGAAATTGCATTATCCATTGACTGGAATGTCGGTGCGACAACCATCATGATAATCAACAGTACCAAAAATATGTCTGTTAAAGGTGTGATATTTATTTCGGTAAAAAGTTTACCTTTTTTTGCTGCCATAATTTCTCCTATATAGCGTTGGAAGTCGGTGATTCAACGGTTGCTTCTTCGTCTGAATCAACAAAGCTCAAGAAAAGCAATTTGATTAACTGGAAGTCATCTTCGTAGCGTTTTACGATAGATTGGAAAGAGTTGTAGAAAATAACCGCAACGATTGCGACTCCAAGACCGAATGCGGTAGCAATCAAAGCCGAACCTATACCCATTGCAACTGCGGCAGATTGGTTACCTTGAACCGCTAAATCTTGGAAGGTATACAAAATTCTTACAACCGTTCCGAACAACCCTAAAAACGGTGCGACACCGCCGATTGTACCGAGAATTGTCAGGTGGCTTTCAAGTTTTCTTGTTGCTAAAGCCGCCGCAATATCAAACGAACGAGAAAATCCGTTTCTTTGTTCGGAAAATATTCTCACAGCTTCTTCCGTTACTTCTCCGATTACCCCGCCACACTGTATGGCAAGGTTTTGCGCACCTTGAAGGTTGCCTTTTGCCAGTTCTTTTTGTAATTTAGGGATAAAAAGAACGACATCTCTTTTGTTTCTTTTGTAAAAAGAAAATCTGTTAATTACGACTGCAACAACGAGTATTGAACATACCAAAATCGGTAACAATACCGGCCAGTCAAGTTTGATTGAGTGTAATAATAGTTCCATAGTTTTCTCCTAATATCCTGTTGCTCCAAATACGTTATAATCAAAAGTGAATTGAATGTCTATGCTTTGACCTTTAAACTCTGCCGGTAAAGGTCTGAAAGGTGCCGTCTGATAGACCGCATTAAGTGCGGCTTTGTCGGCGTTTGGCAATCCCGACGATTTATACACACTGCAAGAAAGCAGTCTGCCGTCTTTTGCGATTTTGAAAAGAAGAACAACGCGTTTGCTTTCGTTACCTTTTGGAGGATCCCAATTCATTTTAATTCTTCTTTGTAAATCTCTCATATAAGGTCCAAAATCGGGTTCACGAATAGCATCAATGCCAGGTGCTCCTCCGCCACCGCCGGGGTTTCCGATGTTGCCGGTTCCACCGCCGCCTCCGCCTTTAGCAAGACGTGAGCCTGAAGAACTTCCGCCGGTTGGCGCCAATGATGGTGCCGGTGCAAAACTCTTTCCGCCGCCCGAGCCTCCATTTGCCGCTTTACCGGAACCGCTTACAGGCCCTGTTGAATAACTGCCCGATTTTGTTCCGCCTGAGGGGACGGGAACTCTGAATGCTGATGACGGTTTTTGAACAGTTTTTGGCGTCATCGGCGGTTTTATGGACGGACGAGCCGTTGGCGGCTGTGGCTTTGCAACTTGTTTTGAAGGCGCTTGCGGTGCCGCAGGTTTTACAATTTGTTTTACCGCTTGTTTAACCGTTTGCTGCGCAGGCTGTTTTGCAGGCTGTTTTGCCGGTTGCTTGGGCGGTTGCTTGGGCGGTTGCTTTGCAGGTGCAGCAGGCGCGCTCGCCTTTTGAACAGGCTGCGGCGCAGGCGATGGCATTGAAACTTTTCTTGTCGGGTCATTCACCCCGCCCGTTCTTGAATTAATATCGGCTCTGTAAGGTGTATTTTTGTTTTTTGGTGTTGCCTCATGGTCTACCAATACAAATTCTATATCGTTCATCTTGGGTTTCGGTCGTTCAAAAAGCGCTAAATTTATCCCGAAAAATGCCAATATAATAAAGGTCAACCATGCCGCACCCAAAACCGACGGGTGTAAAATGGTTGATATTATTATGGATTTTTTTAAGGTCAAATTACCTTCATCGTCTTTTAAAACGGCAGGCGGAGTGTAATTTGTATCCTCATCCTCTATTAAATTGTTTTTATATAAAAGTGACATTTTTTTCCTTTTAGCATAATTCTATTTTAAACGTAAAATAAAATTATCACCTGACCTGCTAATAATTAACTTGGTTTATTGCGGGATTGACAGTAATCGGTTGTGTAAGTACCAAATTGACTGCGGAATTTACGGGGATTTCCACATCATTTCCTTTATCCCAAATAGACTTGACCAATCCGCCGCCGGCACCGACTGCTGTACCTAAAGCGGTACCTTTACCGAGATTTCCGCCGGAAAGCGCACCGAATACCAGCCCGGACAGAGCTCCGGCGCCTGAACCGACAACCAAATCTTTTGTATATTCTTTTGTAACATCAAGCTTTGTTCCGCCGATTAAAACACCTGTGTTATCATCGGTTTTGATGACAGCTGATATTGGAATCTGTATTCCGTAAGGCGTTACGATTTGCGTAAATCTTACAAGAAGTTTGCCGTTCATACTGCCATGTTTTGCTTTTGAAACTTCTAAAACGGTTCCTGTTACTGAACTTCCCGCAGGAGCTATTAAGTTCCCGTTATAATAAAAATCACTGCCGAGCGCCATTGAAACATTTTGCCCCAATGTCAATGTCGCAGAGCTTAAGGGAGTTGTAACAACCGTTCTGAATTGCTGTCCTGCCGGAACCGTTACAACACTTCCTTTAAGTGTATGGTTGTTGAATCCGTAATTATTCTGCTGATAATATGACGGATTATACATAGGAACTTGTGAATTTTGACTGTAATTGTAATTTTCTGCCGCAAATGCAGTTGAACTTAATAACGTTAATACCAATAATTTCTTTAACATCGGACTTTCCTCCCTTTAATCATTATATTTTACATTTAATGTAATGTCAATTTGTTAAGGTATGTGTAATCCATGCAGGGGAGGTGAGAATAATCAATTCATTTTCTCCCGCATTAATTCTTGTGTGTTCGCCCATTAGACGCCGTCCGCCGGGGCGGATTTGTAAAGTTGCGCCTCTGTGCGACCAAAAATTCCCTTGAAATCTTCTTTGATAGTGCGGCATTTTGACGTATTCAGCCGGCTCGGTAAGCCCCCCGCCGATTAAGTTATTATTTGTTGTGTATATGTATGCTTTCAAAGGGATTTCAAAATTGTCTTGAAGTTTCAGCTTTGTAATCTTAATTTTCATAGACGCATGTGTTCCCACAACCGGCTCGTTAATTTTTTCGATGTAACCGTAAAACTCGGTATCTTTTGGCAAGATATTAGTTTCATAAAGATACAAATCATTTGTTGAGATAAATTTAACCTTGTAACCTTCGGGGCAATATTGAGTTGAGATATCCTGAGCGCTCATAACGGGGATAAAAGTTCCCGCAGGAAGTTCAATCCCGTCATAATCGCGCATCGGAAGTTGGATGTTGTCAAATTCTTCAGCCCATACAGCCATTCCGGTAAATATGAGTAAAAATGCAAGTAACTTTTTCATATAGCTTATTATAACAGTTTTTTTGCTAATGTCAAAAACTATTGACAAACGGTGAGAAAATGTATATAATTAACGTATGAATAACAAATTGCTGAAAATACAGAGTATGAGAGGAATTAAGGTAACTACCCCCCCCCCC
>CANQML010000034.1 GCA_947624935.1 Candidatus Gastranaerophilales bacterium
GGGGGTAGCCACCTTAATTCCTCTTATACTCTGTGTTTTCAGCATTTCTCTTTCCATACGTACATTATATACATTTTCTCATCACTTGTCAAGAAGTTTTAAATCCCAACACTTAAACCCGCGCAAAGGTTTATCGACTGCCCCGTTATCCCTTTGGCATCATCCGATATCAAATACTTACAAAGCCTTGCAACCTCATAAGGCTTTACAAACCGCCTTTGCGGAATAATTTCAAGAATTTCATCTTTTGAAAACTCGCTCTGCTCTATGGAATTGTTGCCCAAATCCGTATCTACCCAACCTGGGTTGATTGTGTTTACCGTAATATTAAATTCGGCAAGCTCAAGCGCCAATGCCTTTGTCAAACCTATAAGCCCCGATTTTGCTGATGAATAAAGGCTTGCATTTGCCTCGCCCATAACGCCCGAAATCGAGCCAATATTTATAATCCTGCCCCATTTTTTTTCTTTCATATTCAAAACTGCACTTGATATAAGCTTTACGGGCGCAATTAAGTCAACCTCAAAAACATGCCCGATTTGGTCATGGGTCATCTTGTCAATTTCGCCGTAAACGTATTCGCCTGCGTTATTTACAAGAACATCAATTTTTTTTTCTTTAATATATTTTTCAAGCACTTCAACATCTTTTGCAAGGTCGCAAACGCAATAATTTTCATAACTTTTAAGCACATTTAAATCTCTGCCGGACGCAAAAACAGTGCCAACAGAGCTTAGTTCTTGCGCTATGGCATGCCCAATACCTTTTGTTGCGCCTGTTACAAGTATGTTCATCAGCCGACAAAACCGTATCCGAGCAAGAATGTGCAAACAATAAATATCGCTGCAATAATTGCCGTAATTTTGTTTAAACCCTTTTCTGCGCTCTTTTGTGAAGTAAAAATGTGTGATGCGCCGCCTATTCCCGCAATTCCGTCACCTTTTGGGGAGTGAAGAAGTATTAGTATTATAAGAAATAATGCTGAAATAATCTGAATTGCCCATACAAATGTAACCATTTTAATTATTCTCCTTTTTAATAAAATGTGCCCGTTTTGAATTTAATTTTATGTTTTCAAATGTGTATAATCTTGCCGGTCGTTTTGATGAGGATTTTGTATATTCATCCAATTCAATCAACCCGTCAGTAGCTAACGCTTTCTTTCTGAAATTACGTTTATCAAGTTTTTTGCCCATAATAAGCTCGTAAGCCTTTTGCATCTCGGTCAGCGTGAATTTTTCGTTCAAAAGCTGATACGCCACGGGGCAAAGCTCTAATCTTTCACGAGTTCTTTTCATTGAATATTCAATAATTTCTTTGTGGTCGAATGCCAGAGGCGGCAAGTCAGAAACCTTATGCCAGCCTACTTCGGGCGATACGGTAATGTTTAAGTCCTCAGCTCTTACCAGTGCAAAATAAGCGCAAGTTATAACTCTTGCATTCGGGTGTCTGAGCGGGTCGCCAAACGTATAAAGCTGTTCCAAATAAATATTATCAACATTGGTACGTTCTTTTAACACCCTCAATGCCGCCTGATCAAGATTTTCCGATAGTCTTACATAACCGCCCGGAATTGCCCATTTGTCCTTAAAAGGTTCGTTCAAACGCTTTACGAGCAAAACCTGTATCTGGTTGTTCTTTAATGTTAAAATAACTACGTCAACCGTAATTTCGTGGGTTTTTGTTACGTTAATCATATAATCCTCAATTATAATCTTATAATAAATGTAACATTTTAAGAAATCACTTGTACAATGATTTAACATTTGTTAACAATTTGGCAATTTTTTTGGACAAAAATACTTTATATAAATACGGGGTATAAAATAATGGATTATTGGAGATTTTTTAACTTTAATTATAATTGGATTATGCCAAACTACGGATTTAATTTTTTCAACAACAATTTTATTCCGTTCTTTAACACACAACCGACGATTTCAAAGCCGGTTTCAGTTGTACAATTTAAAAAGCAATCTAAAAAATCTGAAAAATCTGAAAAGCAATTCACAGTACAACTTAAAAAACAACCCGAAGCGCCACAAAAAACTCACCAAAAAACTCAACAAAAAGCGCAAAGCGCAGTGCAGCATACAGGACATGTTACAACAAAAGCGGCAAGCAATAATTCATTTTTGTCCGGCGTAAAAAAAGTCGCAAGCCACATAAATTGCGATTACAGAGATTTGTTAGCTGTTATGAACGCAGAATCAGGATTAAAAGCCAATGCAAAAAACGGAACAATGGCAGTCGGACTTATACAGTTCACAAACAGCAGTATTCAAGAATTGAATAAAGTTTACGGTTTGAATTTGACAAAAGAAAAAATCTTAAATATGTCTGCGACCGAGCAGCTTGAATATGTCGAAAAATATATAGAAATGGCAAAAAAACGCAGATTTTCATCAAATGAAAAATTGGATGCGGGAGATTTATACTCATTAATCTTTTTACCAGGCAGAGCAAACAGAAATATTTTGACTCAAAAAGGAGAAAGTTTCTATAATTTCAACAAAGGCTTGGACACAAACAAAGACGGCTTGATTACTAAAGCAGAGCTTGCGCAACGAGTAAGAAGATTTTCGGTTAACGAATCTGTTTTTGCATAAACAATTTGTAACATTATTAAAATATTTCGTTGCATGTAAAATCTTTTTCGTATAATCTCATGGTTGAGGGAACTAAGATGGGATATGTAGAAAACGGATTTATAGTTGATTTAAGCAACGCAAGAAAGACATCGGAGATTATTTACGAATTGTCGAGGATACTTGATTTGCCTGAAGCGCAAAACAAACAGGTATGTTTAAAACTCGGGTCAATCAGCCTTACGCAGACAGAATTGATGAGCATAAAAGCACTTGTGGAATCAATGGAATCGGAGATTGAATTTATCACAACAAATTCACCCGAAACAATTGAGTCTGCAAAATCGCTTGAAATAAATATATCCGAAACTGAAAATACGGTTGAAGCGCCGGATTTTGAAGTTGAAACGGCTGTAAACCAAGAGGTTGAAACGGCACTGGATAATATATTCGGCGACAAGAATTTTGATGAGCCGGAAGTTCATGAAACCGAAGAAAATATTGAGGTGATTGAAGAAGAAGACGACGAAGAAGCACTTGAAATGAGGGGCGAGGCAGAAAAGTTACCGTCATTATATATAAAGCGTACAATTCGTTCGGGTCAAAGCATAGCCTCAGACGGAAACCTTGTAATCATAGGCGACGTCAATCCGGGGGCTGAAATTATTGCAAAAGGCGACATAACGGTTTGGGGAATCCTTGGCGGAATAGCCCATGCCGGACGCGAAGGAAACAGTCAGGCAAGAATAAGAGCGTTGAAGATGAATGCAATTCAGCTTAGAATAGCCGATGTTTTTGCAAGACGTCCCGACGGAGCAAACACTCCGTTTGTTCAAAAATCAAACGAATTTGTCCCCGAAGAAGCAAGAATTTACAAGAAAAACATTATTATAAATAAGTTATTGGAAAGTTAAGGAGAAATAAATGAGCGGTAGAGTTATCGTAATTACATCAGGTAAAGGCGGTGTAGGCAAAACAACTACCAACGCAAACATAGGAACGGCGCTTGCAAAAGCAGGCAACAAGGTCGTCATGATTGACACCGATTTGGGATTGAGAAACCTTGATTTGCTTTTGGGGCTTGAAAACCGTATTGTTTACACAATAGTTGACGTTGTTGAAGAACGCTGCAAGCTTAAACAGGCACTCGTAAAGGACAAAAAGAACCCGAATTTGTGTTTACTTGCTGCGGCACAGACAAGAGATAAAACCGCAGTTACGGAAGAACAGCTAAAAGATATTTGTGAAAAATTGAAAAAAGATTTTGATTTCATTTTGGTAGATTGTCCTGCGGGAATTGAACAAGGGTTTCAAAACGCTGTTGCAGGTGCATCGGAAGCGATTGTCGTAACAACTCCCGAGATGTCTGCGGTGCGTGATGCAGATAGAATTATAGGGCTTTTAGAAGCCAGAGAAGAAATTGAATCTTACAAATTACTTTTGAACAGGGTTCGTCCAAACCTTATCAAATCAAACGATATGATGAGCGTGGACGATGTTGTGGAAATATTATCGGCGGAACTTATCGGAATAATTCCCGAAGATACGGGGATTATAACTTCAACAAACAAAGGTGAGCCGATTGTAAACGATGAAAAATCGCTTGCCGGCAAAGCTTATATGAATGTTGCAAGACGGATTATGGGCGAAGATGTTGAGTTTTTGAACTTGGAAGAAGAAACAAGCGTTGCGGCTAAGGTTAAGAACTTCTTCAAAGGATTGGTAAGGAGAAAGTAATGAAAGATAATATATTTAAGGATTTATATAACAAATTGTTGGGATTTTTCCGTCAGGCGGAAGAATCGTCAAAAGATGTCGCAACAAGCAGATTGCGTGTTGTTTTAATGCAGGACAGAACAAATTTAACCCCGCAGGTTATGGAAAAAATGCGCTCGGAGCTTGTCAAACTGCTTTCTAAATACTTAGAAATGGATAACGAGGCTTTGGAGCTTAACCTTGAACAAGACGGCAATCAAATGGCTTTAATGCTTTCAATACCTGTTATCAGGGCAAAATCCGAAGACGAAATTGTTGAAGAAGATGTTGAAGAAGAAATCGAAGTTGAAGAAGATGCCGACGAAACATCAGACGATGACATCGATGAAGAAGAAGTTGCAGAAGACATAGTCGTTTTGACCGAAGAATTTCCGAACAAAGAAGTCTGCGGCGAATGCAGAGAATGCGAGCTTTCGGACGAAATAGACTGCGAAAAGAAAAAGAAAGTTAAATCCGATAAAAAATAAGCGGTCAATAGACCGCTTTTATTCAGCTTTATAAGTTTGGACTAATGATGCCAATTCGTTCTTGGTGTATAACTTTCCTATTAATTCGGCAGCGCTTTCGTAATTTATTACTTTACCTTTTTGATTAATAAATTGTCCGTCTTTGAATGAAAGTACCGTTTCACCGTTTTTATTCTTTATTTCCTGACTTGAAATTAATTCTGAATACCTTGGAGGCAACTGCGCAATTGATGATAACAATTTATCGACAGGATGGTATTCTTGTTGTTTTTCAAAGTAAGCCATATTTGTCAAATCAGTTACGGTATCGACTATTGCCCCGCCATTATTATAATTAGTTGTAGTTCTCAGTTCAGGGAAAAATTTTAACGATTCAGCCGAAAACTCTTGTGAAAGTTTGGTTTTACCGTCTGAAGAATAATGCTCAACAAACGGAGCAAATCGTAATCTGTGATGACTGTTTGTATAAGTTTGCTTAGTAGTTTTTGTAAGTGTACCGTCATCTAATCTTTTCCAAATTACGGGTTCGGTTCCGGAAGAACTGCCGGTTCCCCAATTTATATTCCATTTATGCTGATATCTAAACTCTTCACCCGGTTTTAAATTATTAATATTCTGCATTATTTCTTCGTTTGAATAATTTTTATCGGCTTCCGGTTTCTGTTTTACCACATGAGTGTAATCCGAAACAGCTAATTCATCCTCAGGCTCCACTTTATCGGCTTCCGGGTTCTGTCTTACCAAAGGAGGTTGATCCAAAATAGCTAATTTAACCTCAGGCTTCACATCAGCAAGGGGCTCTGCCACGCTGTCTTTTATCTGCTCGGCATTCATTGTTTTACCGTCTTTTTTAGCTACCAATACGGGTTTACCGCCCATTGAAACATAAGAGAATGTAACTCCATCCGGTATATTCGATGGGTCAAAACCTAAATCTTGTATATTCTTATTATGCTGAGTTTCTGTTACATAGGTGTTTTTACCTGCGGTGGAAACCGTATAAAGCTTTTCACCGACTGACTTGTTGCCGTTTTCATCAGTTATTACCTGATAACGGTTTTTTTCATTATTATTTTTCATAACAACAATTTCGGATTCTTTCCCGTCAACAAACCTGTTAATAATTTTACCGCCTCTGTCCTCGATTTGTTCTTCAAATGTTTTCTGTTCCGGCGAGTCTAAATTGTTTTCATCAGCCAAAACATCAGGTGTTTCTGGAGTCGGCAACTTGATAGAATTTATATCAATACCAACCATATCGGAAGGTGACACGGGAGACTCCAACGGCGGTAATTCGTCAACGGATTTTTTTAAAGGCACGGTTGGTGACTGTTCAACGACTTCATAACCTGCGGCTTGTGCCAATGCCTTCATCTCATCTGCAGTATAGGTAAACTCTTGTCCTACCTGCATTTTGGTATAATTAGTCGCACGTTTTGTTGCTTCGTGTATTTCATTTAACTTAGCGTACAAATTTAACGCTTCTTGTTTTGTCAAACCTTTGCCGTCGGTATCTTTTATCAAACCTTGTTTTGCCAGTTCGTCAAATACTGATTTCAATTCAAAGGTTATACCGCTTGAATTTGCACCGCGATTTTGCAGTTTAACTTTAAAACCTGCATTAAATGCCTCGTTAATACCATTGGTTGCCATGTTAAAATCATCCTTATTATTTTATACTCTTATAAATAATAAAACATGAGTCCGGAAATTATTGCTACAGGCACACTATGGACATAACATAACATAACATACAGCATTATACTTGGGTTTCAGCCGTTTTGAAAACATTTTTACATTTCGTTACAATTGATTTATAAAGCTACCATTCGTCCCCGTTTTTTCATCCCTGCTCAAATTGTAACAATTTCTCAACATTTATTTAAAATCTTTGTTGACATTAGAAAATGTTTGTTTTACTATCAATATGCTTGCAGCCGAAATATAACTTCAAGCACTGCCCCGCAAGGGCTTAATGTATCACAAACAAAAAAAAGGAATACAAATGGCAAGTAGTACTAAAAGACAAAGAATCAGAGTTTGTTTGAAAGCATACGACCACAAACTTATTGATGTATCTTCAGACAAAATCGTAGAAACAGCTAAAAGAACTGACGCTAAAGTAGCCGGCCCTATTCCTTTACCTACAAAAAGACGTATATATTGCGTATTGCGTTCACCCCACGTACACAAAAAATCACGTGAACACTTTGAATTAAGAACTCATAAACGTATTATTGATATATACGAACCGACTCAACAGACGACTGAAGAGTTAAGCAGATTAGATTTACCTGCAGGCGTAGATATAGAAGTAAAACTATAATCGCCGTTTGAAAATTTAACAGCATTATGCAAAATAATGTGAACTGCGACTTCCCAATAAGGGATGTGAGGTGAAAGCCCTCAAGGTAAAGGTACGTAGCGCTCGCAAGAGAAAATTCGGCAAAAGCCGAGAGAAAGGTAAAATATGACACTAGGTGTAATAGGAAAAAAAGTCGGAATGACTCAAATTTTTGACGAAAACGGATTAGCAATCCCCGTAACTGTTATCAAAGTAGACGAAACTGTAGTTACACAGGTAAAAACCGAAGAAACAGACGGATACAATGCAATACAGGTCGGAACAATCGCAGCTAAAGAAAAACATTTGACAAAAGCTGAATTGGGTCATTTTAAGAAAAACGGTTTAAACAATTACAGACACTTACAAGAATTTAGAGTTGACAATCCGCAAGATTACAAAGTCGGCGACAAGATTGAATTGTCTGTATTGGATAACGTAGAGAAAGTAGACGTTACCGGAAAATCAATCGGAAAAGGATTTCAAGGTACGGTAAAAAGATGGAACTTTGGCAGAGGACCGATGGGTCACGGTTCAAAAAACCACAGAGAACCGGGTTCAATCGGTGCAGGTACAACTCCGAGCCGTGTTATCAAGGGCAAAAGAATGGCTGGTAACATGGGCAACGAAAGAGTTACAATTTCAAAACTCAAATTGGTCAAAGTAGATTCAAACAACAATTTGGTATTGATAAAAGGTTCGGTTCCGGGTTGTGAAGGCAGATTGGTAACAATCGTTCCGACAAGAACAAAATGGAACTAATAGGCTTGCCATATAAAGCAAAAGCAAGCGGTAAGCAGTTAAACTAATAAAGGAAAAACAAAGATGTCAAAAGAAATATTAAACACAAACGGAGAAAAATTAGGCGAAATTACTTTGAGTAAAGAAGTATTCGGAGTAGAGCCGAATTTACATGTAATGCATTTGGCATTAAGAAGACAATTAAACAACGGACGTCAAGGTTCGGCTAGTGCTAAAACAAGAGCTGAAGTATCAGGCGGCGGAAGAAAACCCTGGAAACAAAAAGGAACAGGCAGAGCAAGAGCAGGTTCGCTTCGTTCACCTCTGTTTGCAGGCGGCGGCGTGATATTCGGACCAAAACCCAGAGATTACGGTTTTTCTATGCCTCAAAAAGCAAGAAAACTTGCGCTTAAATCGGCACTTTCTTCTAAAGAAAGCCAGCTGGTTGTAGTTAAAGACTTTTCAACAATCGCAGAACCGAAAACAAAATTGATGGTAAGTGCGTTGAAATCGTTAAAAGTAAGCGGCAAGACTTTAATCGTTGCGGATGTAAAAGCTGATGAAAACAAGAATTTAGAGCTTTCATCAAGAAACATTCCGAGCGTAAAAGTTATATTACCGTCAAATTTGAACGTAAAAGATATATTGGAAGCTGATTTTGTTGTAATGACTGAATCTGCTGTAAATGATATAACAGAAAGGTTACAATAATGGCAAGATCAAACACTGAAAAATTATATGACATAATTAAAAAGCCTCTGATAACAGAAAAATCAGTAGGTGCGACAGCAAACGGGCAATACACTTTTGAAGTAAACAAAGACGCAACAAAAGTAGAAATTGCACAAGCGGTAGAATTAGCTTTTCCGGGAAGAAAAGTTAAGAAAGTAAGAACAGTTTACATGCCGTCACATTCAAAAAGAATGGGATACAAGTTCGGCAGAACAGACAGCTCAAAGAAAGCTATCGTAACAATCGAAGGTGATCCGATAGAAGAGCTGGCAGGCGTGTAGAAAAAAGGAGAATAAAATGACAATCAGAAAAATTAATCCGACATCTCCGGGACAAAGAGGTATGACAAAGAGTGACTATAAAGAAGTCACTTCAACAACTCCTGAAAAATCATTGTTAAAATCATTGAAAAAAACAGCAGGCAGAAATAATACCGGCAGAATTACCTGTCGTCACAAAGGCGGCGGAGTAAAGAAAGCCTATCGTGTAATAGATTTCAAACGTGAAAAGTTCGGTGTACCTGCAACGGTTAAAACAATTGAATACGACCCGAACAGAAACGTAAGAATATCATTAGTATGTTATGCTGACGGTGAAAAAAGATATATTTTAACACCCGAAGGTTTAAACGTAGGTGACGTAATTGTAAGCGGCCCTGAAGCACCAATTCAAACGGGAAATGCGGTTCCTTTGGAATTAATACCTTTAGGTACAATAATTCACAACATAGAGCTTAACCCCGGCAGAGGCGGAGTTATGGTAAGATCGGCAGGTAATGCCGCACAGGTTATGGCAAAAGAAGGCAACTACGTAACTATTAAATTACCGTCATCAGAAATGAGAATGGTAAGAAAAGAATGCATGGCAACGATAGGTGCATTAGGTAATTCGGAATTTAAGAACCTGTCAATCGGGAAAGCCGGCAGAAAACGCTATATGGGTATAAGACCGACGGTTCGCGGTGTAACGATGAACCCGTGTGATCACCCCCACGGTGGCGGCGAAGGTAAGACAGGTCCCGGCGGACACCCGAAAACACCTTGGGGCAAACCCGCACTTGGTCATAAGACCAGAAAACTGGGCAAAGCTTCTGATAAACTTATCGTAAGAAGACGTAAAAAATAACAATATAAGGAGAAATTAATGGCACGTTCATTAAAAAAAGGTCCATACGTAGAACAGGCACTACAAACAAAAATAGAAAAAATGAATGCAAACTCTGAACATAAAGTTGTAAAAACTTGGTCAAGAGCGTCAATGATAATTCCCGACATGTTGGGGCACACAATTGCAGTTCATAACGGGAAAACACATGTACCTGTTTACATAACGGAACAAATGATTGGACATAAATTAGGTGAATTTGCACCTACAAGAATGTTCAGAGGGCACGCAGGCTCAGACAAAACTGCAAAAAGAAAGTAGAAATCTAAAGGAAAAAAACGATGGAAGCAAAATCAAGACAAACAGATATTAAAATGACAGCGAGAAAACTTCGCAGAGTAATCAACGAAGTCAGAGGAAAAGCTGTGAAAGATGCTCAAGATATGTTGCGTTTTATGCCTTATTTTGCGGCAAGAGTGGTTGAAAAGAATTTGAAAGCTGCTGTTGCAAATGCACAGGAAAAATATGGCGTAGGTGCTGAAAACTTAAAGATTTCAGAAATTTACGCAGATGAAAGCGCAACGTTCAAAAGAGGTAAACCGAGAGCGCAAGGTCGTATATACAGAAGACTAAAACGCACATCTCATCTTACACTTAAAGTTAGTGACAATGTAAAGGAATAAAAAATGGGACAAAAAACACATCCAACCGGATTTAGAGTAGGAATTATCCAAAACTGGGCAAGCACATGGTATGCCAAGGTAAAAGAATATGGTGAATTTGTAGCAGAAGACGCAAAAATCAGAAAATTCATCAAGAAAAAATTATATGCAGCAGGCGTTTCAAAGATATTGATTGCCAGAAAAGCGCAAAACACTACAATAACGGTAGTAACGGCAAAACCGGGTATAGTAGTTGGCAGAGGCGGACAAGGCATTGAAGATTTGAAACAAGAAACCGCAAAATACTTAGGAAAACCTGTAATAATCAATGTTGTAGAAGTTGCAAGAATTGATGCAGATGCGCAGCTTGTAGCGGAAGCGATTGCACAACAACTGGAAAAACGTGTAGCATTCAGACGTGCAATGAAACAGGCAATGCAAAGAACAATGAGAGCAGGTGTTCAAGGTATAAAAGTTATGGTATCGGGCAGACTGGGCGGTGCTGAAATTGCGCGTTCAGAGTGGGCAAAAGAAGGAAGAATACCCCTTCAAACCTTAAGAGCCGATGTTGATTACGGATTTACCGAAGCTGATACCATAATGGGTAAAATAGGTGTTAAGGTATGGATTTTCAAAGGCAACTTGATGCCGGGAGAAAAAGCAGATCAAAACATCAAAACAAAAAGCGGCAAAGGTGACGAAAAAAGACGTCCCAGACGCAGAGCAGTAGAAACTATAGGAGCAGATAACAATGTTACAGCCTAAAAAGACAAAATACCGCAAAATGATGAAAGGCAGAATGAAGGGTACCGAAACAAGAGGTACGAAACTTGAATTTGGCGGTTACGGACTTCAAGCCTTAGAACCGGGCTGGATAACCAGCAGACAAATAGAGGCTGCACGTCGTGCAATGACTCGTGAAATCAAACGCGGCGGTAATGTTTGGATTAAGATATTCCCCGACAAACCGATTACTGCAAAACCTGCAGAAACTCGTATGGGTTCAGGTAAAGGTAATTTGGAATACTGGGTAGCGGTTGTTAAACCGAACAGAATTCTATTCGAACTTGACTATTTTGACAAAAGTGTTGCAGTACACGCTTTAGAGCTTGCTGCACAAAAACTTCCTATCAAAGTTAAAGTGGTAGAAAAGGATAAGGTATAAATATGAAATTAACAGAAATGCGTGAAAAAACAATAGATGAGTTAAAAAATGCAGTTGTTGATTGGAAAAAGGATTTGTTCAATTACAGATTACAGCATTCAACCAACAAATTAGAAAACACATCATTGATTTCTAAGACAAAGACATTAATAGCTCAAGCTAAAACAATCATAAAGGAAAAGGAAAATGCCTAAGAAAGAAAAACAAGGAACAGTTGTAAGCAACAAAATGGACAAGACAGTTGTCGTAAAAGTAGCTTCATACGACCCGCACCCGAAATACAAGAAGATTATAGAATCGAACAAGAATTACAAAGCACATGATGCGCAAAACGAATGCAATGAAGGCGATGTGGTAAGAATTGTCGAATCTAAACCTATTTCAGGCGGCAAGCGCTGGGTTGTGGCTGAAGTTGTCGAAAAAGCAAGATAAAGGATAAAACAATGATACAACAAGAAACTAGACTAGAAGTAGCAGATAATACGGGAGCAAAAGAACTTTTGTGCATACGTGTTATGGGCAGCTCAAACAAGAAATTTGCCGCAGTTGGTGACGAGATAGTTGCCACTGTAAAAGATGCGACACCTAATATGGGTGTTAAAAAATCAGAGGTAGTAAGAGCTGTTGTAGTAAGAACCAAAGCTGATATCAAACGTAATGACGGATCGGTTATCAGATTTGATGAAAATGCGGCAGTAATTATCAACAAAGACGGCAACCCCAGAGGAACACGTGTTTTCGGACCGATAGCCCGCGAGCTCAGAGACAAAGGCTATATGAAAATAGTTTCTCTTGCGCCGGAAGTAATTTAATGGAGAAAAGAAATGACAAATAAATTACATGTAAAAACAGGTGACAGAGTAATAGTAATATCAGGCAAAGACAAAGGTAAAACAGGAAACATTAAAACGACAAATCCGTCTGAAAGTAAGGTAACTGTTGAAGGTGTCAATATGGTAACCAAGGCACAAAAGCCGATGCCTCAAGCCGGTATTCAAGGCGGCTTAATCAAGCTTGAAGCGCCTTTAGATGCTTCAAATGTTATGGTAGTCTGCCCTGCTTGTGAAAAACCCACCAAGGTTAAACATACCGTTGTTGACGGTAAAAAAGTACGTGTTTGCAAAAAATGCGGTGAACAACTAGATGCTTAATGTGTAAGTAATTACGACATTAATACCAATAGAAGGAAAAAGAAAAATGGCTAAAACAGAGAATTTAAAGAAAAAATACGATACTGAGGTAAAATCAGCGTTAAAGGAAAAATTCGGTTACAAAAATGACCATCAAATCCCGCGTCTTCACAAAATTGTGTTGAACATGGGTGTTGGCGAAGCTTCACACAACTCAAAGATTGCAGAATCAATTGAAGCGCAGTTGACAAAAATCGCCGGACAAAAAGCTGTAGTTACCAAAGCTAAAAAATCAATCGCGTCATACAAATTAAGAGAAGGTATGCCGGTTGGTGCAATGGTTACGCTCAGAGGCGAAAGAATGTACGACTTTTTGCAAAAGTTGATTTGTGTAGTTCTCCCGAGAATAAGAGACTTTAGAGGCATAAGCCCGAAAAGTTTTGACGGCAGAGGAAACTATACATTAGGTTTGAAGGAACAGGCACTGTTTCCGGAAATCACATACGAAGAAGTAGATTTAGTAAAAGGTATGAACGTATCTGTTATCACAACAGCTGATACGGATGACGAAGCAAGAGAATTGTTAAGGCTCTTGGGTATGCCTTTCAAGACAAAATAAAAAGGAGAACAATTCATGGCTAAAAAAGCGATGATAAACAAAGAAGAAAAAAGAAGACAACTGGCAGCTGTAGGAAAATATCCGACAGTAAGACTTCATAACAGATGCAGTATCTGCGGCAGACCGCACGGATTTCACAGAGATTTCGGTTTATGCAGAATCTGTTTGAGAAAAATGGCGCACCAAGGTTTATTACCAGGTGTTACCAAAGCCAGCTGGTAATAAAATTTCATAATTAATGTTACTTTCTTACAAAAAACTCACCAAGACACAACGTCTTGGTGGGATTATCTTTTGAAAATACTTTCATAATATAAGCGCCGGGTTCTGATATTACTACATAATCATCATAGTAATAAATCTGATTATCTTTTAACCGCGCGGAATATGTCCAATAAAGCTTGTAACCGAAACGTTCTTCTTGATTATCTTTTTTGATTATCTGAATATCAATGTTTCTGGTTTCAATTTTTTGAGGGATAACTATAAGGTAATAAATCCGCTGGTTTGGTGCAAAAACTTGCGAATAATTCATGACATTTTGTGCCGTAATCGGGTTATTGTTTAACAAAACTGCAGCTTTTTCGCCCGAACAGGCTGATGTAAAAAAGATTAAAAATAAAAACGCAATTATTTTTTTCATTTTTCTAAGCTTTTAATTTTGTTTTCGACTTGAGCGACAATAGATGCATCTTTGTTATATTGAAGGAATGTTTTGTAGTAATTTAGGGCATCTGTCTTATTATCTTCATTTTCTGAAATCATAGCCAAAGCGTAATATGCGTAAGCATAATTTTTATCGTGCTCCAGTACCTTTTTGAAGGCGTTTTGGGCATCTGCATTGTTTTTCAAGTCCATATAAACAAGCCCGATATTAAACCAACCGTCTGTATAATCGGGGTTAACGATTACGGCTTTTTTGTAAAAATCAAGTGCTTTGCTGTTATCTTTTTTGAGCTTGTAGACATTACCGATTTTTAAAAGTGTGACTTCATCATCGGGGTTCAATCTCAAGGCTTCCTGATAGTTTGCGACGGCAACCTCATAATTTTTCATCCTGTAATTTTGGTCGCCAACTTCTATCAAATCTTTGCACTTGGCAAGATTTTCTTCGGACATTTTATCGCTCACGACAATTACGCCCAATTCACCTACATCGTCCGTCGGTTCAACGTTATTGTATAATTTTGAGATAAATTCGCCGTATTCGGTGCTGTATTCTGCTTTTTCGGGATTTAAAGCAATTGCTTTTTCATACATTTCGCCGGCTTTTTCATTCATTTCAAGCCCGCGGTAAGCTTTTGCAAGCCCGTAATATGCCAAATCGTTTGAAGTGTCGGAATTTACGGCTTTTTGCAGATTTTCAATCGCTTTTGAGAAATTTTTGTTGTTAATTTCGACAAAACCTTGTGAAACGTAAGCGTCAACGAGGTTTGATTTGACAGTCGGGTTATCTTTAAGCGTCAAAACTTCATTATAAAGTGCGATAGCTTCTTCATACCTGTCTAAAGCGTGAAGTGCTATGGCTTTGTTGAGCTTAACCTCCAAGTCGCCCGATGCAACTTTTAAAACCGCGTCGTAGTATTTGAGAGCGGAATTGAAGTCTTTTTTGGTGTGATAACATGCCGCCAAATCTTTCATCACGTCAATGTCACCCGATTTTAGGGCAAGTGATTTTTCGTAATTGTAAATGGCTTTATCGAGGTCATTTAAACGTTTGCTGACGATTGCAAGGTTTTTGTATGCTCTTGCATCCGTCGGGTAATTTTTTATGTAGATGTCGAATTGTTCGACGGCTTCTTCGTTTTTACCCATATCGGCAAGCAGGTTTGCATAATCAAGTCTGATTGAGTGCAAATTGGGTAATTGCTTAAATACAACCTGATACTGTTCAAGCGCCTTGTCGTTTTTGTCAAGTTCCTGGTATGCAAGCGCAAGGCTGATGTGACACGATGTGTTATCGGGGTCAAGCTCGATTGCTTTTTCAAGCATTTCAGCTCCGCGCTCATAATTTTTGGTCTTAACCAGTGCGATGCCGTAATTTGCAAAATTTTTAAACCCTACGGCATTTTTGTTGTAAAGGGTTGTGTATTCTTCAACCGCTTTTTCAGGCATATCTTGAACCAAATATGCCGCTGCGATATTTTCTCTTGCCTCCGAATGCTGCGGATAAATGCTTAAAAACTTGTTGTAAGTTTCTGTCGCAGCTTTATAATCTTTCATTTTGTACTGAACATTTGCGATGTTTAATAAATTGTATTTATATTCGGGAAAGATTTCCGTTGCTTTGTTGTACGCTTGAAGTGCCTCAATGTATTTGCCTTGAGTTTCATAAATACTTCCGATACTGATATACACGAAAGCGTCTTTGGGTTTCAGCTCGATAACTTTGGAATAAGCGCTCAATGCGTTATCGTAATCGCCGAGTTCGCTGTAAATTCCGGCGATTTTTGTATATAAAAGCGCATCGTTTGGCGAAAGCGTGATAGCTTGTTTTAGTTTGGAAACGGCATCTGTCAGGTTATTTTGATATTCATCCGAACATGCCTGCTGATACAAAGCGTTCACCTCGGGCGTCATATAAGCATACGACGGAACACTCGCCAAAGATAACATTAAACATATTAAAAGATACTTCTTAACCATTTCTCTAAACATTTTAGCAAAAAATTATATTTGTGTAAAGCTATGAGAATAAATTTCACCGCCCGAAATTATTTTTGCGGCTTTATCAATTTTTTGCCTTTCAACATCATTATACTCCATAAATTCACCAAAGTTTTTAACAGCGTCCGAAATTTGGATATAAACTTCATCAATTTCGGATTTTGGGGAATTGTTTTTTAGCATGTTAAAAATTCTGATAAGTTCTTTGTCTTTACAATCAACAATGGCGGCATCGACATCAGACACAAAACATGCAAAAACATGATTGATTAAATTTCTGTTGGGCGAACCGTTTGAGATATTTGAAAGCCCGACAATCGTTTTTACATCCAAACTTTCTTTAATCATTCGGATAGTGTTAACAGCCTCCATAGCTTGACTTTGGTCAACACTCAACGGCAAAACCAACGGGTCAAAATAGAGTTTTTCGTGGCTTAATCCTTTTTCAATACATTTTTCATAAAGCTCGTAAGCTATTTCAAACCTGCCGTCTGCGGTTTTCGGGATACCGTTTGAATCCATCGTGAGCAAAATTAAGTTACAGTTGTATTCAAGCGCCAAGTCGCTCATTTTATCAAATCTGTCTTTTGAGGCGGAGTTTATAAAACAATTTTCGCAATTTCCGAAAAGTTTAAGCCCTTTTTCCGTTTCGGCAGAATTTGTAGTGTCAAACGAAATGTTTGCGGTTGAATTTGCTTTAACAAAAGGCACAAGCCAGTCAAAATATTGGTTTTTCGGTCCGATATTCAAGTCAACGCATTCCATATCTAAAAATTGTTTGAGATATTCGGTGTTTTTGGTGCTTAAAGTTTCTTTGACGGATTTTGAGATAATATTAATATTTTCGCCGATTAAAATCATAAATTAATAATAACACAAAAGTTTACAAAGATATTGTAATTAAAAAAACTTCATGATAATATAATCGTACAGTTCCGAACTGTCGGGAAAAGCCCGGGGGCGGGGGACATGGTACACAGGGCGCAGGGACGCTGAATGCAAAGGGCGTAAGGGCGCACAGGATACGCAAGTTGCACAGAGGGCGCACAGAAGGCAATAGAGCCAAGGGTGCAAACCCCATAACCAAGTCCACCCCATAACGGCAAAATTAACCCGATAAGCGGTGTAATAGTAAGTGGATACTGCCTGTAACTGTAGGTAAGTCCGGAGGTAATTTATGAATACAGATCCCATAGCAGATATGCTAACCAGAATCAGAAACGCAAGCCTCGTTTCGCACGAAACGGTTTCAATACCTTCATCTAAATTGAAAGTAGAATTGGCTAAATTACTTAAATCAGAAGGTTTTATTGCTGATTATGAGGTAATCGAAGAAGGCAAATTCAAAGTATTAAACATTACTTTGAAGTATGACATGAACAACAAACCCGTAATCACAAAACTTGAAAGAGTATCAAAACCGGGTTTAAGAAACTACTCAAAAGCAAAAAATCTTCCGCAGGTATTAGGCGGAATGGGCGTTGCGATTGTATCAACGAGCAAAGGCTTGTTGACAGACAGAAAAGCACGCAAAGAAAACGTTGGCGGAGAAGTGCTCTGCTACATTTATTAGAGCATAATTGGCAGAAAAGCTCAGACAAAAGAAAAGGAGAAAAGATATGTCACGTATAGGTAAAAAACCGATAGAAATTCCGCAAGGAGTTGAAGTAAAAATAGACGGTCAAACGGTTACGGCAAAAGGACCTTTGGGTGAAGAAGTCGTAGTTGTAAGACCGGAAATTGCAGTAAAAATGGAAGATAATCACGTAGTATTATCAAAAGTAGGCGAAACAAGAGAAACAGACGCACTTTACGGCTTGTTCAGAACGCTTGTTGCAAATGCAGTTCATGGTGTAAAAGACGGATTTGAAAAGAAATTGGAAATCCAGGGTGTAGGTTATCGTGCGCAAATGCAGGGTAACACATTGAATATGCAGCTCGGGTATTCGCATCCGATAGACATTGTTCCGCCCAAAGGCATAACAATCGCGGTAGAGGCTAACACAAAGATTACCGTAAAAGGTTCAAACAAACAGTTAGTCGGCGATGTAGCTGCGGAAATCCGTTCTAAACGTCCGCCTGAAGTTTACAAAGGCAAAGGTGTAAGATATGAAAACGAATACATCAGACGTAAAGCCGGAAAAGCAGGTAAAAAATAAAGTGTAACTATATTACATGTGAAGGGTAAAAAGCCCGCTAAAGCAAGTAACGAAAGGAAAAAGAAATGATTAAACAACAATCAAGAAAACCACAGGTACAAAAAAGACACAGATCAATCAGAACGAAATTGGCAGGAACTGCAGAATTTCCGAGATTGGCTGTATACAGAAGTACAAAACATATTTATGCTCAATTAATTGATGATGACAACCACGTAACATTGTGCTCGGCATCATCGGTTGATAAAGACCTCAAGGAAAAATTGGCACATGGCGGAAACATCGAAGCCGCAAAAGTAGTTGGTGAAGCTATTGCAAAAAAAGCCAAGGAAAAAGGCGTTGAATGCGTAGTATTTGACCGTGGAGGATTTTTATATCACGGCAGAGTAGCGGCATTAGCAGACGCAGCACGCGAAGCCGGCTTGATGTTCTAAGTGGCAAGCCAAAATAAAAAAACACCCTTAAAAGGGTGTTTTTTTGTATCTGTCTCACATATTACCACGGATAATCGTTCTTTATTTCCCAGCCGTCAAGCATAATCAATGCGGTACAATATAACCCCGCCAAATTTCCTTTTTTTGCACAAGGAAGTCCATTTGTCTTTAAATGTTCTCTTGTATAACCATATCCGTAAGGATAAAATCCTGCCGAAGAAAATTTACCGCTATTATCTTCAAGAGCTTTTTTGACTATTAAAAAAATAAATCTGTCCTTGCCGGTAACACTGGTATCTTTATTGTTTACAAAGACGTTTACTTCTGTTAAATCAGAACCGTTCCTTGTCCATACTTTAACCTTTGTTCCGTTGTTTAAAACAAAATAATAACCGTTTTTAACATAAGGAACATTACTTCCGTCAAGATAAACTGCGTTTTTGGGTCCACATTCTTTATAATTACATTCTTTTGATATTTTTAAGTAGTTTTTTAAATATTTCTCAAAAAATTCTTTACTGCTTTTTTCAGATGACGCTTCATCTTCACCTAAGGGCATATCCCATGTTGAAATTGAACCGTTATCAACTTCCGAAAGTTTTATTGCGTTGTAAATTTGTGAATAAGCCAATTTTAATTTAGTAACGGCAGCTTTCTTTTCGTAATTATTGATTAACGTCGGAATTGTCATTGCGGCAACAACGCCTATGACAGCGAGGGTGATTAAAATTTCGGCTAAAGTGAAAGCAGCATGTTTTGAAGTGAATAAGCGAATAGGCAAATAAGCGAATAAGCTCTTATCTTTAATTAGGCTCTGTGAATTGTCGCCACACAATCCCCACCCCTTGCGGGCGGGGAAGCGGTTGTTCACGAGTTTACGAGTGTTACAACCGCAGGGGCGGGGTTCAT
>CANQML010000035.1 GCA_947624935.1 Candidatus Gastranaerophilales bacterium
ACGAACCCCGCCCCTGCGGTTGTAACACTCGTAAACTCGTGAATAACCGCTTCCCCGCCCGCAAGGGGTGGGGATTGGGTTTTAATAACTGTGGCACTCCACAGAGGTTAATTAATATAAAGAACTTATTCGCCTATTCGCTTATTTGCTTATTCACTTTTATTAACCACTCTACTCACCTTACTCACTTTCGTAAACGCCTTGCGTTTACATTGGCGGGAGTCCTGATAACCCTTGGCGTCATCGGCATTGTCGCCGCGATGACAATTCCGACGCTCATAAATAATTATCAAGAAAAAGTCACCGTTACCAAGGTCAAAAAGATGTATTCAACGCTTAATCAAGCCGTTAAGCTCGCCGAAGTTGATAACGGACCCGTAAACACGTGGGATTTACCGCTATATTTAAAAGGCGGAAGTCAAAAATTATATGGTTATTTAAAGCCGTATCTAAAAGTGTCTAAAGAGTGTGTTGAAGATAATTCGGGTAATTGTCTTGATGAAAATATTACAATTACTCAGTTAGACGGAACTGTTAACCCGACAGCCGTTAAAACTTATGCCAGTAAAGCTTATGTCAAAATATTTTTATCGGATGGGAGTTTTCTTTGGCTTAGATCTAACGCCAGCGGTGTAAACTGCGGGGATGAGGATGCAGGTTTTCAAGATCTTTGCGGTCTGTTTTGGTATGACGTAAACGGCAGTGCAGCTCCAAACACGTTAGCAAAAGATATTTTTGTTTTTGTGGTGCGTCCAAAAGGAGTTTACCCGCATAGCGATGACGATTGTTACTTAGACAAGCTTGGTTGGGGCTGTTCAAAGTGGATACTTGAAAACGACAACATGGATTATCCCGCAACAAAACCGAGCGATGACGAATAGCTTACAGAAAATTTATGTTTTAATAACGCTTTAAGCCGTCAAATTCGACGGCTTTTTTGTCTGCGCACACTATTGTCATGCTTTTTTTGCATTTTGATATAATCTCACCCGCCTTGCCTGTTCCCTCAACTCGCTTTACCTTATACGGATTTACTACAAAAAATCGATTCCCGACCGTTATATATGTCGGTAAAAACGGATGAAGTGCGCGAACTGTATTAATAATTTCCTCAGACGTTTGAGTTTCAAAATCAAGCATCCGCTCTATCCCTGTTATATTCGGGTAATAACTTCCTTCGCCCTGTTTTCTTGGTTCAACTACCCCAGCGTTCAGCTTTTTTAAAAGTTCACAAACCAATAACCTCGCCTGAAATACCGTCTTTTCCTTTAACTCTTTTGATGTGTCGCATGGCAGAATATCAACCTTTTGCTGTGCAAGTATTGCGCCTTTGTCAAATTCTTCGCTCATCAGGTGAAATGTCACACCGCTTTGTTTTTCACCATGTAAAATCGTTTGTATATACGGGTTTGGTCCTCTGTATTCGGGCAAAAGCGACGGATGAACATTTATTGAAGCGATTTTGGGCAGGTCAATTATTTCTTTTTTAAGCTTTTCTCTCCACGTTCCAACAAGTATAATATCAGCGTTAAGCCTCAATATTTCACGTTTAAATTCTTCGCTGTTTGCCGATTTGCACTTGATTTCGTGAAGTTTATATTTTTTTATCAAAGTATATTCGTTTGAACTTTTAAAAAAATCGTGAAAAAACATTTTTAAAGGCGAAAATATCAGCCTTTCGTATCGGAAAACTCCGGCAATCTCAAAACCGCTGTCGTGAACTCCCTCTATTAAATTTGCAAGCATTTCGCCTTTGCCTAAAATTACAATTTTCATCATCTGAATTTGCTTAAGCGTTCCATTTCGCGTTTTTGGTCTTTTTTTGCAATGTCGTCACGTTTGTCATAAAGCTTTTTACCTTTTGCCAAGCCGATTTCCATTTTGGCTAAACTTCCTTGGAAAAACACCTCCAACGGCACAATTGTATAATTTTCTTTCTTAACCTTGCTTTGCATTTTTAAGATTTCTTTTTTTGTCAATAAAAGTTTTCTTACGCGTTTTGCGTCGTGGTTGTAGCGGTTTCCCTGTTCATAAGGCGAAATGTGGCAATTATACAAGAAAATTTCATTTTCTTCAATCTTGCAAAAACTGTCTTTTAGATTTATTGCACTGTTTCTGACTGATTTTATTTCGGTTCCCGTCAGAACAATTCCCGCTACGTATTTTTCAAAAATCGTAAAGTCGTGGAATGCTTTTCTGTTTGTTGTGACAACTTTTTTATCCATACTCTGATTATAGCATAAATTACTTGCTTATTAATTTTGGGAATGTAAAAAACATTTAACATAGTGAGTTTGAGAAATTTGAGTTTTTTCGGGTGATTTATTAGTGCAAATCGGCATTGCATAAGGGCATCTGGTGTGGAATTTGCAGCCTGTGGGAAGATTTGAGGGCGATGGCAGGTCGCCTTTGAGAGTAATTTTTTCTTCGCTATTTTTTGTAATTTGCGGAACAGCACTCAAAAGTGCTTTTGTGTAAGGATGTTTGGGTGAATAAAAAATTTCATCCGTTGTCCCAAGCTCGACGATTTCGCCAAGGTACATTATGCCGACACGATCTGATATGTATTTTATGACGCTTAAATCGTGCGAAATAAACAAAAACGTAAGCTTGTAATCTTCTTTTAATTCTTTTAATAAATTTATTATTTGCGCTTGAATACTTACATCCAATGCACTTACGGGTTCATCGGCAAGAATAAATTCGGGGTTAAGAATAATTGCGCGTGCTATCGCAATCCTTTGCCTTTGACCTCCCGAAAATTCGTGCGGATACTGATTTAGGCAATCCGTATCAAGCCCTACCTTGCAAGCAATTTCGATTATCCGTTTTTCGATTTCTTCATCTGTTAAGTCCGTATTAAGTTTTAGCGGTTCTTTCAACATGTCGTAAATTTTCATTTTGGGGTTCAGACTTGCATAAGGGTTTTGGAAAATCATTTGAACTTTTTTTCTGAAATTGCTTAAATCTTTTGTATCTGAAATATTTTCGCCTTCAAAAATGATTTCGCCCGAGATTGAATTTTCAAGCCGTATTACGGCTTTTGCAAGAGTGGATTTTCCGCATCCCGATTCGCCCGCTATGGCTAAAATTTCACCCTTTTTAATTTCAAGCGACAAATCATTAACCGCAAAAATCGTTTGCATTCTGCCTAAAATCCCTTTTGGAGATTTATATTGCACCGAAAGATTTTTAATTTCCAATAAATTTTCCATAAGCTGATTATTATATATAATAAAAAGTTTTAAATCCCCTGTCAGTTGATTTCACGTCTGCCCTCAATCGCGCGGGCAAGAGTTATTTCGTCGGCATATTCCAAATCAGCACCGACAGGAAGCCCGAACGCAATTCTTGATATCTTTATCCCGAAAGGTTTTATAAGTTTTGTCAGATAAAGACTTGTCGCTTCGCCTTCAACAGATGGCGGAAGCGCAACTATAATCTCTTTGACTTCGTCGGTCGTAAGCCTGTTCAATAACTCTTTTATTCTTATGTCGTCTGCGCCGATACCGTCAAGCGGTGAGATTAGCCCCTGCAAAACATGATAAAGCCCCTTATATTCGTTTGTTTTTTCAATTGCAATAAGGTCTTTGGTTTCTGCAACAACACAAATGATTGAGCGGTCACGCTTGGGTGATGTGCAGATTTCGCATGGACTTTCGCTTGAAAGATTGAAACAAACTTCGCATGTTTTGGTGTTTTGTTTTGCATCAATCATGGCTTGCGCAAATTTTTGCACCTCACTCATTGGCATCCTTAACATGTAAAATGCCATTCGTTGAGCAGATTTTGGACCGATTGTCGGAAATTTTTGAAAATGCTCTATCAGCGCTGCAACTGATTTTGGATAAATCATTAGAATAATCCTGGAATTTTAAGCCCGCCGGTGACCGCTTTCATCTTGTCTTCCATAAGTTTTGTGGCTTTCATACTTGCCTGTAAAATCGCAATAGTTACGATATCTTCCACCATAGTAACAACTTCAGGGTCGACAGAATCGGGATCGTCCGGATTAAGTGCGGCAGCAGTCAATTTGATTGACTTGAATTTGCCTTGACCGTCGCATGTTACCTTAACCGCGCCGTCTGCAGCTTCTCCTACAACGTCTGTTTTTGCAAGCTCATCTTGTGCTTCTTTGAGCTTTTTTTGCATGTCTTGAGCTTGTTTTACCATTTGCATAATGTTCATAAACTTCTCCTCTAACCTTATTACACTTTTTATTATATAATAAAATTATGAATAAGAAAACTTATTTACAAGAGTCTTTACGAAAAGGCAAAATTATGCGCTGGACTTGCAAAATGCCGCTTAAAGTTTATATAGCTCCGATGAAGTTTTATTCAAAACAAGGTCAGGATTCAAGATATCGTTCAATGGTTAGAAAAGCACTTGATGCCTGGCAAAGTGCCACAAAAGGCAAAGTTTCTTTTGTTGTAGTGAATACTCTTTTAGAATCGCAAATAAATGTTGATTGGAAAAGGGTTGAAAGAAAGGCGCTCGGGCATTGTCTCTTTAATTATGATTCGGCTCAAAGGTTATATAGTGCAGAAGTGAGTATAGGCTTAACTGACGGCTTAATTCACAGTGATTATATGGATGAAGGGGAAGTTTATCATACGATTTTGCACGAAATAGGTCATGCAATCGGGCTTGGGCACAGTCCTTTTAAGCACGATATTATGTACACTCCTCATCAAAAAGGCGTGGTGAGTGTTTCAATGAGTGATGTTTTAACTGTTAACTGGCTTTATACATTTCCGCAAGGCGCGACAACGTCAGAAATTGCATCCAAGTATTCCGTCTCGGGTAGTGATATTGATGAGGTGGTTTTGAAAATTATGGAAAAAAAGGCGGGTGATATTGAAGTGCCAAAATCTGTAAAATCAAAACCCAAAAGGGATTTATTGGAAGAACAGGATTCTATCGCAAATCTTAGAAAATACCACCTTGCAATCCAAAATGTGCACATCCCGGAAGATATGAAAAAATTCTTTTCCAAACCGAAGGATTAACTTTCGATTTGGTTCAGATAGCATAATTCACAAGTATTTAAATTCTACAAATGTTAAAATTTGCTACTCAATTTGAAATGTTTTATTTTTTGTGTATAATGTATTTAGATATTTAGGGATATAATAAGGAAATTTATATATTATGACAGTTCAAGATTGGTTTGAAAAGCGAAAAGAAGCACAAATTCAACGTCGTGCTTTGGAAGCTAAAGCAGAAGTCGTTGAAAATCCTGATTTATGGACTAAATGTGTTCACTGCGATGCACAGTTATTAAAATCTGATATAGAAGATAATATGATGGTTTGTCCCGTGTGTGATTATCATTTCAGGATAAATGCAAGAACAAGAATTAAACAGTTGTTCGATGAAAATACATTTGAAGAATTGTTCGCAAATATCAAACCTACCGACCCGTTAGATTTTGTTGACACAGAACCATACAAAGACAGATTATCAAAAGCTCATGAAAAAACGGGGCTTGATGAGGCTGTTATAACGGGCTTAGGACAAATTGAAGGGCATAAAGTCGCGGCAGCCGTTATGGATTTTGATTTTATGGGCGGTTCTATGGGTAGTGTCGTAGGCGAAAAAGTTACAAGAATTATTGAAAAAGCCATAGAATTAAGATTGCCCGTTTTGGCAATAACCTCATCGGGCGGTGCAAGAATGCAGGAAAGCGCTTTAAGTTTGATGCAGATGGCAAAAACATCCTGCGCTTGTGCAAGACTTGATGATGAGGGACTTTTGTATATAAATTTGTTAACCGAACCAACATTTGGCGGTGTGACCGCAAGTTTTGGAACGCTTGGCGATATTATAGTCGCTGAACAGGGCGCAAGAATTGGCTTTGCCGGTCGTCGCGTTATTGAACAGACAATCAGGCAGAAACTCCCGTCCGATTTCCAAACCGCTGAATATCTGTTAAAATACGGTCAGGTTGATGTCGTTTCATCACGGAAAGATTTGAGAAAAACATTGGCGAATATTTTGTCAATGCATGAGGTAAAATAATGATTTTGGATTTTGAAAAGCCGATTATGGAAATTCAGGAAAAGATTGAAGAACTGAAAAAAATAAGTTTGGAGTCCGGCATGGATTTAAATAAAGAAATAGAAACATTTGAACAGCAGGCTGACGATTACAGAAAAGAGCTGTATGCAAATCTTGCACCCAGTCAAAAAATGCAAATTGCAAGGCATCCTGAAAGACCAAACTTTTTGGATTACGTTAATCTTATGTGTGAAGATTTTGTTGAACTTCACGGCGATAGAGAAGGACTTGACGACAGAGCTATAATCGGTGGTTTAGCCAAAATTGACGATCGCCCCGTTATGATTGTCGGAACAATGAAAGGTAAATCAACTAAAGAAAACCTTGAATACAATTTTGGTATGCCGCAGCCCGAAGGCTACAGAAAAGCTCTAAGACTGTTCAAGCATGCTAATAAATTCAATATCCCTATTGTGACAATAATTGACACACCTGGTGCTTACCCCGGTATTAGCGCAGAAGAAAAAGGTCAAGGCTCTGCAATTGCTGTCAATTTACGCGAAATGGCAAAACTTGAAGTTCCCGTTATTGCTATCATATCAGGTGAGGGCTGCTCGGGCGGTGCATTAGGTTTGGCTGTTGCAAATAAAGTTTATCTTTTGGAACACGCTTATTATACGGTAATTTCACCCGAAGGCTGTGCGTCAATTCTTTGGCGTGACGCTACCAAAAACAACGAAGCTGCCGAAGCGCTTAAAATTACGGCTCCAGATTTGATGAAACATAATATTATTGACGGCGCTATAAAAGAACCTGTCGGTGGCGCACATTCAAATTACGAATTTATGGCGGAAGAAATGAAGCGCACTATTTTATCCGCTCTTGATGAGCTTGATAAAGTATCTAAGTCCGATTTAAAATCCCAAAGATACGAAAAATTCAGAAAAATGGGTGCTTTTTTGGAATATGATGTCTGATTATTACGAGCTGAATTTAAAAATTAACCCTGATATTCAAGACATAGTATCTGAATTGTGTTTTGAAAAACTGCCATGCCAAGGTGTTATTTTGGCTGAAGAAGCTTATAAAGATTTGGAATTGGTTTCCACAACGGAAGGCACTTTGAAAGTATTTCTGACGGATTTGTGTGATGTCGAAAAATTTGTTAAAGAGCAAAGAGAAATTTTAAAATCACGCGGTTTAACCGATAATGAGCTTGGCAGTTGGGAATTTTCGATTTTCAAAAAAGAAAATCAGGATTGGTCTAAAAAATGGAAAGAGCACTGGGATGTGACTCATGTGGGACAAAAAATAGCCGTTGTTCCCGATTGGATTGAGTATAAACCCAAAAAAAATGAGGTTATTATAAAACTTGAACCGGGGAGTGCTTTTGGAACGGGAACTCATCCGACAACGCAACTTTGTATGATTGCAATAGAAAAATACTTAAAATCGGGTGACCGCTTTGCAGATATCGGAACAGGCTCGGGAATTTTGGCAATTTGCGCTTCAAAATTTGGCGCAAAATCCGTTTACGGTTGCGATAACGATAAAGATGTTATTGATGTCGCCCGTCAAAACGCTTTGAAAAATAATTGCAATTGCACGTTTGAACACAACACGGCAGACAAAATATCCGTCAAATACGATTTTGTAACGGCAAATATTTTGCATAATGTTTTGGCTGAAATCATGCCCGATTTGGCAAAAATTTCCAACGGCTTGATTGTATTAAGCGGGATTTTGGATGAGAAAAAACATGTTGTACTTGACGCAATCGACCGTTGTGATTTAGAATTATTAGAAGAAAATCATATAAATCAGTGGACAAGTTTTATAGTGAGGGCTAAAAAATGAACGATACGGCGATTATAATTCCTGCAAGATACGGTTCAAGCAGACTTAAAGGTAAACCGTTAATTGTTGTAAACGGCAAACCGATTATTCAGTGGGTTTTTGAAAAGGCGGTAAAATCGACGCTTGCCGACAGAATTATTATTGCAACCGATAACGAAGAAATTTTAAATACGTGTTTGATGTTTGGCGCAGAGGCTGAAATGACATCCGATACACACAATTGCGGAAGTGACAGAATCCAAGAGGTCATGGAGCGCCACCCCGAGATTTCTTATGTCGTTAATTTGCAGGGCGATGAACCTTTAATTAAGCCCGAAAGTATTGACGAAGTTATAAAAAATGTTAAAGGCGATGCTGATATTTCAACGCTAATCAGAGTTTTAAAAGATAAAAAAGATATTGAAAATCCTAATATTGTAAAATGCGTTGTCGATAATAACGGTTATGCGCTCTATTTTTCACGTTCAAAAATACCTTACGAACGCAACGAAGGTTATGCGACCTTTTACGGGCATTTAGGGATATATGGTTATAAAAGAGAGGCTTTGGCTCGTATGACTAGCGCTAATCAGACATCTTTGGAATTGTCCGAAAGTTTGGAACAATTAAGAGCACTTCAATTGGGTATGAAAATTAAAACGAGTGTGGTAGATTTTACACCTGTCGGGATTGATACGGCTGAAGACTTAGAAAAATTTAAAAAGATTTTGTCACAGCAACAATAATTTTTATAATTTTTTTTAAAAAAGTACTTGCAATTTTAATTTTTTTAAGTTAATATATCGTTATAGAATTTAATCTTTTGTAATATTTAATGTAATAATTTTAAGTAAGGAAAAGACTATGGTAGAAAATACTGAAATGCCGAATGAATCAGAAGACCGTCAACGTATACTTCTAGCTGATGATGAAGCTAGTATAAGACGTATTTTGGAAACAAGATTAAAAATGGCGGGTTATGATGTTTACACTGCACAAGATGGTGAAGAAGCCGTCAACGCTTTTAACAAATACAATCCGGATTTGGTTGTGTTAGATGTTATGATGCCGAAAATGGATGGTTATGGCGTAACAAGAGAAATCAGAAGAACATCTGATGTGCCTATTATTATTTTAACGGCGCTTGGTGATGTATCTGAAAGAATCACGGGGCTTGAATTAGGCGCTGATGATTATGTAATAAAACCTTTCAGCCCGAAAGAGTTGGAAGCTCGTGTTAAAGCTGTTTTAAGACGTACAAATAACAGAGAAACTGCAACTCCGAGCGGAAAAGTTACCAAAAATGTTATCACAACAGGTAATATAAAAATTGATACTGCAAGAAGACAGGTATTCAGAAAGAATGAACGTATCAGATTAACAGGAATGGAATTTAGTTTGTTGGAACTTTTGGTCAACAACTCAGGTCAAGCGTTCTCAAGAAACGAAATTTTACAACATGTTTGGGCATATCCGCCGGATCATAGAATTGATACACGTGTTGTGGATGTTCATATTTCAAGATTGCGTTCAAAATTGGAATCTGACCCTGCAAATCCGGAATTAATTTTGACGGCGCGCGGTATCGGATATATGTTCCAAAGAATAAGTTAAAAAAGTTCCGCCAAAAGGCGGAATTTTTTTTGCTTGATTTAGAAGATTTTTATGATAGAATTGACATAGGTGGCGTCTGTCGTCAAGCGGTTAAGACCTCGGATTGTGGTTCCGATATGCGTGGGTTCGAATCCCACCAGACGCCCCATTTTTCGGGGTGTTATATGGTAAGATTTTACGAACGCAGAGATAATTTTAATCGTGCATATGATTTATTAGTAAAAACGCATGAGGCATATCTCAATGATAGTACAAATGACTTGAACCGTCTTGCTCTAACCCAAAGTTTTGAAATCGTATTTGAATTATCTTGGAAACTTTTAAAAGATATTTTACTGGGTAAAAGTATTGATGTTTATGCTCCGTTAGATGTTATTAAAGAAGCCTTTGCAATTAATCTGCTACCGAACGCGCAGATTTGGATTGATATGTTAAAAAGTAGAAACGCTTGTTCTCATGAATATAATATTAATAAAGTAAATTCAATTTTAAATAATATTAGTTCAATTTATTTTCAAGAATTATCGAAATTTAACGACTGGGTAAATAATTATGAATGATTTCGGCTTGCCGCAAAGGACGATTGACGATATAACGGGTTACTTTAAGTCAAAGCCCGAGATTGAGAAAGTTTTAATATTTGGTTCTCGCGCAAAAGGGACTTATCATACAGGGTCGGATATCGATTTTGCCGTTTGGTGTGACGGTTTGGCGGATTACATTATTGCGGGTGATTTGTATGAACTGCCGACGCCTTATAAATTCGATGTCATAAATTACAAAACGCTTTCTCATCAAGGGATGAAAAACAGCATTGACAGAGACGGGATACTGTTTTATCAAAAACAATGACGTTACATTTAGCAGGTAGGTCGGATTTACTAATCCGACAAATTATTTTTTTATCAAATACCTAATCAATTTTCTATTACTTTAATTATTTAGAATGTTTTTTGCAATATTAACAATTTTAACATCATTTTTCATCGCAGGAAAAGCTTTTTTTAGCAATTCAATCAATGCAGCTTCACTCATTTTTAAACGGTACTCACGCGTATTTCTGGATTTTGCAATCTGAGCTGCAATAGTAAACATATTTAATAATTCCAAAGCATCTTTATCTGTCATTTATTTTTTCCTTTGCAATTTTAAGGATAATTATTCTGCATAGTTACAATTTAGAATGCATGAATAATCACTAACGGTTAAGAATATTTTCCATAAGTAACAAGAGAATTAAAATCTGCATCAAGTGCATCTAACAGTGATAAAATTGTCAAAAGTGTCGGCGCCATTTCCGCACGTTCTATTTTTCCAATATGGGTAGGATTTAAGTTCGCCAGCATGGCAAGTTTTTCCAAAGAATAACCTTTTATCTGTCGTGCAATTCTTAGATTTCTTCCAAATTCTATAAGTTTAGGATATTTCATTTCTAAATGATAACACTTGACATGCGTGTTTTTTATCATTATAATGATAAATATAATCATTAAAATGATTAAATTAGTGCTTGAAAGGATAAAATATGAATAACATGAATTTTAGCAGACAAATTTCAAACCACAGAGCTTTCACTCTGGCAGAGGTATTAATAACTCTCGGTGTCATTGGCATTGTCGCTACCATGACTATTCCAAACCTTGTTCAAAACTACAAAAAAAGAGAATACTCAACACGATTAAAAAAATTCTATTCCATGATGTCACAGGCGATAAAATTATCGGAAGTTGACAACGGACCAAGCAGCCAATGGGTTATACCCTTTAGAATAAAAGATGATGACGGAAATGTAGATTGGGACGCAGGGTTTGAAATGGGTTTAAATTTTTTTAATACTTATTTCAAACCTTATATGAATATTGTAGGTGCAGAAGAAAATGTAGAAATTAGTGAAGGTCTTGCATTTAATAACTCCAAAAAAAATCTTCGTGTTTCACTTAACGATGGTTCTATTTTTTATTTCACAGTAGGGAATTGTGTAGATATTGATTATGATGTTAACGGATTAAAATCACCTAATGAAGCCGGCAGAGATATTTATAAATTTGTGTTTTGTTCTAATGCCGAAGATAGCATTTCAAATACTTTCTCTAAAAAAGAAAATCAAAATTTCAGTGTATATTGTAGCGGTATTACCAACCGTGACCAAGCATTGAGAGCGTGTAGCAAAGAATCTTACCGTTGTCCATGTTTACTTCAATATGACAATTTTGAATTCAAAGACGATTACCCATATAAACTTTAGAGCTGTTTCAAAATTTTTCGTCATTGTCCTACTTAATTGAGTTGATGGGTGAAAAATCGTTCCATCCATGCATCATGAATTTGTAAAAGATAGTAGAATAACAATGAATTAAAAAACGAAAATGGTTTTACCCAAGGTGTCCAAAACTGACAGAGACGGCATATTGTTTTATCAAAAATAACAGTGTTACATTTATTTACAATCATTAAAGTTTTTCGTAAGGTTAGTCGTTATACTAATTAGGAGTATTAGCATGAAGATTAACAATTTTAATTATAATGTACCTTATGTAAATCCTTTTAGCAGGCAGGCTTGGGGGGGGGGCAGTATCCCAGTATCTTCTCAATGCCGTATTTGCCGGTAAATAATTTTTCAATGCCTAATTTTTATGCCAATTGGGGAAATATGATAGGTCAAACTATCAGAAATTTGTTTGCAAAGCCGCAAATGGTTACAAATGTTCAATCAAAACCTGTTGTTGACGCAGGAAATATTTCAACTCCCACTCCTCAAGTTGAGGTTTCAACTGAGGATAAAGCAAAACGGCTTGAGGAACACAAAAAAGTTGTTGCCGACTCGGTCGAAGTTATTAAAAAACAATTTGAATCATCGGGGTTAAGCAATCATTTTAAAACTCAGGAAGATAGAGAGTTGTTTTTTAAATGCCTTGACAATATTAAATTCGATGAAAACGCAACGGGCGCAGGACACGTTGATGATGAAGGTAATATAATAATTGAAACCAACAATGAAAAAGTTAATTCAAAAGCAATGATGACAAAGTTGCTTATTCACGAGGCAAATCATGCATTTTTGCACAATAAAGCAAATGCCAACAATACTTTGAATTTCCCGACCAAGGCGGAAGAAATTGAATGCGAAACGCTTGCTTTGACATCTGTTGCCCAAATGGTCGGAAAAGACGGCATTGAAGATTATGAAATTTACGACATGAATATAAGCGAATTTAAAGATGCGCAAACTGTTCAAAACGCGGACGGCTTTAAAAATTGGTTAAACGGTTACAGCAAACTTGCAGACAACCTTCAAGGCGATATAACCGTAAGTCACAACGCTTATGTTGATGATGCACCTAAAAAGAGTATAAAAATCAAAAGTGGTGATGTAATAAAAGCCGGCGGAAAAAGTTATGTTATCGGTAAAGATGCTTTTCTTGAAGGCGATGATAAAAATACAAGCGTAATGCAATTAATCGTACACCATAAAGACCACAGTACGCCTGATACAATCGGAAAAATTATTTTTGACGGAATGGAGCCGTCTGCAAAAGAGTGTGAGATGAGTGATTGGTCGTCAAGCGGACGAACTATGTATCCGTTTCAAATCGTTCGTGATGGTCAAGTTATTACGGGCAAATTCTATCCTTAAAATCTGCCTGCTGTCATTACAATTGCCAAAATTATAAGATAAAACACGGCAAGCCACTTTAATGGTTTGTCTTTTTCTATAAAATGTATCGGGTCGTCAGTCGGGCATTTCTTATTTACCAATAGCAGCAAACGAAACATTATTAGAGTAAACGGAATTACCGTCACGTATAAATATGGCGTTCCGGCACGCATAATCGTGTTTTCATCCAACACATACGTAAAATAAAATGATATTGCAAGTATCGCATTTATCAGTATAAATTGATTTATTGTCTGTATGTCAAAACCTTTTAGTGACTTTCGGGAATTGTCGTTAACCAATTCAAGTTCCAATTTTCGTTTTGAAAATGTAAAAAACATTGAGATGAAAAATGTCAAAAGGATTACAAGCGGTGAAGGTAAGACGTATATTGCGTAACATCCTGCCAAAATTCTTAAAATAAAGCCTACAGCGATACATGCAACATCAATCAGCTCTATATTTTTTAACGAATATGTATAAAACACATTCAAAACAAAATATGCAATAAGTGTTAATGTACAAAGAATATTCAACGAAGCAGCACACAGTAACCCAAGTATTAAAAGCGTTGACATTAAAGTTAAAGCTTGTTTTTGTGTTATCAGTCCGCTTGCAATCGGCCGCAAACATTTTATCGGATGCGTTTTGTCACTTTCAATATCTTTTATGTCATTAAGTATATAAACGGCTGATGCAACAAAACAAAATGCAACAAAGATTATTGCAGCATTAAACCAGGCGGTTATATTAAATAAATTCATTGAAAAGAGCAGCGGAACAATTACAACAAGATTTTTAACATAATGATTAATTTTTAAAGTACTAAGAAGGTGTGACCCCCCCCCCCTTGTTATATCATTGATTTTTCTTTTTGTAACCATCATTTTTTTAGTATAACAAATTTTTTAAGGGCATGTCAAGAAAAAATATTCCTGTCAAACTGGTCAAAGTCTGTAATTATGCCCGACAAACATTTTACATCTTTGTAAAATTCGACAGGCTCTCTTGATGCTATTGCAATAATTTTGCCTATACCGGCGCGGCGTGCGGCTTCAATTCCCGAAAGCGCATCTTCAATTACAACGCAATCTTTCGGGTCAAGTCCTAAATTTTTTGCAGCAATCAAATAAATATCAGGCGCGGGTTTTCCGGGGATTTTGCCCGTTGAATACACAATTTTTTCTATGTCAAACCACTTTTCAAGTTTAAATTCTTTTATATAAAATTCCATGTTGCACCACTCGGACATCGTTGCAATCGTCATAGGTATGTTGTTTGACTTTAGATAATCCAAAAACTCAACGGCATTTGGCGCAAGCTTAAATTCTTCGGGCTTCTTTAAACACATATCTCTATAATAAGCTTCTTTTTCCTGCCCAAGCCTTTCGACCAGTTCCTTGTCAGGCTTTTTACCTATTGCGTAAGCTATGATATCCTCATTTGTTCTGCCAAACATATATTTGAGCATTTCTTCATCCGTAAACGGGGTTTTACGAATTTTTGCGGAAAATTCTCTCCAAGCATCCAAATGAAGCTGCGAATCCCAAAATAATGTTCCGTTAAAATCAAATATGATGCCCTTCATTGCTCTCTTTCAATAATTTTGTTGTAGTAGCCTAAATATACTTTTGCCTGCTTTTCGTTTTTAAGCTGTTTGTATGTGTATGCAAGGTTGTAATGGAAATCTGCAATTTGATTGTTCAGGTCAATTGCTCTTAAAAACTCCCATTTTGCGGCTTTATATTTTCCTGCCTTAAGATACGCACAACCTAAATTATAAAATCCGTATGCAAAATTAGGATTGTATTTTACCGCTTTTTTATATTCGGCTATGGCTTTTTCGTTTTCATTTTGTTCAAAGTATATGTTTGCAAGGTTATAGTGCGCTTTAAATGATTTTTCGTCGGCGGAGATTGCACTATTATACATAAATATTGCATCATCAATTTTCTTTTCATCCTGCAAAATATTTCCCATTAAAAGCCAGTTTGTTGCGGTTCTTTCTTCTTCGGGAATGGTTACAAGCAGATTAAACGCATCTTGGAGGTCGTTTTGTGCATATAATATGTTTATTTTGTCGTTAAGTTCATCCGCAAAAACAGGACTTATGCTGAAAAATATTAAAAATGCGCTGATAACCTTTTTCATAACAAGATTATATTATAAAAATTCTTCCATATCAATTTGACTTTTTCATAACATAATCCATAATATTGTTGATGTCTCATCCGCAGTTGACTCCTTACTGCGGTTTTTATTTGCAAAAAAAAGGCTGATACAAAACCAGCCTACACACATTACACACATACTACAAGGAGAAAATTATACTTCGTTTTTGGGGGTTCTGCTTGAAATTGCAGCCAATGCTGCGCCTGCGATACCTCCCAGTACTGCCCATTTCCCTTTAAGTTTTTTCAAACAAGATATAAAGGGGCTTACTGCAAGTAATGAGCCTGAACCTATTATCAAACCGCCGAGAGCTCTGCCAGCAATCTTTTTGGCATTTTCTGTTCTTGAAACCGGCTGGTTATATATCTTTGCTTTGTTTTCTTCTGCTGTTATATTATCTGCAAAACCAAGACTTAATACCTGATACAAACCTTGCGAGAATGAGTCACGTCCTTTTTCCTGTATTAATTGCGGAATTGTTGTTGTATTGTATTTACCCCATTCAACTGAAGTATAAGCTGAAATTTGTTCTTCTGAGGCATCTTTGTATTTGCTTCTTACCGCGTCTTGGAAATTGCTTAGCGCATCTTGTATTTGTTCTTGTTCGTTTGAAATGATTTTTTCTTCTAAAATGGCTGCAGCCTTTTTGATTGCGGCATCTGCTGCATTTATTTGAATCTCATTTTTGCGCTGGTTATCGACCATTTGAAGATTATAATCCGAAGTGAAATTCAAGTAATCTTTCATATTATTAAAATATGATTGGTACCCTCCAAACGGCATCATTGAGAATATGCTGGTATTCATATTATCATACAGATTCCCTGCAAAGTTGCAGTAATTGTTTAGATATGGATTACACAAACCGTAGTTGCTCATAATGCCATCCATAATCCTAACCTCCAAATTTTTTCTAACTAACCTTACTTATATAAAAAATTTTCGTATTGCAGAATTGCTTTTTTCCATAAATTTGCTTAACATTTGTTTACAATAATTGTTACAATCTCTTGCATATTTGCCAAAGGCACGGCAGATGTGTAATATAGTGTTATGAGGTATAAGTTGTATAAACTTTTTGGAATACTTGTTGTGCTTGCCATAGGTGCATTTTTGTACTTAAATTCAGAATGGACGTTAAAGCAGTACGACAAGCTTTGCAGTATGTATTATGTGCACAAAGGTGACAAGGCATATTCCGAATTAAATCTTCAAAAAGCAATTGATTTTTATAACAGAGCGCTCAAGCTTTATCCTCAACACTATGGTGCCTGGTTCAATTTAGGTAATATTTATGTTGTATATGAGGATTATTATTCGGCTGTAGATGCTTATGAACAGGCTTTTACGAACAACCCCAAGATGATGATTGCCCGTATGAATTACGGAATTGTGTCAACGGAAAGGCTTGGTGATTTTGACGGTGCAATTGACCAGTATGACAAGATTATCAAGACGAAACGGCATTTAATTTCTATTCCGTTTGTTTACAGTAACAGAAAAAGTTTTAAGGAAAATAAAGGGATAGCTTATTACAATATGGGTGTGGCATACAGGCAAAAGTCGTTATATTCGGGAGATAGCTGGATGCTGCAGCGGCAGTATTTAAACAAAGCAATTGAAGCTTACAAAAAGGCTCTAAAAATCCGCAAAAAAGATTACGATGCCAGATACAATTTAGCATTGGCATATCATCTTTTAGGTGATTATAATAATGCCGGATTAAATTATTGCAAGGCAATATCGCTTGCGCCGATGAATTACGAAGCGCATTACAATTTGGCCGTGCTTTTAAGACATTTGAAGTATTATAAAGAGGCTAAAGAAGAAATTGAGAAGGCAACGGCGCTGATAACCGACAGCGACGGAGCGTCAAATCGTCAGAGGTATGTTTTTGATGTAATGAACGACATTACGCGAATTATTTTGACCGAGAATGAGAAAAAGTATATGGTTGAACATATTGATGATGATGAGATTTCAAGCGTAACCTACGTTAAGGGTAAACTTGTGGCATCTGATGCTTTGGACAAGGCTATTATGAAGAATTTCAAAACCTGCGGGTCGAAACATTTGTTTGAAGATTAACCTTTAACGGCGCCTTCGTTTTCGCCGGAGATAAAGTATTTTTGCATGGATAGGAAAAATACTATAATAGGGATTATGGAAATTATGGAGCCTGCTGCGATGTAGCGCCAGTTTGAACTGAACATGCCTTGAAGGTTATTAACACCTACCGGCAGGGTGTAAAGTGCTTCTTTGGTCAAGACGATGCTTGGCCACAAAAATTCACCCCATGAGCCTATGAATGTAAATATTGCAAGAACAGCCAAAGAAGGTTTAACCATAGGTAGTAATACCCGCCAAAATACTTGAAATGCGTTACACCCGTCAACGATTGCGGCTTCTTCCATTTCTTTCGGTATTCCCAAAAACGCCTGCCGCATGAGAAAAATCCCGAATGCGCTGACGGCAAAAGGCATAACAAGCCCGATATATCCCGCCAAATTGTTTACGCTGTCTGTCAGGTGAAGTTTTATCGTTATTATGTATATAGGAAGCATTATTGCTTGAAACGGTATCATTATTGTGGAAAGGATTGCAAAAAACGTGAATTTTTTTCCTTTAAATTCCATTCTTGCCAGAGGATATGCGGCAAGCGAGGATAGAATAAGGTTTAAAACGACTGTTGCTGCGGCAACAATCATGCTGTTTATGAAGTATCCGAAAAGGTTTACCCTGTGCCAAACACCGATGTAGTTTGCAAAAGTAAAGTCTTTTGGGATAAATACGGGCGGATAAGCGAAGATATTTTCGCCGGCACCTTTAAGTGATGTTGATATCAGCCATAGAAACGGGAATATTGATAAAAGTGAGACCGTTATCAATACTATGTGCGATATAAGTTTTATGTTGAATATTTTTTTCAAATTTGGTACTTTTTCCTTTCAAAACACAAAATATTTATAAGCGAAAATATCATTACAATTATTAATAAAACAACTGCCATGGCGGAAGCGTAGCCTAAATCGAGGTTTTCAAACGCTCGTTCGTAGATGTAGTAAACGATTGTTTTGCTTGAATTAAGCGGACCGCCTTTTGTCATGACGTAAATTTCTGCGAAAACCTTCATGGCGGAAATCGAACTGATTGTAACGACAAGAGCGATAGTGGGCATAATATGCGGGATTGTAACGGTCAGATGTTTTGTGAAAAATCCCGCACCGTCAATGTCGCAAGCCTCATAAAGCTCTTTTGGCACGCTCATTAATGCGGCAAGGTATATCATCATGTAATAGCCGATGCCTTTCCAAATGGTGACTATAACTACCGAATACAGTGCCCAATTGGGGTCAGTGAGCCACCCGACGGAATTAAAGCCGAGGGAGTTTGCAAGATAATTTAAAATCCCCTGATCTGCGTAAAGCCATTTAAAGGCGATTGCTGCAACTACGATTGAGACTATAACAGGCAGATAGATGAGAATTTTATAGAGGGTAATTCCTTTGAGTTTTTGGTTTAAAAGTATAGCCAAAAACAGTGGTATAACGGCTAATATCGGCACTGCGACGATAAGATACAAAAACGTATTAATTAAAACCTTATAAAAAATCGGGCTTTGAAAGAGTTTAATGTAGTTATCAAACCCGTTGAATACGGGGTTATAAATGCTGTTGTAATCTTGAAAGCTCATCAGGATTGTTTGAAAAAACGGGATGAAGAAGAATACAACGAGCAGTATTGCTGCAGGTAAAATAAACAAATAAGGTGTGTGTTTATTCATAGGGTAATTATAACACGAAAGCGCCAAAAGTTTTTGTACATCAAAAAAGACCAAGTAATTGTCTTTTTACTTGGTCTTTTACTTGCTCCAGGCCAGACTTGAACTGGCACTGAGCTATTCACCCAATTGGATTTTAAGTCCAACGCGTCTACCGATTCCGCCACTGGAGCC
>CANQML010000036.1 GCA_947624935.1 Candidatus Gastranaerophilales bacterium
GGGTAACTGCCCTAATCTCTCTTATACTCTGTGTTTTCAGCGTTTCTCTTTCCATACGTACATTATATACATTTTATCATCACATGTCAAGAGCTAAAAAATATCACAATTACCCTAAACTATTTATTCAAAGCATCATCAAGAGCTTTTTCTAAAGTGGCAATTTTTGCCTCAAGCACTTCTATTTTGGATTCACCTGTCATGCTTGATATAGAGCTTTTTTCCAGCTCTCTTTTGTATGCGTTAAGTTTTTCCTTCTGCACCATGTAAAACTGTCCGACCCAAAATGCACCCGTAAATATCCCGACACCCAAAATCACAAGCGTAAATAACGCAAAATTCAGCGGGAAATTTTTATTCAAAAAAGATAAGTGCAAAACCGTTTCACTGTTCATTAATGCTGTATATAAAACAAATGCGGACGCTATTATTCCTATTAAATTAAGTAATTTTGCCATGTTTTCTCCTGTAAAAATTCAAAACTTTGGTTATTTTTTCATCGGGTTCAATCTCTAGTTCTATTATCTCACCTGTGACGGGTTTTGTAAAGCTCAAATAAAATGACTGCAAAACCTGTTCCTGAGTCTTGACTTTACCCTCTTTTGCGCCATAAAGCGTGTCGTTATAGACAGGATGATGTTTGTAACTCATGTGAACCCTTATCTGATGTGTTCTTCCCGTAATCAAAGTTAATTCAACATAAGTAACTTCGCCCAATCGCTCTAAAACTTTCAAAATCGTAACGCTTTCTCTGCCGTCAGGCACAACCGCCATTTTATGCGGGAATTTGGGGTTTCTGCCGATTGGAAGTTCAATTCTATCCTCATCACCTTTGTAATTGCCTTTTACGACTGCCCTGTATTTTTTTATAACTTCATGGTTTTTAATTTGCTTGGCTAAAAATTCGTGTGCGGCGTTGTTTTTGGCGACCATTAAAAGCCCTGATGTGTTTCTGTCAAGCCTGTGGATAATTCCGCGCCTGAATTCGCCGTTTATATCTGATAAGTCGTCGCCGTATTTATATAAAAGCGCGTTTACAAGGGTGTTTTCCCGCTCGGTTGATGTCGGATGAGTAAGCATACCCGAAGGTTTATTGACAACAAGCATATTTTCGTCCTCATAAACTATGTCAAGCTCAATATTTTGGGGTAAAATTCCGATTTCGGATAAATTCTCAACCTCGACTTTGTCACCGTCTTTTAAAGTGTAGGAAGGCTTTTTGACGGTATCGTTAACCTTGACTTTGCCTTCTTTTATCGCATGTTGAATTTTTGAGCGCGAAATATCATTGAACATTCCCGAAAGATAGTTGTCAAGCCTTGTGTTTTCATCGTTATCGTCAATAAAAATTATCATAAATTCTTTTTCAATAAAATTATAATTACAGCGATTACACCTACATTTATAAAGATATCCGATATGTTAAACACGGGAAATTCGACAAAATTAAACTGGATATAATCTCTGACAAAGCCCAGAGCAATTCTTTCGTGAAGGTTCCCGCCAATGCCTGCTGCAAGCATCGCCAAGAAAAACATTGTTTTCATTGAAATTGCCCCGATGTTTCGCATAACGTATGAGATTATAAGACAGATTGCCGCAACAGATGCGATTATTAAAACTTCTCTTGAATCTTTTAAAATGCTAAAAGCTGCGCCGGTATTTTCAACGTAATTCAGTGAAAAAACTTCGTTTGAGTACGAAAGCCCGTTCATCAACTGCGAAACAATCATATCCGACAAATACAGCGTTACAAACACAAAAAATGCAAAACATACCGAAAAATATAAATACTTACTGATTTTGCTCATCTTCTTCTCCGACATTTACTCTTGTCATAATAAACGCTAAGCCTGCCATATATAATTTTATGCGGTTTTCATCAATTTGTTCGGTTTTAGACATCCCGATTGTTGCAACGTTATATTCGTTTTTTCCGTCTTTATTTGCGTAAAACATACGCTCAAGAATATTATCCTGCGGAAGTTTGCGGAATACATCTTCAGAGGTTTCCTGCGGGTAAGTTATTTTGTCACGATTTATGGATGCCACAAACATGGTATTTTCCGGCGGTTCTATTGTTAAGGTAGAAGTGTAGTATTCGCCCGGTTTGACTTTTTCGGGTGATTTCAAATCCATTTCCACAAAACGGGTGTCGCCGTATTTGAGAAAAGATTTTTCATCTTTCAACTTTTCACCCGATATAAGCCATTTGTTATTAACTTTTTTAAACGTATAAATCCCGTTGGAATAGGATTTTAATTCGCCGTATATCGTAAGCCCGTCCTCGATTTGGGTTGCGGTTGCAAGAGCGGTTTCATAAACTTGAGCCTGCGCCGTTTCACCCGTTATTTTAATGTCTTTTATCTCGTAATTGTATGATATATCTGTATAAGATTTCCATGTATCTTCTATAAGTTTGAAGTAATCATCTTTTTTAAATCCGTCATCACTTACAAAATCCGGAGAATACAACGATAAAAGCCCTTTTAAGTTATGTTTTTCGGCATATTTGTTTTGAAGCTGCAGCACCTGCTTTATAGCTTTGGTGCCATCATCTTTTTTGAAAATATCCGCATGCGCCGGCATTATGACCGACAACATTATAAATAAAATTAAAAAAATTCTTTTCATGGTTTCATTATAGCAAAAAAATTGTTTTAGAGATATCTTTATGATAATATGAACTTATTGGAGAGAAAAAGGATGAAAGAAAGTTATTTCCCGCAAGAAATAGAAAAAAAATGGCAGAAAATATGGGAAGATGAGGGAGTTTTTAAGACCCCCGATGAAAGCGGCAAGCCAAAGTATTATGCGCTTTCGATGTTTCCGTATCCGTCTGGCAAGCTGCACATGGGGCATGTAAGAAATTACACAATAACCGATGTTATTGCAAGGTTTAAAAGAGCTCAAGGGTATAACGTCCTGCACCCGATGGGCTGGGACAGCTTCGGACTGCCTGCGGAAAATGCCGCAATGAAGCATGGTGCTGACCCTGAACATTGGACTGATGAAAACATTAAATATATGACAAAACAGCTTAAGATGCTGGGCTTGTCTTACGATTGGGAAAGAGAAGTCACCACCTGCAAACCCGATTATTACAAATGGACGCAGTGGCTTTTCTTACAGTTATACAAAAAAGGACTTGTATATAAAAAAGAAGCGGCGGTAAACTGGTGCGAACAGTGCGGAACAGTGCTTGCAAACGAGCAGGTTATTGACGGAAAATGCTGGAGATGCGACAGCGTCGTTGAGAAAAAATACCTTTCACAATGGTTTTTGAAAATAACGGATTACGCGGATGTTTTACTTGAAGATTTAGACAAACTCACGGGCTGGGGCGATAATGTCAAAACCATGCAGGCAAACTGGATAGGTAAATCCCACGGTGCCGTTTTGAAATTCAAGGTAAAAGAAATTGAAGGCTTGGAAGTTCCCGTTTATACAACCCGCCCTGACACGGTTTACGGTATAACATATCTGGTTGTGGCGCCTGAATATAAAGATATTGAAAAGCTTACCACCCCCGAAAACAAAGAGGCGGTTGAAAAATACAGAGCAAACGCACGTAAAATGACCGAAATTGAAAGACTTTCGACCGAAAGAGTTAAAACGGGCGTACCTTTAGGCACACACTGCATAAACCCCTTTAACGGCGAAGAATTTCCGCTCTGGACGGCGGATTATGCACTTGTGGAATACGGAACGGGTGCTGTAATGGCTGTTCCGACACATGATACGCGTGATTTTGATTTTGCAAAAAAATACAATCTGCCTATGAAAGTGGTTATTCAAGACCCTAAAAACCCTTCAGATTGTAAAAATGAAGCATATATAGACCCCGGAGTTCTTGTAAATTCCGAAGAATTTAACGGGATGAATAATGAAGATGCCAAAAAGGCAATAACGGAAAAAGCCGTAAAAGGCGGTTTTGGCGAGTTTAAAACACAATACAGACTTCGTGACTGGCTTATTTCAAGACAAAGATACTGGGGTGCGCCAATCCCTGTTGTATATTGTGAAAAATGCGGGATACAACCCGTTCCCGAAGAACAATTGCCGGTAATGCTTCCAAAAGATGTTGATTTTAAAGTGGTGGGCAAATCTCCGATTACCACATCAAAAACATTTATTGAAACAACATGCCCTGTTTGCGGCGCAAAAGCACGACGTGAAACCGATACGATGGACACTTTTGTATGCTCAAGCTGGTACTATTTGAGATATTCCGATGCCAAAAACGACAAAATGCCGTTTGCAAAAGATAAAGTAAATCATTGGCTTCCCGTTGACCAGTATGTCGGCGGAATTGAGCATGCCATTTTGCACCTTTTATATTCAAGGTTTTTCACAAAAGCTTTGCGTGACATAGGTTTGCTGGACTTTGACGAGCCTTTCAAAAACCTTTTAACTCAAGGTATGGTGTTAAAAGACGGGTCAAAAATGTCAAAATCCAAAGGCAATACGGTTGACCCCGATGAGATATTTGAAAACTACGGAGCGGATACGGCAAGATTGTTTATCCTGTCAGATTCACCTCCGGCACGTGATTTTGATTGGTCGGATGCGGGTGTTGAAGGTTGCTACAAGTTCTTAAACAGAGTTTGGAGGCTTATAAGCGCCAATATTGACGATATTTCTCTAGTTGAAACCACACCACATACCGCAAAAAAAGAAAACGACGATTTGATAAGAAATGTCCATATTGCAATCAAAGGGATTACAAACGACATATCAAACGATTTTCAGTTTAATACGGTAATATCCAAATACAGAGAATTGACAAACGCAATCTATGAATGGCGAGGCAAAAAATCAAGCCTTGATGATGAGGACAAACAAGTATTCAGCTTTGCCGCAATAGCGTTAATGAAGTTGATGTCGCCCGTTGCGGTTCATTTGACCGAAGAAATTTGGCATGAGCTTGGCGGCAAAGGCTCAATCCATGAACAAACTTGGCTTAAATGGGATGAAAACCTTGCAAAAGCAAGTTCGATTACGCTTGTCGTTCAGGTTAACGGAAAAGTTAAAGACAAAATCGAAGTTGACGAAAGTTTAGCCGAAGATGAGATGAAACAAGTTGCGCTTGAAAGCTCCAAAGTTAAGGAATTAACTGACGGAAAGACAATTGTCAAAGTGATTGTTGTACCCAAAAAACTTGTGAATATCGTTGTAAAGGGTTAAACTATTAAAAAATCATAACAATATATGCAACGCTGTATTTTGGTATTATAATAAAAAAAGGGAGAAGAAAGTGAAATATCATTTTATAGCAATAGGCGGAATAGGAATGAGCGGGCTTGCAAAATACTTGTTGGAAAACGGGTGTGAGGTTACAGGCTCTGATATCAGTGACAGCAAATATTTGGAAAAATTAAAAAAACTCGGTGCAAAGGTTTATATAGGGCATAATGAGGATAATTTGCCCGATGATTGTGTTGTGGTTGCAAGCACCGCAATCAAAGAGGATAACCCCGAAATTCAAAAAGCAAAAAAACTTGGGTTAAAGATTTATCACCGTTCGGATGTTTTGGCAGAGTTGTCAAGTCAGGGTAAGTTTTTTATCGGGTTTTCGGGCACTCACGGCAAAACCACAACAAGCGGGCTTTGCGCTTATGTACTGGAAAAAGCAAACCTCAAACCCTCTTATGTTGTTGGCGGAATTATCCCTGAATTAGGCACAAATGCACAATCTCAAGACGGAAAATTTTTCTGCGCCGAATTGGATGAAAGCGACGGAACGATTGTTAAATATTCACCTGACGTTGTTGTCGTGAACAATTTGGAAGCTGATCATCTGGATTTTTACAAAGACGGGCTAAATTCAATACTTGAAACTTTTGAAAAATTTCTTTCAAGTTCAAAGCCAAAAATCATTGCAAATAACGATGATAAGGGTGTTCAAAGACTTTTGGAAAAAATTCCCGCAATCACATACGGCTTGAATAATGCGGATTACACCGCCCAAAATATCAAATACGGTGAAGATTTTACAACTTTTGATATATATTTTAAAGGCGAATTTTTGACCGATATGAAAATAATACTCAAAGGCGTTCATAACGTGTACAATTCGCTTGCGGTATTTGCGGCTTTGCATAATTCAAATGTCGATATTGACCTTATAAAACCGCATTTTGCGACATTTGAGGGTATGGGCAGACGTTTTCAAAAAGCCGCAGAATTTGACGGCATAACGGTTTATGACGATTATGCGCATCATCCGACAGAAATCAAAGCTACGCTTTCCGCGTCAAAGTCGTTTAAAGATAAAAATATTGTGGCGGTTTTTCAGCCGCACAGGTTTACAAGGCTTTCAAGCCTTTGGGATGAATTTTTAAACGCGTTTGACGGTGTTGACAGGGTTGTTGTGACGGATGTTTATGCGGCAAGTGAAAAGCCGATTGAGGGTATAAATTCACAAAATTTTGTTGAGGATTTGAACAAAATCCGTCCCGCAGAATACATTTCGGGCGATATAGAAACGGTTGCCGAAAAACTCCGCCCGACATTAAAATCAGGGGATATTGTTATAGGACTTGGCGCGGGCACTATCACAAACCTTGCAAAAGAACTTATGGAGAAAACTTGGACGTTACAAAGCTGACATCTTTTAAAATAGGCGGTGAAATCGAAAATATTCACTTTCCCTCATCCGTTGAGGAATTTGTCGGGATTTTGAAAGAGTACCCCGATGCAAAAGTTTTCGGTAATCTTTCCAATACGCTTGTATCGTCTTTCGGCTTTGACGGGGTTGTAATTGTCACAACAAACATGAATAACGTAAAAGTTGAGGGTAACAAAGTTGTTGCAGAGTGCGGGATTAAAGGCCCTAAACTTTCTCAAATCGCACAGGAAAACGGACTTTCGGGTTTTGAATTTATGATAGGGTTTCCGGGGTCTTTGGGCGGAAATATTTGTATGAACGCATCAGCGCACAATCAATGTATCAGCGACAAACTCACATCCGTTAAATGCTTTTCAAACGGCGAAATTAAAGATTTTTCAAAAGACGAAATGGAATTTTCTTATAGGAAAAGTATTTGCGCCGAAAAAAATCTTGTCGTTTTGAGTGCAGAATTTGAGCTTGATTTCGCGCCAAAATACAAAATTCAAGCCAAAATGGATGAAAATTTGGATTTTAGAAAAAATCATCAGCCATCTTTGGCACTTCCAAATTGCGGAAGTGTTTTCAAAAACCCCGAAGGAAATTCAGCAGGCAGGCTGCTCGAACTTTCGGGCGCAAAAGAGATGAAATCGGGCGGAGTGTGCGTTTGGGCACAGCATGCCAATTTTATAATCAATCAAAATAACGGAACATCAACCGATGTTTTAACATTGATGTATAAAATGTCAAAAGCAGTTGAGGAAAAATTCGGGATAAAATTAACGCCCGAGGTTAAGTATTTAGGGAAAAATGAGAAGGAGCTTGAATTATGGTCAAAAATAAAATAGACAAAAATGCTAAAATTGCGGTACTGTGCGGGGGAATGTCCTCTGAAAGAGAAGTTTCGATGCGATCGGGGAAAGGCTGTTATGATGCCTTAAAACGGCTCGGATTTGAAAGAGCGGAGCCTGTCGTGGTTGATGAAAATATCGCCGATACTTTAAAAAAAGGTGAATATGATTATGCCTACAACGCACTTCACGGAAAATACGGCGAGGACGGCTGTATTCAAGGGCTTTTGGAAATTTTACAAATCCCATATACAGGCTGCGGGGTTATGGCAAGCGCGATTTGTATGAACAAAGAATACACAAAACGAATTTTATCGACAACCGATATCCCTTTAATCAAGTCGGTTTTTGTCCAAAAAGGGGAGGATGTTTTTGAAAAGACAAAGGATTTAAAATATCCGCTTATTACAAAACCTGTCTGCGAAGGCTCAAGTTTTGGCATGACAAAGGTTAATACGCCTGATGAACTGCTTAGCGCATATAATGAGGCTGCAAAATACAATCCTGATGTCTTAATTGAAGAATACCTTGTAGGCGTCGGCTGTACGGTCGGGGTTTTGGAAGATGACGGTGAGCCTTTTGCAACCGAAATCCTTGAACTTCGCCCGAAAAACGAGTGGTATGATTACGAGGCAAAATATACAAAAGGTATGACGGAATTTATTCTGCCGGCTGAATTATCGCCTGAGATGACAAAAAAAGTAAAAGAACTTGCAATAAAAGCATTCAAAACAGCCGATTGCAGAGGAGTTTCAAGGATTGATTTTCTTGTAGTCAACGACATTCCTTATGTTTTGGAAATCAATACTTCTCCGGGGATGACCGAAACAAGCGATTTGCCGGCTCAAGCGGCTGTTATGGGTATTGATTACGATAATTTGGTGTTAACAATTTTGAACAGTGCGGGATTATGGATGAAGAACAACTGATAAAAGCTCAAAAAGAGCGTCAAATAAGAAAAGGCAAAAAAAAGCAGAGCTTTTTGAAGGGTTTGCTGAGGTTTTTGACGGCTTTATTAATTTTAATCGGGGTTTACTACTTTTCGACCCTGAACGGCTGGTATCTGCCAAAAGACTCTTTTAAAACCTTCAAACGGGTTCAGGTGGTTAATAATAAAATAGTCAAAACCCAGACTGTTTATGATACCGTAAAAGATTTTGAAGTCCCTCATAAACCTTTGTATCTGGTAAATTTGAACCAAATAAAATATAAACTTATGGGTTTATCACCTGTTGAAAGTGTTTACATAAGGCGTTATGCTTTTCCTGCAAGGGTTTTAATAATTATAAGAGAGGCAACTCCTGTCATATCAATTGCGCCTGATGAGAAAGTGAAATCTGTTGCGGTGTTTACAAAAGAGGGGAAACTCATATCCGGCGCACAGTATATGCCCTTGGAATTTAATGTTTTGAAGGTGCTTTCCTACGGCAACAAAGGCGACGACTACAGAAAGTGGGATTTGAACAAGGTTAACGAGTTTACTAAAATTGCCAAGTACGTTGAAGCATATTCAAAAGAACCGGTTGAATATATTGATGTAAGAAATCCGAATGATTTGTATGTAAAAGTCAAATCGGTTAAGATACGGCTTGGCAAACTTGACAGCAAAATTTACGACAGAATTAAGCGTATTCCGTCAATCATGCCTGAAGCTGAAAAAGTTAAAACTAAAGTCAAATACATTGACCTTAGCTGGGATAAGGTTAATTACTTGAAATTGGAGGATTAGATGAAAACAGTATTGGCACAAACACGTTATAAAACAGGGGATTTGGAATTTAACTATAACCAAATAGTTAATCAGGCAGAGCTTTATGACTGCGATTTGATGATTTTCCCCGACATCGAAGATATCGGAACAAAAGACCTTGTTTATGACGAAAAATTCCAAAACGCGCAGTTTAATTTGTATAACAAAATTGCCGAAAAAAGGTTTAATAAGTCAATTTTAATCGGCGAGGTTTTAATACAAGACGGCGAAATTTTAATATCCGATGACGGATTTTATGAAATATGCTCTAAAACCGTTTATACCGATGAGATTTACAGAGATGACGTGATTTGCGACTTGTACGTGCTTACAAAAAACAAATACTTTGTAAAAGATACATATAGAGATTTTGTAGAAAGCATAAATGCCAAAAACGATTTTATTTACGTAAATGCGGTAGCTATGGCAGATCAAGATATCTATGCGGGCGGAAGTTTTGCCAAAAATAAGGAAAATGAGCTTGTTGCGCATTTCCCGATATGTGAAAACGGGGCAAGCGTTATTGACTTTACACGTCCGATTGAATTTGAACAAGCTTCGACAGAAGAACTTATCTATAAAGTTTTGACGTTCGCATTAAAAGAATACTGTGAAAACACTGGGTTTAAAAAGGTTATACTGGGCTTGTCGGGCGGAATAGACAGCGCTTTGACGGCGGTTTTGGCAGCCGATGCTATTGGTGCTGAAAATGTTTTGGGAATTTTAATGCCGAGCATGTATTCGTCCGAAGGTAGTATAACCGATTCCATTCAATTGGCGCAAAATATCGGGATTAAAACCGAAAAACATCCGATTACACCGCTTTTTGACAACTTTATTGAAAAAATTGCGCACGAAAAGTCGGGAGGTTTGGCACAAGAAAACTTGCAGGCAAGGCTTCGGGCGCTTATTTTGATGTTCTTTTCAAATCGCGACAACAGACTTTTGCTTTCAACAGGCAATAAATCCGAATCCGCCATGGGTTTTGGAACGCTTTATGGCGATTTGGCAGGCGGATTTAATCTCATTTGCGATTTGACCAAAACCAATGTCTATAGGCTTGCAAATTACATAAATAGAGAACATGAAATCATTCCGCAGGCTATTATTGACAAAGCGCCGTCTGCCGAACTTCACCCCAACCAAAAAGATTCTGACAGGCTGCCTGAATACGAAATTCTTGACGACATTATTGAAATGTACATAGAACACAATAGACCGTTTTGTGAAATGTATGAAAAATACGGTCAAAACCTTGTCGATGACACGATTAAAAAAATCTATCGTGCGCAATTTAAGCGTAAACAGTGCTGTTTGGGCGTAAGATTGACCGAACGTTCATTTACAAAAGGGGTTAATTTGCCTGTAGTTCAAAGGTTTTATTAATATGGATGCGGTTAAACTCTTGACAAGTCACGAAAAATTCAAGGTAAAATTGGGGTTAGAGAGGATTTCCAATGTACTTGGAAAGCTCAATAACCCGCAAGATAAGCTCAAATGTATTCACGTTGCCGGAACTAACGGCAAAGGCTCGGTTTGCGCAATCATCTCAACCGTTTTAAAAGAGGCAGGCTATAAAGTCGGGCTGTACACAAGCCCGCATATATTTGATTATCGCGAACGCATACAAATTAACGGCGAAATGATTTCAAAAGAAGATTTTGAAACTTACGTCGAAAAAATTTGCGGTTTGTGTGATGATTTGACGGAATTTGAAATTTTAACGGCTGTGATGTTTAAGTATTTTGCGGATAAAAACGTTGATGTTGTTGTTTTGGAAACGGGGCTTGGCGGAAGATTTGATGCCACAAACGTTATAAAATCCAATCTCTGCTCAATAATTACCCACATTGACTTTGACCACACAGAAAGGCTCGGACACACTTTATCCGAAATAGCTTTTGAAAAGGCGGGAATTATAAAAGAAAATTGCCCCGTTATAACATCTGTCGGGTTTGAGGTTATAAAAGATAAGGCGGATGAGAAAAATTCGCTGTTTATGCTTGTTCCGCCCTTTGAAAATACACAAAATCTTTCGCTGAAAGGACTTTATCAACAGGAAAATTTATCGCTTGCGCTTTCTGCCATAAGGCTTGTGTTTCCCCAAATACCCGAAACCGTTATCCAATCGGCTTTGGCTAAAGTTCAACATCCTTGCAGATTTCAGTATATTGAAGAAAAAAACATGATAATTGATGCGGCGCACAACCCAAACGGCATCAAGGCGCTTTGCGAAAGTCTTAAGTTTTATTATCCCGACAAATTCATTCGTGTAATTTTTGGGTGTTTGAAAAACAAAGATTACAAAGCCATGCTCAATGAGCTTTCAAAAGTCGCTGACGAGATTTACTACTATCATTTTGATTATCCCAATAGTGCAACTGTCGAAGAATTACAGGCGGTTTATCCTGCAAGCGAATACAAAAACAAATTCGATTACACAGACGGCAAATTGACTGTCGTTTGCGGCTCGTTTTATATGCTCAAAGAATTAAGTGAAAAGCTTTAAGAGTTACCTTTTGCAATCATTTCTTCAATAAGGCTGTTTAATTTTGCGGGCGAAAATTTAGCGCAAGAGTTCCAAATCAAAGATGATTTTGGTTCTTTGATTGAAGGGCTCGGGTAATCGCAGTCGCAATAGCCTTTTAGCATATTGGTTGTTCCGTCGGCATAAGGCGTAAAGTGCGAACAGCAACTGCAAATTTTTAAGATAAATCCGTAATCGTCAAGTTTGGATTTCAATTCCTGCAGGGCATCCACCATCCTTAAATGTGCACCGGTTGTGTATTTTTTGTTTTTAAAGATAAATCTTACCCTTGACAAATCTTTATCGGACAAAAATTCAAGTTTACAGGGCAAATCCGTTTTGCCCGTCGATACGATAACATCAATCGAAAGTTTGTCTTTTTCATTAATTTTGCCATCAGTGAGCTTTGTAATGACAGCTCTTACGGGCGGAAGATTTTTTATGATGTGACCTATCGAATAAATCGGATATGACAAGAGAATACAAATCTCTTTTACGTTTAGTTTTGAATTAATCAGGCTTATACCAAATCCTAAAATCAAGAGAATGAATGTGAATAAAACAACCTTGAAATCAACGAAAAAGTAGTATTTATAAGAATGTTTCAGCAAATAAAGATACCCGAGGGTTACAAGCCAAAAGTTTGGCAAAATCAAAGACAAAACATGTTCTACAAATACAAAATCAAATGACTTTATACTCTTTAAGCAGTTTACAAAGAGTTTCAACCTTTGAGAAATTCTCGGGCGTTTAAATATATACCCTTGTGAATTAACAAAAGTCTGAACGTTAGGGTTATATGCGCACGGACAGCCGATTTTAGACAATAAAAGGCTGTACTTTAATTCGGAATTGATATCTTTAAAATCAACATTGCCGATTTTATCAACAATGTCTTTTTTAATAATAAATACTCCCGAATCTGCGGATGCGGCAAGCCCGAACAGCGAACGTGCTTTTCGTATAAAATTCATGTGATATTTTTGATAAACTGCTTTTATGTGGTCAATTATATCTAAATCATCGGTTTGCATAAGAGTTTCGCCGCTTAGGACGTTATTTTTTTGAAGCGCCGCACTGACTTTGGTCAAAAAGTCTGACGAGATACTTCTGTTTCCGTCAATAAAAAGGTATGAACCTACCCATGCATCAGCCTTTAATTGCTCTAACAGAAGTGAAACCGCTTTGTCTTTGCCCAAAGTTTTTTCGGTGAAATTTACTACGTTAACAAACCTGTTATTTGCAAAAATCAGGTCAGAACCGTCGTTACAGTTGTCCAAAATTGCAAAAACCCTAAAACAATCAATCGGATAATCTTGCTGTTTTAACTGTTCAATAAGGTTTTCAAGTTCTGACTTGTTATTGTGAGAATAAATAACAACAGCCAAATTTTCCTTTTCGCCGTATTCAAAATATCTGCTTTTAAACTTTCTGTCATTCAAATTTCTGACGGCAAGTGCCAAAAAATACACGGAATAAACCGCCAAGTAAATATATAGTAAATCTAAGATAAATTCCATATTCCCATCCTCTCCAACATGCTATTCAAAACATGAAAAAAATTCAAGTTATTTGTTTATACGGATTTTTTCAATAAATTTTTGCTGCACACATTATTTATATCGTGTCAAGTTACTCATTTCTTATAAATTCAATATGATAATTCATCGCATCAAGAATTTCTTGAACTTCATGAAACTTTATGGTATTTCTGCGTAATTTATTTGTAATATTATTTCCGATTATGTTTTTGCCTGTTTTTTGTGTAAGCCGCTCGCAAATTTTTTTGAGAGTAGTTCCATTTTTGGCAATCAGCCCTTTTAATTCATTTCTAACATCCATTCTTCAATTATATAAAGTATTGACATGCCGGACTAAAAATGATAATATCAAACTATAATACAATATTAATTGTAATAAAGTTTGAAATATTGTAGAAATGAAGAAGTTGTTGTGACGATAAGTCGTTTTCAAAAGTGAATAAGCGAATAGGCACATTAATAAAATAGTATGGGGCTTTCAGCCCGACAATAAAATGAAAGGACAATAATATGACAAAACAAAAACAATCAAAATTAAATCATGTCATTGCGAGGTGGCAAGCCACTCATCAAATAGAGCTTTGCGAATTTGCCAATATGCGAGCGGAGCGTCGCAATCGCCATGTTGGTGAAATCCAACGATTATGCGATTACGACGTCGCTAACGCTCCTCGTAATGACGAAAACAGTGGCAATGCAGGAAGAGCCCTCACCAACAGTTGTAGTTCACTACGTTCACACAACTGTATCCTCTCCAAACAGGGAGAGGAATTGTGCGACCAGTTCCCTCTCCAAGCGGAGAGCGTGAGGGTTTGTCCTAATAACAGTGGCACTTCACAAAGTCTGATTGATGTAAAGAACTTAACGTCTTATCGTCTTAACGTCTTAACGACTTCAAAAAAAGTAGCTTTCACTTTAGCAGAGGTGCTGATAACCCTCGGCGTCATCGGAATTGTTGCCGCGATGACTATCCCGACTTTGGTGAACAGTTATCAGGAAAAAGTTACGGTTACAAGGTTAAAGAAAACTTATTCCGTTATAAATCAAGCTTTTAAACTAATGGTAATGGATTATGGCACGGTCGATGAATGGGGTTTGGCTAAAACTGAAACCGATGATGGTGCCGGAAATCCTGTGTACGATTATAGCGGTTCAAAATTATTTATGGAAAGGTTGAGCAAGTATTTAAAACATGAGGCTCTGAAAGCCGGAGAGCCTATAACCGATAAAACATATTCTTTAGATGGGACAATTACTCGTAGTGCACCAACTGTAGCCGATGAAGGTGCCATTCAGTTAGCCGACGGAACAATATTAAATCCGGGTTTTATTATGTCAAGTGATTGTTCATTTTATGGAACAAATGAGAACCAAAAGCGTTGTGGTGATCTTTGGGTAGTATTTCCGAAAAAAAAATCTATGACAGTAGGGGTTAATGGTTTTATGTTTTATATAACAAAAAATGGCATAACTCCAGTCGGGACGACTGATAAAAATGATGGTGGTTTTATTACTTTTTGCAACATGAAATCAACGATTGGTACTAATAATGGACGAGGTTGCGCAGCATGGGTAATACAAAACGGTAATATGGACTACCTGCACTGCGATGATTTGTCTTGGGACGGAAAACATAAATGCTCTGACTAAAACGCTATTTGGCATTTCGGATTTTTGCAAAACAATCTGACAAAATTTTGTTGCACTCATCCTCCATAATACCACCATAGACTTTGAGTTTTGAATTTGCGATTTTTCTCAAATCAATTCTTGACCCGAATGCGCCGTAATTTGCGTCAAAAGAGCCAAAATAAAGATTGCTTATTCTTGAATTAATTATCGCCCAGGCGCACATCGGGCAGGGTTCAAGCGTAACGTACATGTCGCACCCTTCTAAATGCCACGTGCCAAGGCGTTTTGAAGCTTCTCTTATTGCAACAATTTCGGCATGGCATGTCACATCCAAATCCTTTTCTTTTCTGTTAAAGCCCTGCGCAATAATCTCACCGTCTTTAACAATTACGGCACCGACTGCAATTTCGCCCTCAACTTCTTTTGCAAGCCCTATTGCATTAATCATTTGCCAACTCCAAGGTCACTTTTGCGCAAAACCCGCAACCGTCAGTCGATGAAAGCTCTATTTTACCGTTCATTGCCTCAACAAGCCCTTTTACGATAAACAAGCCCAAGCCCGTTCCCCGTGTGGTTCTTGTTGTGTTGTCGTCAAGTCTGATAAATTTTCCGAAAAGCCTTTGAAGCTTGTCTTTCGGGATTATATCGCACTCGTTTTTAACCGATATTTCAATTTTATCGCCGACCATTTCAGACTCAACTTTTATAACTGTTTCAGGGTAAGAGTACTTGACCGCATTTTCAAGCAAATTCACAAAAACCTGTTCAAGTCTGCCTTTATCAGCCTTAACTTTCGGGAAATCACCCTCAATAATAATTTCATGCCCGTCTTTTTTCCTCAAAAGCATCTCGGAGCGTTCAAGCACCTCGTACAAATCAACCGGTTCGTTAACCGTTTTGAGCCGCATTCTTTCTATATCGGGAATTGTCAGCAAATCCTCTATCAGCCGCTGCAGCTTTTCCGACTGTTCTTTTATAATCCTCAATGACTTGTGCTTGGTTTCCTCATCAATGTTAATGTCTTGCCTCATAAGCCTTGACGTGTAGCCCTGAATACTCGTCAAAGGCGTTCTTAATTCGTGGCTTACCGTATCAATAAGGTTTGAACGAAATTCATTTAACTCTTTTAATTCCACGTTATTTTTTTGCAGCTGCACATAGGATTGATTAACAGCATTTGCCATTTTGTTAAATTCAAACGCCAAAAATACAATTTCATACGGCGTGAAAGCGGTTGTCAAAAGCCTTATCTGCCGTTTGTAATTACCTTTTGAAACAGCAATAATCCCTTTAAATAACTGGCGGATATTGATATAAAGATAATAAATATAGAGCGCTGATATAAAAATCATTACCAGAGCGGTTGCCAAAACCGCTAAAAATATTTTCATCCTGTTATCGGTTATCGCACGTTTTGTAACCCCTTCGGTCGTGTTTACGATAACGGTAATCTTCGGGTCGGACTTGGTATAATAAACAAGCGGCTGGTTTTTAATATCACCAAATATCACTGCCTCATCAAACCGTCTGTATTTTGGCAAAACTTCCATTGTGTGGCGGAAAACCTTTTCGGTGTAATTGTGTGATGCCATTAAGTTTCCGTCAGCGGACAGTACATAAATTTGTCTGTTGTCCTTATCAAGAGATTTGAAAAGCTGTGATTGGATTTCATCAATATTATAAGTAACCGTCAAATAATCCCCGTTTTTAAGTTTTGTATAAAGTGTCGCTTTTTTTTCGGTGTGGTTATCGGAAATTAATTTATTCAAATCAGCCTGATATTTAACAATTTTTATATCTTCACAACCGGGGAATTTTGCTTCCATACTTGTTAAAAAATTATTTTTCAAAACCGGGTTTGGAAGATAATCAAGCGTATATGCAACTTGATTGAGGGTATTTTCATTTTGGTCAACAAAAAAATCTATTTCATCGGATACCATATTTGCGATTAAAACGGCGTTTTCTCTAAGCTGATGTCTGACAGACTGCTGGTTAATATTGTTGATAATTATTCCGCTTATTGTCATGGGAATTAATACCGAAAAAAGAAAGACTATTGCAATCTGCTCAACTATTTTCAAGCGTTTGAACTTAATCATTATGCCTCCGCAAACGGCGTGAGCTTATAGCCAACATTAGTTACGGTGTGAAGGTATTTTGGATTTTTGGTGTCGGGTTCTATTTTGTTTCTGAGTCCGCCCACATGAACCCTTAACATCCTGACATCCTCGCTGCTGTCGTAACCCCAAACTTCGTCCAATAGCGTTGCAAGCGTGACAGGCTTATTGAAATGCTGCATAAGACAATATAAAATTTCAAATTCGGTCGGAGTTAATTTTACCCTTTTATTGACTATAACAGCCTCCAAAGTTTCGGGCGAAATTGTAATATCACCCGCATTCAAAATCTCATCGGACAGCGGATTTTTTTCTTCAATATTATTTCTTCTGAGTAAAACTCTTATTCTCAAGAGAACTTCCTGTATATCAAATGGTTTAACCAAATAATCATCCGCACCACAGTCAAAGCCTTCGGTTTTATCGTCTATGGTACCTTTTGCGGTAAGCATCAAAATCGGCATTGAAAGTTTTGCCTGTCTGATATTTTTGCAAACGTCAAACCCGTTCATTTTAGGCATCATAACATCAAGCAAAATCAAGTCATAAGTATTATTCAACGCTTTGTTAAGCCCTTCCATGCCGTCTTTTGCGCTGTCGACAAAATACCCGCTTTGGCTTACATCAAACTCCAAAAGCTCTCTGATTTCATCATCATCGTCAACAATCAAAATCCTTTTTTCAGCCATACGCACCTCTTGGTATAATTTTACAAAAATAACGGGAAATTAGCAAGCAAAATTTATTTTTCTTTGACAAATTCAAGGATATCAATGATATCACAATCGAAATATATGCAAAGTTTGTTTATTATGTCTAACCCGACATTAGTCCTTTTATTGTGGATGATTTCGGACAAAATAGAGGAGCTGATACCGGTTGCACGATGAACCGCAATCGCGGTTGTTTCATTATCCCATAATAACTGTCGTAATTTAATCTTAATCATTAATACATTATAAGATGATTATCGCCAATATTGACAAAACATTTAATATAATATATTATCATAGTAGATATTAAATAAGTATTTAATATTTTATATAAATTTACTAAGAAATGCAAAGGGTGCGGGGTTATTTTCAAGTGAATAGGCACGTTACAAAGTGGATAGGTGAATAAGTAACTGAAATAAGTGTAGAAACAATATAGGAGAAATCAAAATGAAAGAAAAAGAACAATCAAATTTAAATCATGTCATCGCGAGGAGGCAAGCCAAACAACCACATTGGGCTTTTAGCCGAGATGTCATTGCGAGCGACCAACGGGAGCGTCGCAATCGCCATGTTGGTGAAATCCAACGATTATGCGATTACGACGTCGCTATCGCTGTCTTGGATTTTGACAACTCGCAAAAGCGTGGT
>CANQML010000037.1 GCA_947624935.1 Candidatus Gastranaerophilales bacterium
CAATGGGAGGGGGGGGGGCACCTTTATTCCTCTTATACTCTGTGTTTTCAGCAATTCTTCTTCCATACGTACATTATATACATTTTATCACAACTTGTCAAGAGTATTTGAAATTTAAGCCTCATTAAATTCTTGAATAGAAACCGACTCTATCCCTTTTAAGTCCTGAAATTCTTTGTACATAGCCTGAATTGGTTTTTTGGATTTAACATCCAAAATTACCGTGATTTTGGTTATATTTTCATCAGACTTGCTCAACTTTTTGCTTATTTCTTTCAAATTGGTGTATTTATCGACAATGTGGTTATAAATTTCGCTTGCAAAATCATTTTGGCAATTAATTGCGACTTTCAAGCGTTTTGTGTTTTTGGTGCTTGAAACAAGAACATTTTTTTCAAAAAATCTGACTGAAACAAGCGTGATTATGCAAAAAACAGTGCCAATAATTGCCAAATCAAACATGCCTGCCCCGCAAGCCATACCGATTGCGGCAGACATAAAAAGCGTTGCGGCTGTCGTAAGCCCGAAAACCGTTGCGCCATGCCTTAGTACCGTTCCGCCGCCTATAAAGCCGATGCCGGTTACAACCTGTGCCGCGACCCTTGCGGTATCGCGTGTTCCAAATTCTGCAGCACTAACGGTTATTGCGGGAAATCCGTAAATTGAAATTATCGTAAATACGCATGCACCGAGGCACACAAGAATATTTGTTCTTAATCCTGCGTATTTATTGGTCATTTCACGTTCCAAACCTATCGCAAATCCCAGCAAAAGCGCCGAAAGCACTCTTGATATTATCGTAAAATCAAATATATTCATTAATTCCATAACTAATTCCTCGGATCAAGTATATCTCTGATTGTATCACCTATTAAGTTAAATGCCAAAACCGCAACAAAAATTAAAAATCCCGGAGTTAAAAGCCAAGGGCGATAGATAATATTTGTAAATTCCTGTGCCTCTTTAAGCATATTCCCCCAACTTGCATCGGGCTGTTGAATACCGAGCCCCAAAAAGCTTAAACCCGATTCCGACAGTATATATGACGGAACGGACAAAGTCATTGCGACAATCACATAACTTGTCGTCTGCGGTAAAATATGTTTTACGATAATCCCCAAACGTGACTGCCCGATAGTTTTTGCTGCCTGAACGAATTCTTGTTTTTTAATCGACAAGACCATGCCTCTTACAACCCTTGCAAACCCTGCCCAGCCAATCAGCGCAAGGATTACGACTATCAGCATAAACCTTTGGATACTTGTCATCCCCGACGGCAAAACCGATGCCAGAATAATCAAAAGGTAAAAACTCGGAATTGACATGACGGCTTCTGCAAACCTCATCATGATAATATCGGTTTTTCCGCCCAAATACCCCGAAATCCCGCCATATAAAAGCCCTATCGGAAACAAAACAAAAAGCGCCAAAAATCCGATTGTCATGGAAATTCTTCCGCCAAAAAGCAATCTGGAAAACACATCCCGCCCGTTTATATCAGTTCCGAGCAAAAACAGTCTGCCTTCAGGTGCAACCGTTACAAGATGAATGTTCATCGGAATTATTCCCAAAAACTTGTAGCTTTGACCTTTTGAGAAAAATTTGAGGTAAAATTTTTGGCTTCTGTCAAGTCTGTATTTCATCTCAAGCGTTTTTTGGTCAAATTCTCTTATATAATTATAAGTATAAGGTTTTGAAAACCTGCCGTTTTCGTCAATCGTGAAAATTTTAGACGGCGGAACGTACGCCATGGATCTGTCCGAAAAATCTTTTGTGTAAGGCGCAAGAAAATCTGCAAAAAACAGCGCCAAATATATTACCCCGAGAACAATAAGGGCGATTTTTGCAAATTTATCTTTCATTAATTGGCTTAAAACTTCTTTCATGTTCTTATCCTCGGGTCTGTAATAATCAACAAAATATCGGCAATCAAGTTACCTAAAACAAGCATAATCGCCCCCATCATCAACGATGCCATAACAAGGTTGATATCGGATTTTAAAACAGCCTCCAATATGAGTCTTCCAAGCCCGGGGTACTGAAAAACGTATTCGGTCAAAGCCGCACCGCTTAACAGCCCCGCAAATTCAAACCCCAAAAGCGTTATCAACGGATTAACGGCATTTCTTAAAGCATGTTTGAATATCACTTTAAATTCGCTCAAGCCTTTTGCGCGGGCAAATTTCACGTATTCGCTATCCAAAACATCAAGCATATTCCCTCTCATCTGCCTTTGAAGTCCGGCAAGAGATATTGTAAACAAAACCGTTACGGGCAAAACAAGGTGATGCGCCATATCTTTTATTTGAGAAAAAATCCCCATATCGGCAAAATTTGCGCTTGTCAAACCGCCGACGGGAAACCAGCCTGTTTTAACCGCAAAAATTAACAGTAAAACCGCAAAGAAAAATGACGGGATTGCCATTCCAACGCTTGTTAAAACCGTCAAAATCCTGTCAAACGGGGTTTTCCAATTTATTGCGGCAAAAATCCCCAGAGGTATTCCGACAATCCATGTTAAAAAGATTACAATAACGGTCAAAAGCAAAGTGTTCGGTATTCTTTCTTTGAGTTTAGAACTCACCTGTTCGCCATTTGACGTAACGCCCAAATCGCCTTTTACAAATGATTTTGCCCATTTGCCGTACTGAACGATAATGGGTTTATCCAGTCCGAGCCTTTGAGTTTCTTTTTGTAATGTTTCCTGCGATACCGACGGGTTTAACCTCAATTCCGCCAAAGGATCGACCGGCGAAAGCCGTATTATGAAAAAGCTTATCAGCGATACGATTACAAGTAACGGTATCGTTTGAAGTATTCTTTTTAATATGTAAATCAGTATCTGCATTTATTCCTCGTAAATTTCTTCTATATTGTATGTTACACCGCCCAAAGAGGTCGGGAAAACATTTTTAAACTTGTTTCTTATTGCAACTATTCTTGTCGGCGAATAGATGTATATAAAAGGCTTTTCATCGTAAACGATTTTTTGGTATTCGTCATAGTATTTTTTGCGTTCTTCAAATTTTGTTGCAAGTGCGCCCTTTATAAACAAATCATCAATACGTTTTTCAAAGTCATATCTTGAAGAATTTTTATCTTTTGCAAGCCTCATATTATAAACGTGGAGCGTACCGTCAGACATCATAACGTTTTTACCTCCGTTAGGTTCAAGAGGTGACCCTGTAAAGCCCATTATGACCATATCCCAGTCAAGCGAATTGACAAGTTTGTTTACAAGCGAATTAAATTCAACGGGTTTGAAATTGACTTTCATCCCCAAATCCTCTAAATCCTGCTTAACCATAACCCCAATTGCCTCACGCTCAGTGTTTCCCGCATTGGTAAGCAGGTCAAATTCAACCCTGTTTCCGTATTTATCCAGTAATCTTCCCTGCTTATCCCATACAAAACCCGATTTTTTAAGCAGCTCTTTTGATTTTTCAATATCTTTGTCGTAAGGTTTCAAATCCTTATTTAAAAATATTGAGTTTAAGCTTTCGGGTGTAAAAAGCGGTGCTCCAATACCGTTTGCGATATTTAGAACCATATTTTTTCTGTCGATTGCAAAGTCAACGGCTTTTCTGAAATTAACATCGTTAAACCAGAGCTGTTTTGAAGGTTTTACGTAAAATTCACCCTTGTCGTTTTTGCGGTTGTTCAAATTCATCGCCAGATACATAGTTCCCGTATCGGGGCCTAAATTATGGATTGTAAAATCCGAATGCGGCTCCATGGCTTTGTAGCGGGCAACTTTTGAACCTTGCAGGCTTATTGTGTCAAGCTCTTTTGCCTCAAATTTCAAAACTTCGTTGTTCAAATCGCCCACGATTAAATACACAAGCCTGTCTAAGTACGGCAGTTTTTGGTTATTCTTATTTATAATGTAATAATTCGGGTTACGCTCATAGACAACACGCTGGGCGGGAACGTATTCTTTGAGCTTGAATGCACCTGATGTTACCAATTTTTCGGGTTTAACATCAGTGGATAAAAACATATCAAAGGCTTCAACGCCTTTATCTGCGGCGGGTTTGAAGATGTGCTTCGGAGCAATGGGTGTGGAAAGCATTCTGACAAACGGCGCAAAAGGTTCAGGGGTAACAAATTTTACCGTGTAATCGTCGATTTTTTCGACAGTCGGAAGTTTTCCGTCAATTATTATTGAATCACGTGTTGAAGTGTTGCCAAGCCCCGCAAAAATTATATCGCGCCAAGTGAAAACAACATCGTCAGCCGTAATCGGCTTGCCGTCCGACCATTTTATACCTCGGCGTAAATTTATTGTGTATTCTCTGCCGTCATCTGAAATTGAAAAAGATTTTGCAAGTCTGGGGATGGGCTGCCCCGTTACGGGGTGGGTTGTCAAAAGCCCGTCGTACATAATCTCAGACAGTATGGATGAAATGTTATCCTTTGAATTAAACGGATTGAATGTCTTAGGACCTTCGCCGATAACAGAGGAGGTGAAAGTTCCTTTAAACTTGCCGATTGGCGCTTGTGATTGCAGATAATCAACACCATTTACGGTAACATTTTTTTGATTATCGGGGTATGTTATATCAAAAGTTGATGCAGTATTTTGGTTTTTGACTTCACTTTGAGGAATGTCACGATTAATGCAGGCTTTTAAAAGCCCCAATATCAGCACAAAAACCAAGATTACATAAACTGCCCTTCTCATAGTTTCAGAATAACATAAATTAAACCCATAAGTAAATAAGGTAACAGACTAAATATATGTAATTGAAAATTATATTTTACATGCCATAATGTAATTATGCAAGATACGATAAAGATTAAAGGAGCGAGGGAACACAATCTTAAGGATGTATCGCTGGAAATTCCCAAAAACGAGCTGGTTGTTTTTACGGGTGTTTCAGGAAGCGGAAAAAGTTCGCTTGCTTTTGATACAATCTTTGCGGAAGGTCAAAGACGCTATATGGAAAGTCTTTCCTCCTATGCAAGACAATTTTTGGGGCAGATGGATAAGCCAAATGTTGATTACATCGACGGGCTTTCACCGGCAATATCCATTGACCAAAAATCCACAAGCAACAACCCCAGATCAACCGTCGGAACCGTTACGGAAATCTATGATTATTTAAGACTTTTGTATGCAAGAGTCGGTACCCCCCATTGTCCGCAGTGCGGAGAAATTATTAAACCGCAGTCTTTAGATGAGATTGTAAATAACATTATGAAACTTGAAGAAGGTACTAAAATCCAAATTTTAGCACCTGTTGTAAGGGGCAAAAAAGGTGAATATGTTTCTCTTTTTGAAGAACTTAAACAAGAAGGCTTTGTCAGGGTAAAAGTCGACGATGAGATTTACAACCTTGATGAAGATGAAATACAGCTTGTAAAAAACCAAAAACACACAATAAGTGTTATAGTTGACAGAATTGTTGTGAAAGAAAGTGCGCAGTCAAGAATAGCGGACAGTGTTCAAATAGCGCTACAAAAAGCAGACGGCATCGCAGTGGTTGACGTGGTTGGCGATAAAGAAATAACATACAGCGAAAAACTTGCATGCCCTAAATGTAATTTGAGTTTTGAAGAACTTGCGCCGAGGATTTTTTCATTTAATAACCCTTACGGCGCTTGTGAAAGATGTTCGGGGCTTGGCGCAGACTTTGTAATCGACCCGAATTTAATCGTGCCCGACAAAACCAAATCACTTGCAGACGGCGCGATTTACCCTTGGTCAAGAACCTCCAACACATACTATGACGATGTTTTAAAATCCATAGCAAAACATTACAAAATTGATATGAATAAGCCCTTTGGCGAATTGAGTGAAAAGCAGCAAAATATCATACTTTACGGCGGTGATGATATCGTTGAATTTTATGTTAAACAATTTGGCACAAAACGCTATCACACGCAATATCACAGACACATAGGCGTAATACCGTATTTAGAAAAGCGCTACAACGAATCAAACGGTGAATACTGGCGTGAAGAAATTGAAAAATATATGGTTACAACCCCATGCCCTGCCTGCAAGGGCGCAAGGTTAAAGCCTTTTCCGCTTGCCGTTACCATAAAAGACAAGAATATATATGAATTTACACTGATGTCTATCGAAGATGAATACGACTTTATAGACAGCCTTTACCTTGATTTGTCTGATTATCAGCTTCAAATAGCAAAACAAATACTGGATGAAATACGTGCAAGACTGAGGTTTTTAAAAGATGTCGGGCTTAGTTATCTTGATTTGGCACGAATGGCGGGAACGTTATCGGGCGGAGAGGCACAGCGCATAAGACTTGCGACCCAAATCGGAAGCGGTTTATCCGGAGTTTTGTATGTTCTGGACGAACCGTCAATCGGACTTCATCAAAGAGATAACGACAGGCTTATAAAAACTCTTATCAAGCTTAGAAATCTTGGAAACACGCTTGTCGTCGTAGAACATGATGAAGAAACCATCCGAAATGCCGATTATATAGTAGATATAGGTCCAAAAGCCGGCATCAACGGCGGGAAAATTATTGCTCAAGGGTCGGTTGAGGATATTATAAAAGCCCCGAAATCAATTACCGGTAAGTATTTGAGCGGAGAAAAATCAATACCCGTTCCGGAAAAAATACGTGAAGGCAACGGAAAATTTTTACACATAAAAAATGCGCATCTCAATAACCTTAAAAATATTGACGTTGATATTCCGCTCGGTAAAATCGTAGTGCTGACGGGTGTTTCCGGAAGCGGCAAATCGACTTTAATGCAGGACTTAGTTTATGAATACGCTATCCACAAGCTCAGAGGAAACAAGCCCAAACCGCAAGGGATTGACGAAATAACGGGTTTTGAAAATATTGATAAAATTATTGACATAGACCAGTCGCCCATCGGCAGAACTCCAAGGTCAAACCCTGCAACCTATACCGACGTATTTTCGCATATAAGGGATTTGTATTCAAAGACAAACGAAGCAAAAGTAAGAGGATACAAACCCGGCAGGTTCAGTTTTAACGTAAAAGGCGGACGTTGCGAATCCTGTAAGGGCGACGGAGTTATAAAAATCGAGATGAATTTTTTGTCCGATGTTTACGTCAAATGCGACGTATGCAAAGGCAAGCGCTACAACAGAGAAACCCTTGAAGTTAAGTATAAAGGCAAGACCATATCGGATGTTTTGGATATGAGTGTAAAAGAGGCTTTGGAGTTTTTTGACGGCATTCCGGCAATCAAGTCAAAATTAAAAACTCTTAATGATGTAGGGCTGGATTACATCAAGTTAGGGCAAAGTGCCACGACACTTTCAGGTGGTGAAGCGCAGAGAATTAAGCTTGCATCCGAGCTTAACAAACGGGCAACGGGCAAAACGCTTTATTTATTGGATGAGCCATCTGTAGGTTTACATTGGGCAGACTTGGACAAACTCATCAAAATCATTCAGCAGCTTGCCGATCAAGGAAATACTATCTTAATAATCGAACACAATCTTGACTTAATTAAGATTGCGGATTATATTATAGACTTAGGACCCGAAGGCGGAAATAACGGCGGTCAAGTTGTGGCAACGGGAACTCCCCGTGAAGTTGCAAAAGTTAAAAAATCGTATACAGGTCAATATTTAAAGACCATATTTGATAAGGAGTAGAAAAAATGAAAAAGATTTTCACAATTTTGTTGGGAACATTACTTTTAGTTCAATTGTATGTTCCTGCGCTTGCAACCACGAAAGAATTTGGCGATTCTTATCTAACGGTTACAAGAAAAACAAGACACATGCACAGCAGACTATCTAAAAGCTACACAGGTTATGAGTACACAATCAAAGGCACCAAAACGCCCGTCAAGATTGAAACTATATCAATTTCCGATGATGTAAGCGGCAAAACGGCTTATTTAGATGTAAGACGCACAGGTGCAAAAGCTGCTGCAGAAACACTTGCATGGGGTGCAGGGCTTGCACTTCCGACACTAACATTATCATTATTCGGCTCAATTATTGCAACACCGTTTATCGTTGTTGGAAGCCTTTTCGGCAACGTAGGTGCTAACATGGAAGCTAAACGTTATGACAAAAGCAAGTTACCTGACGGCACGCCGGTATATGATTATGAAGTTACATTCAGGGCAATTGCAGCACATCATGTAAGACCAACGGTAACGGTACTTTACAAAAACCCTGAAACGAAAGAAGTAGGAAAACTTATATGCAATTAAAAAGTATTATATTAATATTTGCGATTTTTTTGACAATGACACCTGCGCTTGCTAAAAACGTCAAAGTGCAGGCATTGTCAGATTTTTCAACGGCAAATCCGCCTGAAACCTGGTCGGTAGAACTTACGGATGATTATACATCTAAAAACGGGTACTTCGTTCCGAAAGGAAGCCGAATTGAAGGAAAAATAGTTGATGTTGTTTCGCCAAAGCGGCTTAAACGTAATGCTTCATTCACGTTTATTCCGACAAGTCTTTTTGACAGTCAAAAAGGTGAAACTTACGACATCAAACAGCAATTTGCGGGCAAATACAGTGCTTTAAGTGACATCAGTGCCAAATCGGTTGCAAAGCAAGGGGCAATTTTGGCAGGGAACAAAATTGTTGACGGGCTTTTTGGACCGGGTGTTGCGCTTGTGGAAGGCGCTGTTCAAAACAAGACCGGAAACCGTGCAAAATCCGCGGCAGTATCTTTGTATGAAAGCACACCGTTATCTTATGCAAACAAAGGCAAAGAAATTGAAATCAAAGAAGGTCAAGTCTTTGTGATGAGTTTCAGCGAACTGTAATGTAAACTTTTGTAAAACTTTATGCTAATCAAGTCAATTCCAAGGGAATAAAATACTTTATATAAGTAACACAAGGAGTATGACTATGAGCAATAAAGTTGATGCTATTAAAGGTATAGGTTCTGAATACAGATCTGAAACAATAAAAAATGACATTGAAAAAAAGAAAATAAATTGTTGTTTTGGAGATAAGACGGCATATATTCCTCCATGCGGGATAGGTAACCTTTTGAACGGTTCACAACCGTCACAAACTGCAGTGCAGGCTTAAGTTTTACAAAAATGTTTGTTTGATATAAAATAGTCCCGAAAAGGGACTATTTTTTATGCTTTTAACTACAGATATAGGAAATACAAATATTACTCTCGGGCTGTTTGATAATGATGCGCTCGTCGAAGAATTTCGGCTCGCATCAGATAAAGACCTGTCGCTTGAAGAATACGAGGTGCTTTTAAAATCCTTGTTTAAAGATTACAAAGTCACAGGCTGTATTATAGGCTCCGTCGTCGAGGAATTGAACGACAAATTCACCTCTGCAGTCAAAAATGTTTTCGGGGTTGAACCTGTATTTTTGACAAACAAAATCAATACAGGAGTTAAAATCAAAACCGATTTCCCCGATGAAGTCGGCGCTGACAGGATTGCAAACGCCGCAGGGGCTTATATTCTTTACAACAAGCCCGCAATCGTCGTAGATTTTGGAACGGCAACATCGTTTGATATAATAAATTCTCAAGGCGAATTTATCGGCGGAATTATTGCACCCGGAATTAATCTTCAGATGAAGGTTTTAAACAAATTTACCTCAAAACTTCCCAGAACCGATGTTGCAATCTCAACAAACGCAATCGGGCACAACACAACAGACGCTATTTTATCCGGAGTAATCCGCGGAACAGCCTGCATGATTGACGGGCTTGTCGCCCAATGCGAAAAAGAACTAGGTGAAAAAGCCGTTCTTATTGCAACCGGAGGCTATTCGGGATTAATCGCAAATTATCTTGTGCGACCCTTTGATTTTATTAACCCGACACTTACTCTTGAAGGTCTAAGGCATCTTTATAACCTAAATGTTATAAGTGAACTGCAAAAGACTGCCCATTAAGTTTTCATTCCAAACCTGAATATTTTGGGGCACACACAAAACCGTCGGCGTAAAATTCCAAATATATTTGATATCAGATTCAACAATCAAATTTGCAATCTGTTGGGCATATTTTGCGGGAACGGTTAAAATCGCAATATCAACATTGTTTTTTCTTGCCAGATTTGCAAGCTTTTTTATGTCCAAAACCAGCCTGCCGTTTACGGTTGAACCTATTTTTGCCCTGTCATTATCAAAAAGCGCAATAATATTCAGCCCGTAATTTGCAAAATTGTCGTACTTTGCAAGTGCCATACCAAGATTGCCCGCACCGATTATAAAAGCCTTTTTCGTCTTTGAAAACCCTAAAGTCTTTTCTATAGATGTTTTTAACTCCTCAACATCATAGCCTATCCTTGATTTACCCGAATTATCCAAGATGCTTATGTCTTTTCTCACCTGTGAATCATCAATATTCAACAATGATGAAACTTGTGCGCTTGAAATGTACTTTTCACCCGCATTCAAGTAATCTTGAAGAATATAATGGTATAAAGTCAATCTGTTAATAACTTTTTCAGGGATTTTCTTTTCCATAAATTTATTATAACACATGTTTATGATTTAATAAAATTATGCTGAAAAAAGTTCTGATATGCGGAATAGGCGCAATAGGAAGTATTTATGCGGACAAAATCAAAGATTGCGCAGACTTGAAAATTCTTGTCGATAAAAACCGGCTCGAACGTTATAAAAAAGAACCGATTTTATTTAACGGCAAGGAGCTTTTGTTAAATTACGTTTTACCCGATGAAAAATTTGAGGCTGATTTAATTATTATCGCAACCAAATACGACGGATTGTTTGAAGCATGCAAAAACATAAAAAACTTTGTCGGCACAAATACGCTTATTCTCCCCCTTTTAAACGGGGTTACGTCGGAAAAAATTCTGGCTGAAAAATACAACAACATTATAACCGCATATTTTATCGGGCACAGCGCCGTAAGGTTTGGCAAAAACGTTACGTTTGACGGGGTCGGCAAAATCGTTTTCGGCTCTGAAAATAAAGAAAATGTCCTGAAATTAAAAGAATTTTTTGATTTCGCAAAAATAGATTACAAAATATCTGACGACATAAATTATGACCTTTGGCTTAAATTTATGTTCAATGTCGGCGCAAATCAGCCGTCTGCCGTTTTAAACATGACGTTTGGCGAAATGCGAAAAAACCCCAAATTTCTTGAATTAAGCAAAAATTTGATGAAAGAAGTGCAACTGATAGCAAAAGCCGAAAAGATTAACAACTGGGAAAACATGCTCGATGATGCCCTAAAATCCTTCGATAAGATGTCAGAGGACGGCAAAACCTCTATGCTGCAAGATGTTCTTTCAAAACGCAAAACAGAAGTTGACATGTTTGCGGGCGAAGTGATTAACTTCGGCAAAAAACACAATATCCAAACTCCCTACAATCAGGTAATCAAAGATATAATTGAAGTTATTCATTCAAATTATTAAGAAGCTCTTGATTGTATCTTTGATTTTGCTCTTTTATGGTTTGGATTTTCTCAATCATCTCATCTGCCTCTTTTTGAGCATCCTTGACCTGCGCATAATCTTGATGCTTTGGCAAATTCTTAAAAAATCCCAAAACAAAAATCAAGATTACAAGTACAATTAATAAATCAATTATCCCAAACGCTTTTTTCATCTCAATTTATTCTTTTTTATAAAAAATGATATTGCATCCTCAGTATTATCGGGAGTCTTCAAAGTGGCGTCATCGTTTTTTGTATATTTGGGCGATACAAAAAATCGGTTATACAATGTTAAGCCCGCAAAAATAATTACAGAGGACAAAACCACTCCGCCCATTGCATAAAGAAATTTTACCGCAACTTGTTTTACCGATGCAAAGGAGGGCATTGCGGCGGTAAAAACCACCAACAATGCCAGAAATATAGAAATGACAAACTTATTCTTCAACCTTAGCCTCACTTTTTTTAGCCCGGGGTTTTCTTGTTGTTGTCCGCTTGCGTTTGGGTTTTTCCTCTTTAACGGGTTCTTGTACCGAAACTTCTTGCGGCTGCTCAATCACGGGCTGTTCAACTGCCTGCTCGGGCTTTTTGTTGAATTTTTTTCTGCCGCCTTTGCGTTTAGGTTCTTGCGGCTGTTCTTCTATAGCAGGCTTTTCTTCCTTTTTGTTTTTCTTGAAGGTCGGAAGTTTTGCCTGTTTTGCTTTGTATTCGCCTTCTGCTGTCGGAGTTGCAAAGTTAAACTCGTTCATAAAGTAACCGCTTCCCTGACAGTGCGGACATTTTCTCGTAAAGATTTCCGATAACGACTGACCTTGTCTATGGCGGGTTAATTCCACAAGCCCTAAATCCGAAAGCTGCCCAACCTGCGGTTTAGCCTTGTCAGGCTCTAAGGCGATTTCAAGTTCTTCCATTATGGCAAGCTTATCGGCTCTTGATATCATGTCAATAAAGTCTATAATTACCATTCCGCCTATGTTTCTAAGCCTTAACTGACGTGCAATCTCGTGTACCGCCTCAATATTGGTTTTCAAAATCGTTTCATCCTGAGTAGATGAGCTTGTAAATTTGCCGCTGTTAACATCAATTACCGTCAACGCCTCGGTTTGCTGAATAAACAGATAACCGCCCGAGGGCATATTCACCTTGACATTAAGCGCCGCCTTGATTTCTTTGTGAATATCTTCTGCAATAAGCAAAGGTTCGGTGCCTTTATATAACGTCACTTGAATGTTTTTGTTCATGTGCCAGTTTTGAAGCAGGTTCTGAACTCTGTTGAGCGCAAATGCAGTATCAACCACAATTTCTTTTACATCTTCGGTGCAAGCCTCTCTTATAACTCTATAAAGTAAATCCTGATCCCTATAGATAAGGTTTGGAGGAGTTAAACTTTCCGCCGATGTTATGATGTTGTTCCATTTTTCAAGCAAAATTTCCAAATCTTCCTGAATATCCGCTTCCGATTGACCTTCAGCTTCGGTTCTGATAATCACGCCGACACCTACGGGCTTAATCAAATTTACGATAGCCTTTAATCTTGCTCTTTCTTTGGAATTTTCAATTTTTTTACTGATGCTTATTCCCGGTTCATGCGGAATTAACACCAAAAACCTGCCGGGCAGGCTGACTTCCGTTGTAACTCTCGGACCTTTGTGTCCGGTTGGTTCTTTTACTACCTGTACAACGAGCTTTTGTTTCGGTTTAAGTTTTTCTTTTAATGTGCCTTTTCCCATAACATCTTCTGCATGCAAAAAGCCCATTTTGTCAACTCCGACATTTACAAATGCAGCATCAATACTTGGCAAAATGTTATCGACCGTCGCCAGATAAACATCGCCCAAAAGTACATCACCTCTGTGAATAAAAAAGTCAGTTACTTTTTTGTTTTCTAACACCGCAGCAATATTGTCACGCTCCGCGATTACAATTCTTTTCTCCGTAACAGCATTTTCAACATTTTGCGGCTGTCTGTTGTGTCTTCTAAAATTTCCCATAAGCTTTTAATCCTTCTTATAACTCTTTTAAACTTTTGTCAAAAAACCTTACACGTGTAATGTTAAACGGTATATTTTCCGCTATCAGATTCATTACAACATCCGCTCTGACTGCGGGTATGTCGGTTCCCTGACCTGATTTTAACGTTATGAACAAACAATCTTTTTCAAATCTGTATGATTTTATTGCTTGTTTTATGTCTGTAATTAAACCTTTTTTGTTTTTCTTCTCAATATAAATCTTATCGGAAGATAAAACTCTGTTTGTATTATACACTAATTTTTCAAAATCGTAAAGTGCCTTGTTAAAAATTTCTATCTTGTATTCCGCCCAACATACCGTATTTTCAATAGATTTGGCACTTTTATCAAGTTTTACAATACTTATTATTTTAATCTCTTTTGGCAAAACTCTTTCCAACTTTAGTTTTACATCATCAGGCAAAATGTCATGCGTCAAAACAATATCAACAAATTCCGTCGTACTTTCGGCAAAAAGCGGCAGCGCAACACCCATTGAAACCTTCATCATAGGATTAAAACCATTTGAATATGCCACATCTAAGTCGCTTCGTGCAAGGATTTTTAAGAAAGTATTTTGCCAATCAAGATGCGAAAAGTATTTATAAATCCCTGTTTTGGTTATTTTTAAACGATATTTCGTATTGTTTTCAAGTTTTTGCGCAGCAGATTTTTGAGAAGTATGAACATATTTTTCCGCCATAACTTTTTTAACGTTCAAATTTTTGCAAACCCCGCAATTTACGCACCCCGTATGGCATACGCTGCCGCCTATACCCTCAAACGCTTTTTTATATTCATCCAAAAGCCAGCTCTTATCAAGCCCCGTATCTATAAAATCCCACGGCAAATCGCCCGAATAAGATTTTTGGGCAAGCTCATCAAGGTTAATCCCGCAATTTTCCGCTGTTTTATGCCAAACATCTTTGTCAAAATACTCACCCCAAGCATCTAAATAACAGCCGTTTTTATAAAGCGCCTCAATATAATTGCAAAGCGTATCGTCACCGCGGGTTAAAACCGCCTCAATTCTTGACACAAACTTTTCATGGTAATTTATCTTTACCCCTTTTAAATGCGCCGTCTTATCTTTTAAATAATGAATATGTGCCGTAACCTCGTCCAAATCGGCTTGCTGGCACCACTGAAACGGCGTAAACGGTTTCGGTACAAAAATTGACAGCGTACAAGTTATATCAAGCCCCCACGTCAAGCCTTTTTCACGCTTTATTTGCTTTGCACGATATTTGATTTTATGCAAAAGCTCTGCCATTTCGTCCATATCTTCCAATGTTTCTGTCGGAAGCCCGCAAATAAAATAAAACTTGACCCTTGACCAACCGTTTTCATAAAGCGTCAAAACCGCATTCAAAATCTGTTCTTCAGATATGTTTTTCTTAATAACATCCCTTAACCTTTGACTTCCCGCCTCAGGTGCAAGCGTCATCGTTGATTTTCTGACACTTTGAACCAAATTTGCAAGCTCAAGATTAAATCCGTCAATCCGCTGGCTTGGAAGTGAAACCGAAACCCTTTTTTCGTCAAATTCAACCGCAAGCTCTTTTATAACCTCGTTTATATTACCGTAATCGTTTGAGGACAAAGAAAGCAGGGAATATTCGTCATAGCCCGTGTTTTTAACAAGCTCTTTTGCAATTTTTACGATATCTTCACCGCTTCTTTCTCTAACCGGCAAAGTTACATGCCCGGGCTGACAAAATCTGCACATTCTGCCGCAGCCTCGTCTGATTTCAACAACGGCACGGTCGTGAACCGATGATGAAAACGGTATCGGATAAGATTTTAAAGCACTTTCATAATCAAGTTGAGCGATACGTTTTGTAACTTTACCCCCAACCGACTTTGACCACCTTCCCGTATCTGGTGAGGCGCAAAGTGCCTTTATCCTCTCATTTCTCGGTAATCCTTTTGTTTTTTCAAGAATTTCACAAATCTCAATTATGCTGTCCTCGCCGTCACCTATCATAAAAACGTCGATAAAATCCGCCATAGGCAACGGGTTAAACGTGCAAGGTCCGCCCGCAAAAATTATCGGGTCATCATCGGTTCTTTCCGCATTCTTATACGGAATCTTCGCCATTTCAAGCATCTTCAAAACCGTCGGGTATGAAAGTTCATACTGCAGCGAAAACCCGACCGCGTCAAAATCCTTTATAGGTCTTTTGCTTTCCAAACCGTACAAAATCTCGGGCTTAAAATCAGGTTCGGGCGCATAAACTCTGTCTGCCATATAATCTTTGTTCACAAGCTCATACAAAACCCTTACACCCAAATTGCTTACCCCGATTTCGTATTTATCCGGAAAAGCAAACGCAAACCTTACCCTTGCGCTTTCAAAATCCTTATTGTGCGACAATAATTCACCGCCAACGTACTGATACGGCTTTGTGCAATTATAAAGGGCATTATGGTATTTTTCAAAAAAACAATTCATGCTAAATCTTCCGGAAAATATTTGTCGATTTCTATGATTGTTCCATCAAGCGTGTTTTCTTCAAAAGACTTGATAAACTTGAACAAATCCCCGTTTGGAACATCATAATTATACAAATAGGTTTCCCCGTCAAACTCTCTCATAACTCTGACAATATAATGGCATTTTTCGGCATAAGCTTTCAAATGCTCGGGATTAAATTTGTTTCCGTTGGTATCTTTGTTAATTTTGACATAGTTAAATCCCGCATAATACTTGATTTTTTCTTCTGTGGGAAGTGATTTATTATGCTTTTCAAAAAGATTAATAATTTTTTTGTTAATCTCGTCTGCCATTTTAAACCTGTTTTAAGTATTCAATAATATCTAAAGCGAGCTGTTTTCTGATGTCAACCGGAGAATTTTTCAGATACTCCATAGCATGTGAAACCTTGATATTTTTATCGTACCAGCGTCTTAGGATGTAATTGTATTGATCTTCCAAAGACATCGGGATATCAAAATCAACATCTTTAAGCCTGTCAATAATGTATTCGGCACATCTGACCTGAATATCCTCCTCGGCTTTTTCCAACATTGAAATCGCCTTACTGACAGTAACATCTAAATCATACCAACGTTTTTTCATAAAATTATTATAATATGTCATGGAATTTTTAGTCAAATGTTAAGATTTAATTTTTATCCTTAACAAGCACTTCTGCGCTAAAGATTTATTGCGCGTCATCATTAACAAACCCTATTTTTGAAGGCTTTGTTCTGTCCATAAGCAGCCCTATTGCTTCATAAAGCTTTCGTATATCATGTTCATTATCTTTACAGTGTTCCATAAAGTAATGTTCAAGTTCTGACAATCTATTAGCCATGTCTTTGTTTTCTATCGCCCACTGACGCATTTGTACAAAAGTTCTCATTATCTGAACATTTATTTGTATTGCACGCTTGGATTTCAGAACAGATGACAACATCGAAACACCTTGTTCTGTATAAACATAAGGAAGGTATTGTCTGCCGCCACGATTTTCAGTTTTTATTTTTGAGGTCACAATTTGTGACCTCAAAACTTCGTACTCATCTTGAGTCAACTGGAACATGAAATCCTCAGGAAATCGTTCAATATTTCTTTTAACAGCTTGATTAAGCGCTTTTGTTTGAACTTCATACAACATGGCAAGGTCAGAATCGAGCATGACCCGATGCCCTCTTATTGTGTATATTAAATTCTTTATTTGTACTATTTCATTCATATTTCCAATGCCTTTTGTGTTGCCTTAAGAGATTCCAAATAACAGTTAAGTTCGTTGTCGTCCTTTGCGGAATTTAAAATTTGTAAGGCTTTTGCCATCAACGGGTTATTGTCAACTTTTATTTTCTCTAAATCCAAACCTGCTTCTTCAACAGAGACATCAAGAGCTTTCAGTAATTTATTTAAAGTTGCGTAAGTAGGAAAATACTTACCATTCTCAATTCTACATAAATGCTTATCATCAATATTGGCTTTTTCAGCCAATTTTTGTTGAGTATATCCTTTGGCTTTTCTCAATTCTTTGAGCTTTTTACCAAAAGTGATGTTTTCTTTGTGTGATTTGTTGTTATGCATAACACCTACCTCAACTTTATTTTGTATTATTTTGATAAATAACAACACGACGATAACGGCAATTTATAGTATTAATATATTTGCCATTATTATCACTTTATGTTATATTGAAGTACAAATTGAGAGGCTTTATGAGTAAAATTATACCTGTTATATTGGTTTTCATTACCATTCCAATATTAGCAATCGCGGCGCCTTTTGAATACGAAATTTGCAACTTGGGGTGGCAGCATGTACACCATGACCATAATGAAGAAAGTTATCAAAAAATTTGGTGCAAACAGCATAACGGGATTATGGAATATGAAAACGAAGATTTTACCAGAGTAGACTGTTTGACGCCCGTGCATGCAGTTGAATTTGATTTTGCAAATAAATGGCACGAAAGCATAGGACAAGCCTTACATTATGGCACAGTAACAGGCAAAAAGCCAATGGTAGTATTAATTTTAGATAATCCAAAAAAGCAAATGGTATATTTTAAAAGGATACAAAAAATATCAGAAAAATTTAACTTTGATGTTGAATTTGTAACAAATGACATACTGAAACTTGACGCTAAAGGAAAATGTAATAACAAACAATGCAAGTGTAATAAAAAATAATGTCAATTACTAATAATACAAAAAATATTTTTATTATAATTTAAAACTTTATTAAACATTAACCCTACGTAACAAAATAATGCTAAACACTTGACAAATATTGAATTATAGTAAATAATGTTAATGTACAACCTCAGATGACTTCCATTAAGTTGAGTTACTGAGGTTTTTGTTTTGATGTAATTTCTTTAAAATCACATATTTTGTCAAGATACTCTAAACTATCCTTTAATATATAACTTAAAAAATGTCGAAGATGGGACTCGAACCCACAAGGAATTACCCACATGAACCTGAATCATGCGCGTCTACCAATTCCGCCACT
>CANQML010000038.1 GCA_947624935.1 Candidatus Gastranaerophilales bacterium
GAGGAGCGTAGCGACGGGGTGAGGGGTCAAATGCCATGACAAATGACGGGTATGAACCCCGCCCCTGTGGTTGTAGCTCGCTTCGCTCACACAACCACTTCCCCGCCCGCAAGGGGTGGGGATTTCTTCACGACTACCGTCATGCTTTGTTACATTTTCTTTTACTAATTCCTTTGTCATAATTTTTGTCCTTTCAATTTTACTGTTGGCTAATGCCGACCTACATACTTTTTCGCTTTAATAAAATAACTTAATTTTTATGCCTTTCTATCATAGTTTTCCTTTAAAATAATAACTAATCATCAATATTATATGCTTAATAGTTAATATTGTCAAGCTATTTTTTGCTTTGTAATCTATTTTGTTTTTTTATTAATTCGATTTTAATTAATAATATGAACTTAAAACAGAAATTAGGGAAACGAATACAAGAGTTAAGAAAATTTCAAAACTTAACACAAGAAAGACTTGCAGAAACGGTCAATATTGATATAACCAGTTTGAGCAAAATTGAAACAGGCAGGAACTATCCACAGCCTGATACTTTGGAAAAAATAGCTGCAGCCTTGAATGTGGATGTGGACAAACTTTTTATTTTTAATACTTATCCAAACAAAGAAGAATATATAAATGCAATCAACAAAAATATATTGTTAATGCAAAACGATTTGGAAAAATTAAAAATACTCTATTCGGTTTCTAAAGGATTGATATAAGCTGGCTGTTCGGGTATCTTATAGGTCGGATAATTGGCTAATGCCAACCTACATTCTTGTCAAAATATTCTTGTTTCATAACATTCCTAAATGATGTATGTATACATAATCTATGTATCATCATAGCACGTATACTGTATATATGCAATACAAAAATGATAAAACTTTACATTTAATTAAAGAGTTTGGGCTGCAGGTCAAGAAAAAACGTGAAAAATTAAAAAAGTCACAACGTATGCTTGCATTTGAATATGATTTGGATAGCGGAAATCTCAGCCGTATAGAAACAGGGATGATAGACCCAAAACTCACTATGTTATGGAGAATTTCCGAGGCTTTGGGAGTTAAACTTTCACAACTTATAAAATTACTTGAAAATGAAATCGGGGATGACTTTTATATATGTGAACAATAATTTAACCATTAACTTCAAGCGGTTCGCTTTCGTTGACATATTTGGTTAACTGTTTTAATGCGGGTTTGTATGCGTTAACCGTTCCGTTTCCGCCTAAGCACCCGCCTGGGCATGCCATAACTTCAATTAAATTACCGATATCGCACACTCCGTTTTTGGCATATTTTTTCAAATCTCGTATGGATTGCTTGTCAAGTCCGTTTATTACAACAGGATATGTCGGCAAATGTTCGGGAAGTAATTTTTGTACGGCTTTTGCAACACCGCCCGTTACCGCGTAATTTCTCGCTTCGGCAGAGGCTTGGGCTTTAAATTCGCTCTCTGCACATTCTGCGACCTGTATACCCAAAGCTACAAACCACGCACCGACTTCTTCGTAATTCAATACAAAATCAACATTCGGGTTTTTCATAGCCTCTTTGCGTTTTGCATTACAAGGACTAAAGAAAACGGTTATCGCATCGGGATGTTCACGCTTAACTATTTCTGATGTGTAATACAGCGGGGTTTTTGTATCCGAGCGGAAAGGTTTCATTTCAGGTATATGTTTATCCACAAGCTCGTTATAGCCCGCACAACAAGATGTTGTCATAAATTCGGCACCGTTTTCAAGCCGTTCTTCAAACTCTGCCGCCTCTGTTTTGGTTGTTATATCAGCGCCTTGCGCCACTTCGTAAACATCAAAAAATCCCAACTTCATAATCGCATTTTTAAGCTGTTTTGCAGAACACGGCAATTGCCCCATTATCGCGGGTGCAAGCATCGCTATAACTTTTTTGCCCGCTTTAATATTTTTCAAAACATCAATTATCTGACTTTTTTCATGAACCGCACCGAAAGGACATGCCGCAACGCATTTTCCGCAAGAAATACATTTTTCAAAATCTATTTTTGCATAACCTTCTTCGTCTTTTTGGATAGCCTCAACGGGGCACGCATTTTCGCAAGGCACGATAATCTTTGTTATCGCCTGATAAGGACAAACCTGAACGCACATACCGCAGCTTTTGCATTTATCCGCGTCAATAACCGATTTACCGTTTTGGATACTGATTGCGCCAAATTTACACGTATTTACGCAAGGTCTTGCAACACACCCTTGACAAAGGTCAGTTACGTATATTCTTGACGGAACACAACCCTTACAAGCACTTGTAAGAACCGTCAGAGGGTTGCTTTCGGGTTTATCTCTGTCGGTTGCTTTATGAGCAAGAGTGGACAATAAAACGCTGTCGTCCGCTTCTTCAATAGACATCCCCAAGCCCGCAACCGTTCTGTCACGCAATATCGCACGTTCTTTGTGAATACAGCATCTGTACGGCACTTCACTGCCTTTCGGGCGCATTGCATAAGGAATTAAGCGGGTGTTTTCTTCAAAATTGTCGCTTAAATATGCTTTTATAAGTCTTACCAGAATTTCGCGTTTTAAATGTGAAGTTTGTCTAGGGGTGTTCATTGCCATATTATTTACCTCTTACTATCCTTTAGTTATATTATGACACGAACATAAAATTTTACCAAATTAAAGGGGCTTAATTTTTAAACCCCTTTATTTTTAAGATTATCAAAATGTTGTTGGCGAAGTTTATGATCATTATATCTGTAGTCGCCTAAAGACGCTTTTAACTGTTCTTCCTGAGCGCTTTCACCTTCACCCTCAACATTAACTATACCTATTTCATCTTGGTAAGTTTCTCCGTTCATTTCAACTTCCATTTGCATATAATCGATTTGGGTTTTGTCTTTTTTGTCCATGTGAACGGTATTATTTTCAGAGAAAGCAGATAATGAAACGTAATCTTTTCGCATACTTCCGTCTATATACCAACTTTCTTTTTGGTCAACAAAGACTTCGTTATTGCTTGATTGCCCTTCAAGATTAATAAAATCTGTTTGATTGGGATTTCCGTATATTTTTGCATTTTCCATGTCTGTAATTGTAATATACGAATCGTCAGGATTGTACCATTTGTCTGAAAGTCCGCGACTTTCGACGGAAGGTTTTTTATCCGGATTTTTCTGGTCGGGAAAGTCAATTCTTACTCCCGGTTTTAGAAAAACAGAATTCATCTTTTTACCATTTAAGGTGTAAGAGCTTGTTTTATCGGCTTCTATTTGATTTTTGTCAAATATTACTCCGCCAATTTTAACTTCACTCGACTTTTTTTCTTCGTTCTTCACAGGTGTTGCAGGTACTGCAGGCGTGTTTTTACCTATCGGTTTTACTGGGTCTGTCATAATACAATCTCCTTAATACTTTTTTCTAATACCTCGATGTGCACATATTACTCTTATATAAAAAACTTTTCAATATAAAAATTGCACAAAACTACAAAAGTTACATAGAATTTTTGTAAAATATAGAAATACTGCGACATTCCAGCTTTACAAAAATTAATATATTATGAATTAGTAATTCTTGTTTTGATTAAAAATAGATATAATACGAGGAATTTTATGGATATTAAACGTGAATTAGGCGAGCGGATAAAACGTTTTAGAAAACAAAAAGGGTTGACGCAAGAAAAATTGGCTGAAATTATTGATATTTCCTCACGAAATATCAGTAATATTGAAACAGGTGCAAATTTCCCCAAAGTTGAAACCTTGGAAAAACTGCTTTTTGCATTGAATATTACCACGGAAGAACTCTTTGCAAATGACCATTTAAAATCAAATTCAGAGCTTTTGGAATGTATAAATTTTTATATTAATTCGGCAAAAGATGACCGCAAAACGCTTGAAAAGATGTACAAAATATTAAGAGATTTAGTAGAAAATGTGTAAAAAATCCCTCATAAGAGGGATTTAAATATCTTGAAAATCCTATTTCAATTTTTCTTCGATTTTCGCCAAAACCTTTTCAACGGTTGCTTCTTTGACTACTTCGTCGTCAACTTTTACGTAAGGCGCTTTTGAAAATTCCCAATCAATAGAGCAAAGACCTAAACAAGGAACTCCCGATACATCAACTCTGTCGCCGTATTTTTTCGGCACTAATTCAATCAGCTCCTGCAAATTCGCTGAACCCATTACAAAACATGTCGTTCCTAAACATACTTTTACACTAACTTTTTTGTCCATTCTTTTTCCTCTCTACATATATTGAATATTTACTTTTTTGAAATACTTACTTTGAAGCACATCCGACATCTTTTTGATGATATTTTTTCTGATTTCAATTTCAACAGGCAGTGCCGGATCGTAATGCGCCTGATTTAATTTTGCACCAACCATGAAATTTATGCAATCACTATTTAACAAAAAGTTAACAAGTTTTCCTGCGGCGTTATCAATATCATAATCTCCGCTTTCCAAATATTCAAGAGTTTTGGTCAAAGTCAAAATCCCTTCCGTTACCAAATCAACTCCGTCCATAAAAGAGCATGAGGGAAGCTTTCCTATACTGATTGTTGTATCCATTGTTATCGGTCGGTTTAATTCTCTTGAAATAAGATTTGCCGTTGTTCCGCCGCAGATGGCTTTTTTGCCTTTAAAATGCTCAAACATCTTGGCATATTCGCTGTCTTTGGTCTGATGATAGGGTGGACCTGTAAATATCAAAGATTCGCGCGGTTCTCTGAAATATAAAACGCATGCGGAAATATCGTCTTTGGGGTTTCTGTCGGTTTCAATGTTTCTTGCCTGATTTACGATATATTGAGAAAGCTCCGAGCTTGAAATTGTCGGATTTTCGGCAAGTTTGTCTTTTACAAGCACAATCAGCCCGTCGCGGCGAAGTCCGAGTTTTAACCTGCCGCCGCCAAGCCCCGATTGAGTTACGCCGTCCGAGCAAAAAATCAATCTGTCACCCAGTTCAAGTTGGATTTTATATACCTTCATTTTTCTGTTTTTGAATGTTTTTGACTGAATTGTTTCATATTCCGCCGTCAAAACTTCGTTGTTTCTAATCCACAAAAATTCGGGGTTTCCTTCCTCGACAATTTTTGCCAGACCGTCGTCGTTAACATCTATTGCCGAAAAAGTCGAGTAGCTTATGTGGCGAATTTTGCATACGGGAAGCGAGTTCATAACGATTTCTGCCGATTTTTGAATGGGGATTTGCTCGTTTTCGATAAATCTTAAAAGCATTGTTGCCGTCATACAAGAAAGTATGTTTGCCTTAATTCCGCTCCCCAAACCGTCCGATAATACTGCAATCAAGCGGGCTTCATCAGGGTATCTTTTTGATACAAAATAGTCCCCGTAAGCGTTTTGGTTATATTTTTTGGTTTGATTACAGTCGATATCTATAAACATTATTCTTCCTTATCGTCGTAATCGTTTGCTATCGAGCTTAAAAGCGTTTCGGTTTCAACCATGTGCTCGCCCAAAAGACAAGCGATTTCCTGAACGATTGAAATATTTTTTGAAATAACTTCGTGTGCTTTTTGCGAAATCTTTTCGCGGTTGGTTTCGGTTTGGGTAACATCTGTTATAACCGCACCTACAATCTCGTTTTCTTCGATTGTAAAAGCACTGATGTCAAACAAGCGATTTTTTACGGGAAACCGTTCTTTGTGCAAGTCTTTTCCCGTTTTAAGAATAGTTTTGAATATGTCCGAAAAGTCAACAATTCTGTCGATAGCGGCACCCGTCATGCCATCAGGTCGTGCCTTGAATATTTCATACATATCGCCTGTAAACATCTTCATAAAGCTGTCGTTGGCTTCCAGAATATTCATATTATTGTCGACCATAACAACCGCCGCAGGCATGCACCTAATCATTGCGGCAGCTTTTCTGACGGCAATTTTTCTCATATATGAAACACACATAGAAGTTTCCGCCTCGCCGCTTAAAAGCGCGGCTGCCATATCTCTACAGGTTGCATAACCGCACCCGCCGCAGTTTAATTCATCATCAACCGAGTGTTTGCCTATTCTTTTCAGCGCTTGTAAAATATCTTCTATAGGATAATTTGAATTGACGACCTTTTTAGGCTCAATTTTGTAATCAACAACAACTTGCGGAGTTTTTGGAATTTCTTCACGCTTTTTCTCTTTGGTAAGAATGTCCGAAACCATTACAATACCCGCTTTTTCCGATGATATGCAAGGACCTCCCACACATCCGCCTTCACATGCCAGAGCCTCTATGAATATTGTTTTGTCAAGCTTTTCGATATCAAGGTTTTGCAAAGCTCGTTCCAGCGATTTTAACCCGCAAACCTCTAAAAGCTGAACGTTATCGTTTACGCCCGATTTTCTGATTGTCTGGTTCATCCCGCCGTCTATGGGGTATAACGTACCCTCATAAGCGGATTCGGGGACAAAATGGTTTCTGCTATCCTTTGCAACCTTTGAAATGTCGATTATTTCATCGTTAAACCACATTCTAAGTTCTTCAAAAGTAAGCGCTACATCAAAAAGCCCCGAATAATTAACCTCGTTTTTCTTACCTATACAAGGACCTATAAACACAATTGCAATGTCGTCGCCGTAAGTTTTTTTAAGCAATTTGGAATGTGTCATCAAAGGCGAGCCTATAGGCGTAATACATTTGGTAAATTCGGGCATATAAAGCCTTATAAAATCAACAATTACAGGGCAGGCGCTTGAAATAAAAAGCCCTTTTTCACTGTTATTCAAAAGCTCTGCGGTCTTAATAGATACTTCTTGCGCGCCCAGTGCGGTTTCGGAAACATCTTTAAACCCGAGTTGTTTTAAAAGTGCAATCATTTTTTCCGCACTGTTTTCAAAAGATGCTCTCCACGAAGGCGCCAAAGACACATAGACCTCTTTTTTGTCCAAAATAAGCTGTTTGGCTTTATTTATATCGCACCTTACACGTTTTGCACCCGCAGGGCAAGCCTTTACGCAAGCACCGCAGGCAATACATTTTTCCGGAATTACCGATGCGTGACCGTTTTCGATTTTAATTGCTTTTACATGGCATTCTCTGACGCATTTGTAACAGTCGTGACACTCGTTTGTTAAGGTGTAGACTGCGTTTTGTTTATCCATTCACACTCCCTGTCCAAAATACCTTTTAACTTATCAATATCTACTTCATTGTATTCAACACCGTTTATATATATGTTTGGACCTTTTGCACAATTGTTTTCGCAGCGCATTCCCTCCAAATCAATTTCTGCGTTTAAACCGTTTTTTTGGATATATTCTTCAATAAATGCAAGGTTTTCCTGATTTCCTCTTGCAAAACACGAACTTCCCATACATACTGTTATATTTAATTTGCTCATATCGTCCTCTCTAAAGGTATTTTATAACAGTGATTTAATTATGGCAAGTTTATTTATAAAAATATTTGTGTGAATTTTTATGTTATACTTAACCTATGAATAAGTATCAATCAATTGTTGATGTTGTAAAAGCCGATATTGAGAGAGTTAATGCCAATCTCGATTTTGATTTGCAAATTAATCCCAAACTTCAACATGAATTGTCTAAAATTCTGACAGCGTCGTCAAAAAGAATACGCTCTGTTATGACGATTTTGTTTTTAAGGGCGTCAAAATTGTATCTTTTGCCGCTTCACTATGAGCTTTTAACTGCGGTTGAACTTGTGCATAACTCCTCTTTAATTCATGATGACGTGATTGATGAAAGCAATTTGAGAAGAAATCGCAAAACCCTTAATAGTAAATTTGATAACAATCTTGCGGTAATTTCCGGCGACTACCTTTTAGGGTGCGTTTTGGAAAAACTCGTTAAAATAAATTCAAAAGAAATTACGCAAACCTTTGCTATGACAGTAAAAGAAATGTGTAAAGGCGAGATTAACCAATATTTTACTAAAGGTAAAAAACCGCAGCTTGAAAAGTATATAGAAAAATCCGTTCAAAAAACGGCTTCACTTTTTGTTTGCGCTCTAAAATCCGCCGTAATTTTAGCAGAGAGTGAATTTGATGAAAGGGCGCAAGAATTTGCTCTGAATTTCGGACTGGCTTTTCAAATTCGTGATGATTTATTGGCGGTAATTAAAAAAGACAAAACAAAATCCTCAAACGATATTGAAGAAGGAATTTATACTGCACCTTTGATATTGTCAAATAACCTTAAAGACGGTATTGAAAAAACAAAAGTTTTGTTAAATAATTATGTTAATTGTGCAAAGCAAGCGATAGAAGACTTAGACGAGAGTATATACAAAAAAGCTCTGTATGAGCTTTTGGAGTTATTAAACGATGTTTAAAGAATGGTATAATAAAAACAAACCTGCGATAAAAGAAACCGTTGATACGGTAGTATTTGTCGTTGTAATGGTAATAATTATAAGATTTTTCTTAGGTGAAATCCGCTGGATACCTTCCGGTTCAATGAAACCGACACTTGTCGAAGGCGACAGAATATTTGTGGAGCGGTATTCAAGGTTTTATAAAACGCCCGAACGCGGCGATATAATGGTATTTTATCCGCCGTTTACCGAGCTTAAAAATACTCCTTGGAAACTTTTTTCAAGACTTACGGGGTTTTTCTGCAAGGATATTGCATATATTAAGCGTGTTGTCGGTATGCCCGGTGATAAACTCGAAATTAAAACAGATGAAAACGGCAAAAGTATGGTTTACATAAACGATAAACCTTACGAAGAACCTTATGTGAAAAGTGTTTATGACTTTTCACCCTGTACAAGTGAGATGTATTGTGGGCCTATGACAATTCCGGAAGGTGAATATTTTATGATGGGCGATAACAGGGGAAATTCTCAAGACAGCCGTTATTGGGGAACTTTGCCCGTTGACAGGTTTATTGGCAGAGCTGTATTTCTTTTTTGGCCATTCACACGTGTAGAAGTTTTTAAAGCATATGATAAATCTTCATCAAATCCGCAGTAATTGTTGAGCTTGTGCCGTTTGCGACGGTTGCTTTTAAGGCTTGTTCGTTATCGCTTTCGGAATTTTTCTTTGGTTGTTCAACTTGGGTTTGCTGTTGCTGCTTTTGCTGTTCAACCTGCATTTGGTCAATATATTCTTGAGATGTTCTTTGAATTTCTTTATGGAGCGCTTTATCGCCGTCATAAGAGCCCGTTGAATTTACGCCGGCTTCTTCAAGGTCGTTTAATATATTATTCCATTCGTTGTAATTTGGAACGGAAGCGCCTTGAGATGCCGCTTGTGCTCTCATTTCCTCTAAATCATCTATACCGTTTACTCTTTGTGCCATAGTTCTACTCTCTTATATTATATAAGTATTTTATTCCCGCCGGATTTCAAAAAATATTATTTTTGTAAAAAAAGTTAATATAATCAATCTTTAGATGTATATAAAAAAGTCATGGGGCTGTCAGATTTCCGGTGAATTTGGGCTTAAAATTAAGTTTTGTAAAATTGCTAAACATGTAGCACCTTAGGATGATGTAAACCTTAAAAAAAGTGGTATAATAATATTAAAGAGGAGATGCCGCAAGGCAAAAAAAATGAACAATTTACAATTTCAGAACGATTTAGAAAAATTAATCGAAATTCTGCCTGAAAAAGTGAAAAAGCTCATAAACAGCGAAAATATGGCAGATGTTATAGAAATTGTTCTTGATATTGGCAGAGTTCCCGAAATTCGACATTCTTCGGGAAAGATTGAGTATCTTGATACTTCAGAAGTTACGGATGATGATATTTCGTATATAACCCAAAGAGTACAAGAGTTTACATCGGATAATCGCTCTGGAATCCCCGGAACACTCCACAGAATAAGCGCAATAAGGAACCGTCAGGGAAAAATAATCGGACTTACTTGCAGAATAGGCAGAGTTGTTACGGGGACAATTGCATGTATAAAAGATTTTTGTATGCAAAATAAAAGCATACTGTTTTTAGGAAGACCGGGTGTTGGTAAAACTACAAAGCTCAGAGAAATTTCAAGGCTTGTAGCGGATGAACTCGGCAAACGTGTTGTGGTTGTTGATACGTCAAACGAAATCGCGGGTGACGGCGACACTCCGCACCCCGCAATCGGGCATGCGCGTCGTATGCAGGTCAGACAACCCGAATTTCAAAAAGATATTATGATTGAGGCGGTTGAAAACCACACACCCGAAGTCATTGTGGTTGACGAAATCGGAACGGAGGCGGAGGCACAGGCTGCAAGAACCATTGCAGAACGCGGAGTTATGCTTATTGCAACGGCACATGGTAATACCCTTGAAAACTTAATCAAAAACCCGACGCTGTCGGATTTGGTGGGCGGTATTCAATCTGTAACACTGGGTGATGATGAGGCAAAACGCAGAGCCTCTCAAAAAACCGTTTTGGAACGTGAAAAACAGCCGACGTTTGACATTGTCATAGAAATTTTGGACAGAAATACGCTTGCGGTATATAAAGACACGGCAGAGGCGGTTGACTATATCTTAAGAGGCTGGCCAATCAGACCCGAGATAAGAAAAGTTGATCAGACTTATGAAAAACCGGCACAAGGTACAATTTCTGCCGAAATCAACAAGCTTGAACAAAAAATCCTGCCCGAGCCGACGGACAGCTTGAAATTCGGATTTTCGAGAAAAGAATATGTTGAAAGTGTCAAAGGGTTCAAGAAAATTTATCTTTATGCGGTTTCAAGAAGTATCGTTGAAAAAGTAATTGAGCGGCTTGATTTGAACGTTGAGATTACAAGAAGTATAGAAGATGCGGACATTGTTATTGCGCACAAGAACTTTGCAAAAGGCGGCGCGAAGGTTTTGAGCACCGCAAATGAATACAGGTTGCGGATTTTCTACGTAAAAACAAACTCTATGGCGCAAATTCAAAAGGTTTTGAAAGAGGCACTTGATATTCAAGAGGCATCGGAAACTTTAAGAGGGTATTATGATGATGCGGAACGTGCTTTAGATGAGGCTAAAGCCGCCATAAACAAAATTCTTGCAGGCGCAGAGCATGTGGAACTTCAACCTCAAAACCAGCAAATTAGAAAACTTCAACACGAGCTTGTGGAACAGCATAATTTGGAAAGCAAATCCGTTGGCGAAGGTGAACAAAGACACTTGCGCATTGTCGGCGGGCGCGATATTCAATAGGAGTTCCTTTTATATCCGTAATTTTACGTAAGTAAAATTACGGAATTGTGGAGTGAGTTAAAATAATTTATAATATAAATTATGAATAAATTTGACACAAGCTAAAATAAAATGCAAAATATAAGATAGGAGAATTATTATGAAAAAAGCATTATATATTTTTCTGATTATACTTGCAATTTTATTTGTAATTCAAATTATAGACCGTAAAGTCAACGGAAAAGATTATCAAAAAATACATAATTTTTCAAAAAATATAACTTCAAAAATTTTATCAGATAATGATTGTCTTCAAGATTATGACGAAGTGTTGAAGATTATGTTTGATGATGATTATAACAATCCCAATATCCCAACGGATAAAATCCATTTTGATAAAAGAATTAAAAGTTGCAAATATATAATGAATGAAATTGAGCAAGTTGAAGTGCCAATAGTCAGAAGTAAAAATAAAGTCCATTTGATGGAAAAATTTAAAAAAGACACTCTTATTTCGCTTGATAATTACACAAAATGCTTTATAGCATATAACAATTGTCCTAAGAAAAATTCTTCCTGTTTTATTAATTACATCAAACCTGATATTATATCCGACATGATTATTTCGGGAATAAGTATGAAACTGGAATATTCAATAAAAGATATTTTAGTGGTTCGCCCCATACTTTGGTGGTTTAAAGTTAAGAGCAACAAATTGTTCAGCTAAAATGAAACGGTAATAATCTTGTGAAAAATATTTGTTTTATTTGCAATTTTGTTTTAAATTCAAATTATTTACAAAAAAATTTAAGAAAAATATAACACAAGTTTTTTGCAGAAATTTAGTTCAAACAATTAATTAGATTTCAACCCCAAAATTAAAGTTATGATACAAACAAGAATTAAAGGAAAAATTAAAAAAATATATGGTTAAAATATTAAATGGCTGTGTAGATTTTTATGTGTCTTATAAAATTGAAACCATTATATAAAGTTTTCCCTAATTCAGAAAGGAAAATAAAATGAAAACCCCAAAAGATTTTTTTAAAAAATTTAATGAAATTATATCACCTCCTCCTTCGCAAACCAAAGAAGAAGCAAAAAAAAGAGTACAAGCTGCGGAAATAAATAATAATGTGTTAAATGTATTAGGTATGACAGATTTTGATATTGATGATATCTTAGAAATGACAAAGATAATGACAAAAGGTCAAATAGTTGCAGCAGATGCTGAAGCTAAGAAATACAGTATTCCCAATAATATACACATGTTCGACGACCCTCGACCTCAAACATACAAAAATATAACAAAAGATTTATACAATTGGGGAAAGGATGTCAAGCAGAGTTGGCCAGATATTCAACAAAGATTTTTACAAAAACTTGATAATGATTTAAATGTTCCAAGAAAATGGAATGAAGTTCTTAACGGTAGTCCATTTGGCGAGATAAAATTAGGTAAACCTATAAAAAGTATAGATTCAAACGGTAATGATACTATGGAACAGTATATTAATTCAAAGTATAAAAGTTATAAAAATCCATTGTCAAAGGACAATAGAATTTACACAAGAGAAGATATTGGCGGTTTTAGCGCAAAAGAATATTCTCAAGCTGAGCCTGAAATCATGGCTCAGTGGGGGAAAATTGGAATTCCCACCAATGGTGAATTGGAACGTGAAAGGCTAAATAATGGAGGAACGGTTTACGTTAGAGGATACACAAGAAGTGATGGAGTTCAAGTTAAGCCCCATTACAGAGCTGTCTAAGAGCCGAAAGGCTCTTTTTTTGTAAATTTTTGTTTCAACAAATAAAATAATTCAGCAAAAATTTTTATGTTTTGTTTTAATAGTAATATGGAAATAAAAGCTTTACGTGAACTTGAAGGTAACAGAACTGAGGTAGTTTGTAAAAACGAAATGACCCCGCATAGAACCTTGGTAAGATATTTCAGTGTTCCTACCGATAAAAAAGACGAATTTATCAGTGAATTTGAACAAAAAACTAAAAAAGATAAGCAAAATGTATGGATTGGGTTTTTCGGAGCTTCTTTATTGGGCGGTGTCGCAGGTAATTTTATAACAAAAAATATTATGTGGTTAAAACTTTTGGGAACGGTATTAGGTACATTGGCAGGTGGTAAAGCTGCAATGAATTTGTTGGGACGTAACGTTAATAATAGCGAAAAGCATTTGTTTGACAAATTTGACGTTAAAGAACATACTTACCTCGGAAAAGACGGAGTGCCTGAAGTCTTAGACCCTAATTCGAGGCTTTTACCTGATGTAGTAAAGCCTTAGCGGGCGCATAATTTGGCAAAATTTCAAGGCAGGTCTCAAGTGCTTTTTTGCATAAATCTATATCACCATCCGCCTTATACACTTCCGCTAAAATGTAATGCAGTTCGGGATCTTGGTAAAATCGGTCTTTTGCCCGCTTTAAGAAAAACATCGCCTGCGGCTTTAACCCGTTATTCAAAAACACCCGCCCTATAAATTTGTACGTTTCGGGGTTTATCGTGTACATAAAATCCGCATATCTTACGATTTTTTCAACATATTCGCCCTTACAGTACATTATAAATATGTTTAAATCAATTTCTAAAAAATTCCTCAATTCAAAGTACGTCGGATAAAGTGAAACTTCACCCTTGATAAATTCAAGCATTACCAAACACCAGTGCGCCCTAAAATCTTCGTCTTTCAGTCCTTCAAAAATTTCTTTTGCGCCTGACAAATTGTCCAAAATTATTTCGCAATAACCCTGTTCAAGTCTGTAATTGCGGCTTTTGAAATAGTTTTTACACCCTTGAATTTTTCCGTTTAGAAAGTCCTTTTTTGCCGTTAAATAGTCCATTAGTATTTATTATCCGAAAACGTGAAATCAGGCAGCATTGAATTCATCATCATAGATTGAATAAGCTGAGGGTCAATATCTTTGCCGCTTTCTTTTTGCATCATCAAATACGGCAGCATATTCATCATTGAATTGTTATTGTTATTATTGTTGCCCATAAGCATGCTAAATTCATCGTACTGCGACGGTTGATAAGCGTTGACGGATACCGTAATCCCCGCATTTTTCAACGTTTCAATCGCTTTTAAAATATCGTCGTTTGAAGTTTCGTTGCTTGCTATTTTTTCGCCGGTTATAACTTCACTTTTTTGGTCGAATTTTTGGATTTTTTCAATCTCTGATTCATCCAAATCCTCTTTATTAATTTGTTTTTGGAAGTTTTTCAACTGTTGCTGCTTAAGCTGCGTGTCAACTTCTTCGGAAAATCCGTTTCCGTAAGGCGAATTTATGAAATTATCCAAGTCGTCACCTTCTTGTTCGCTTGCTTTACAAGTAGGCCCGCCGACCAAACAATCTCTGCCTCGTGTTGCATACATTGTTAAAGTTTTTTGAGAGTTTAATCGCATAACTTTTTCATAAGCTTTTACCGCCTGGTCTTTTTTACCCACTTGAGTGTATGCCATTGCCATATAATAATATACTACTGCGTTTGAAGGCTCTCTTTTTACAAGCGAAATCATTTCCTGCAAACATCCCGAGTAATTTCCTCTTTTATATTTTGCAACCGCACTTGCCAAATTGGCATTAGGGTAATATGACTGTTCCGTTTCCCATTCAGCCTCTGTGTTATCACCGTAAAAAGTAGGTTCTGTCGATTTTGGGGGAGTTTTTTTGTCCGCATTTTCTTGTTTCGGTTCTGCTTTTGGTGCATCGGATTTTCTGTTTATGTCATCATACAGATTATAGCCGAAAGGTCCTTTGGTTTCTTTTCCCAATGCGGCAAATACCGCCGGATTTACAAGTATTAAACTCAGTAATATTAATAATGTCTTTTTCATATACTCTTTCCTTTAATGATTTATCTTACAATGTCAATTATATAACATTTTTTTCGCAATTAACTAGTATAAATATATGAATTATTTAAAAGCATTGCGTTTTTTGTAAAGGATTACGAAAAACAGGATGATAACAACAGTTACGGCTAAAATAACCCATTCGATGTACTGTTTAATCATTTCTCCAAAAAGCATTAAAACTATGCTTACGATAAAAAATCTTAAACCTCTGCCAAAAAAGCTTGCAAGCAAAAATTTGGGGAAATTCATACATAAAATCCCGCTTGCTATCGTAAAAACCTTATAAGGAATTGGCGTGAACGCCGAAAAGAAAACCGCTAAAGTCCCGTATTTGTTGTAAAGCCTTTCGACATTGTCAAATTGTTCGTGCTTGTTTTTGAATAAAAAATTAAAAACGGGTCGTCCGCCGAAAATTCCGATTAAATAGCCGACAATTCCGCCGAGTGCCGAAAATATCGTACAAATCAATGCATAATACAGCGCACTTTGAGGTTTTGCCAAATCCATCGTGATTAGCAAAATATCAGGCGGAGGCACAAGGAAAAAGCTTTCTATAAACGAATTTAGGGCAAGCCCTTGTATCCCCATGCTTTGAAAAAAATTGTTCATCTGTACTAAAATTTCATGCATTATTTTTATTTTATTACAAACATACTAAATTCACACCCGCAGTAATTTTGTCTGTAAAGCCCCAGCTCACGTGAGATTTTGTTGGTTTTTAAAAACCCGTCTTTTTTCTTAAAATCAATGGGTTTAAAATCGGGTGAGATTTTCTGCCCGATTTCGCTTATTTTCGCAAAATTTTTGTGCGGACTTATCACAATTGATGTGGTAAATTCTTTTATCCCGAGCTGTTTTGCTATTTGTGCGGTTTTTAATAACCTTAATTCAAAGCATTTGTCGCAGCGTTTACCTTTTTCGGGCTCGTTTTCAAGCCCTTTTGCCGCTTTATAAAACGCATCAGGCTCATATTCACCTTCAATAAGTTCACATCCCAACGCTTTACATAAAATCCTTTCAGCCTCAAGCCGTTTTTGATATTCGCTTTCGGGGTAAATATTCGGGTTATAAAAATAAACAACAACTTCATATCCCATATCTTTTAAGTAAGTTATGGGATATGCGCTGCAAATTGCACAACAGGCATGAAGAAGGATTTTATTTTGCACCTTCATTTTCAAGCCACTCTTTTAATTGCGTGTAAGATTTTATGCCGACATGTGATTTGCCGTTAATCACCGTGCTCGGTGTTCCGTTAATTTTGTTATCATAAGCATCGTTGATATCCGCTTGAATTTCGTGTAACGTTTCAAGGCTGTTTGCATCATCTTGAAGTTTTTGTACATCGAGTTTCAAATCTTTTGCTATTTCAAGAATTTCTTTTAAGTCTTTGGGTTGTTTTTCAAACAGTTTGTTATTCATATCCCAAAATTTTCCTTGCTTTTCAGCGGCAATGGCGTATTTAGCCATTGTGCATGAACCGTGGTGAAATTCCTGTCTTAAATATCTGTTGCACTCGGTATCAAGCGGCATATTTTTGTGAACCACTTTTACATTTTTGTATTCTTTTGCGATTTTGTGAATCATAATATTATAAGCACGGCACATCGGGCATTGGTAATCTGTATAGGCATACAAGATAACGTCAGGGTTTTCTGCGCCAAGCAGATTGCCCGATACTGCATATTTATTGGTTTTTGCATGTGTAAACTCTTTTAATTCCATCTGACGTTTAACCTGCGGTGCAAAAACATAGGTCACTCTTGTATAAGTTAAAAATGCAACAGCCGCAAGCATAACCGCGCAAAATGCGATTGCATAAGGCTTTATTTTCAATCCGTCTTTCAAATCGTTTACGCTGTCTTTTACCGCCTGCTTTATTCCGATACCTTTTACTGCAATAAGCCCGATAAACAGGTTTAAAATATAAGTAAATGCGCATAAAATGCAGAGTTTTTTGATTTCAAAAAGGCTCAATCCCAATAAAGTCATTGATATTACAAATGAAACAATGCCAAGCACTGCGATATAAGACATCGGGTTTTTAAATACTTCCAAAAATTTCAAAAATTTAATATTTTTTAATTTGTCAACAAACAAAAGCATGATTATGAACGCATACAAAAACAATCCCCAATAAGCAAGGGGGATGCCCAAGAATTGGGATTCGGTGGTTTTTGCGATGCCGTCGCAGTCAATAAATTCGTTTATTGAGCAAAAGCTTGAAAGCGCATAAGGGTTAAAATTTGCATTGAAATAAATTATTGCAAGTTTTATTGTTGTAACAAGCCCGATTAAAGTAATTATAAGTATTGATAATCTTTTTTTATCCATAGCTATTCTCCCTTTGGTTATATTGTACAAAGTTTAAAATAATAAATCAATAGATAAAAGTTGAAAAAAATATATTGCCCGATAAGGTATAATACTTGACAAGATTTGATAAAATGTATATAATTAACGTATGGTAAACGAAAAGCTGGAAACACGTATTATAAGAGAGAAGATGGGGTGCCCCCCCCCCCCCGAACGCTCATAGATTAGGTTTCAGTGAATTTATGCGTTTAAAATGCTTGCAGCTACTGTGCCGGAGGCATAATTTGTGTTGCAAAATTTATCACAATATATATGTAGGTTGGCATTACTATGCCAACAGTAAAATTTGTCGGATTAGTAAATCCGACCTACAGATACTACGATTGTGTAGGAGGCGGGATTGGTGTGCTTAAAAAAAGACGTTAAGTCGTTAGGACGTTAAGACGATAAGTTCGTATATAGAAATAGGTAATTAACGATATAAGGAGAAATAGAAATGAAAGAAAAAGAACAATCAAAGGTAACAAATTTAGTAGTAGAAAAGCTCCCTCACCCCTTGTGGGAGAGGGCTGGGGTGAGGGGTCATGTCATTGCGAGCGACCAACGGGAGCGTCGCAATCGCAAAGTCATGGCGTTACACCAAACCTGCTTAATGTAAAGAACTTATCGACTTAAAGACTTAACGTCTTAACGACTAAAAAAAATGTAGGTTGGGCTTTCAGCCCAACAAGAAAATGAAAGGACAATAATATGACAAAAGAATTAGTAAAAGAAAAAGTAACAAGGCAAGATGGTAGTCGTGAAAACTCCCTCCCGCCCTTGAGGGGGAGGGTTGGGGTGGGGGGTAATTCCCATGAAGGAAGAGCCCTCACCAGCGGTTGTAACACTCGTGAACTCGTGAACAACCGCAATC
>CANQML010000039.1 GCA_947624935.1 Candidatus Gastranaerophilales bacterium
GAATACAAAGATTTTCTATACAAATCCTACAGCTCTGTCCTTTTTTAGGGAAACGGTTCAGAAAGCCCAACCTACATGCTTTTATAATATTAAATTTATAAGTTTATTATACATTAATTTATTTAATTATGTCAAGCAGATTAAATGTATTTGTTGAAATTATTTCCTAACATGACATCATGGATTTATGAGGATAGTCACCGAGCTTAAAGAGATATTATATCAGAAGGGATTAAACCTTAAATATGTAGCCCAAGAACTTGAAAAGCGACTTAATAAGCCATATTCACTTGCAAATTTGTCAAACAAATTGCGAAACGAAACAATAACCTATAGAGAAATGAAAATTATTGCAGAAATTATAAATTGTCGTCTTGAACTTACTGACATAATTTGAGCTACTTTTATTTTCACTGAATAATCTTGTTAGTGCTGTCTGTATGCCATTGAAAATATGGAAAAGTGACTATCCGCCAAAATAATTTTTTAAGCCGATTGTAAGATGTTTGTTCTTGCAAAGCTTTTTGAGTTTGGCTATCGCTCTGTTTTCAATCTGTCGTATTCTCTCTCTTGAAACACCGTATTGTGAGCCGATTTCATCCAGAGTCTTTTTTACGCCGTTACTGTCCAGCCCGTATCTTAAAATCAAAACATCACGCTCTTTTTGGCTTAACTGGTTTAGTATCTTTCGAATATCATCCAACAAACTTTCCTGCGAAACTCTGCTTTCGGGCGCAATTGTGCTTTCATCAACTATAAAATCGGATAGTTTGGAAGAATCTTCATCGGATGCGGGCATGTCCATACTGATTGTGGATTGCGCTGCTTTAATTATCGCTGAAAGCTTGCCGATTGGAACGCCAAGCCTGTAGGCAATTTCCTGTTTTGTCGGCGGATGCCCCAATTCCGTCGTTAAATCCAAAGTCGCCCGACGAATTTTCCCCAATGACTCAATCATGTGGATTGGAAGTCTTATAATCCTTGCCTTGTCTGCAATCGCTCTTGTTATGGATTGTTGAATCCACCATGTCGCATAAGTCGAAAATTTGTAGCCTTTTGTATAATCAAATCGACCTGCGGCTTTCATCAAACCCATATTGCCCTCTTGGATTAAGTCCAAAAACGATAAGCCACGTCCGATGTATTTTTTTGCTATGCTTACAACAAGTCTTAAATTCGCATTTACCAGAATATCTTTTGAAAATTCGTCATGTTCGTCTTTGATTTTTTTTGCTATTTCAAGCTCCTGTTCGCTTGAAAGCAGCGGGATTTTGCCGATTTGCTGCAGATAAATCCTGACGCTGTCATCTGCGTTAACCGAGGATAAACTCTCTTGAACCTTCGGATCCTCTACGGATTCAAGCACATTGTCGTCATCTTCTTCTTGAATTTTATGGAAATCTATATCCTCATCAGAAATCTCGTCAGTAAGTATTCCGAATTTTTCAAACTCTTCTTTCATTTTATGCTCCGTTTTTATATTACAACATGTTCTAAATTAAAAGTTATTTTTTAATATTATTTAACTTTTGTCGAACAACCTCAAAGATTATTGCGCTGAGAGCGTTTGAAACATTGAGCGAGTTGAAATCCGTCATCATAGGGATTTTTACGACAAAATCCGAAAGTTTAAGAAGGGATTTTGAAACTCCTGCATGCTCTGCTCCCATAATTATTGCACTGTTCATATTGCAATAATCTATGTTGTAATAATTATCTTTCGCTGATGCGTCTGTTGCAATTATCCACCAGTCGCTATTTTTTAACTTTTGGACAGCGTTAACAAGACTATTGACTTTTATAATTTCGATGTGATTTATAGCGCCGGCGCTGGTTTTTTCCACAATCGGGTTGACTAAAACATTTCGCCTTGACGGAATTATTATTGCGCTCACACCTGCACAAACGCATGTCCTTATTATTGAACCTAAATTATGTGAATCTTCCACGCCGTCAAGGATTACAAGTGTACTGTTGGTGTGCGGTTTTTGTAAAAACTCGTCCAAATCCCCGTATTTTATCGGCGAAATCATTGCAATAACGCCTTGATGATTAAATTCCGCATAGGGTTGGAATTTTTCTTTTGCAACAAATTGGTAAATGACCCCTTTTGATTTTGCAAGTTCTTTTATTTTAGATAATTTCACATCGTTATGAAGGCTTTTTGAAATAAGAATTTTGTTTATTTCTCTGTCGCTTGAAAGTGCCTCTAAAACCGAATTTTTGCCGAAAATGAAATCTTGTGTCATAACATCCTTTCAATGCACTTGTGTGCTTTTCGGGCAATTTCTTCATCGACCGTAATCTCGTGCTGTTCGTATTTTAGGGAGTTATAAATATCCTCTAAAGTGTTCCATTTCATATTCGGGCAGATTAAATTTTCTTTTATAAGGAAAAATTCTTTGTCGGGCAAATCACGTTTTAACCTGTCATAAACACCTTTTTCGGTTGCGATTACGAATTGTTTTTTATCGCTCTCTTTTACATAATTCATAATTTCTTTTGTACTGCCGACGAAATCCGCCAAATCCGTTACGGATTTGTGGCATTCGGGGTGGGCTAAAATTATTGCATCGGGGTGGTTTTTGCGCATCGAAAGCATATCTTCGGGCTTAATTCTCAAATGTGTCGGGCAATATCCCGGATATGTTATGACCTCAACCCCGTCAAGTTGTGATTCTACCCATTTGCCCAAATAAGTATCGGGTAAAAATAAAGCCTTATCCGATTTTAAGCTTGCAACAACATTTTTTGCGTTTGAACTTGTACAGCAAATGTCGCATTCGGATTTAACTTCGGCGGTCGAATTTATATAGCATACCGTTGGAATATTGGGGTGTTTTGATTTAAATTCTCTTAATTGTTCAAGATTTATCATATCTGCCATAAGACACCCGGATTCCATTCTGGGTAGTAAAACTTTTTTATCTGGCGATAAAATTTTTGCGGTCTGCGCCATAAAATAAACACCTGCAAAAACTATAATATCCGCATCGGTTTTTGCCGCCATTTGACTTAAATAAAGCGAATCGCCGACGTAATCCGCAACTTCGTCTATTTCAATATTTTGGTAACAGTGCGCCAAAATTACTGCATTTTTTTCCTGCTTTAACTTTTTTATTTTTTCTGTTATTTCATTCAATTTTGTTTTCCTTCTATGTAAATTTATGTTAAAATAAAGATGTAGGCAAAATATATTGTATAATAAAAATATAGAAGTGTAAAAGTATGATTGAGAAATTTATAAACGAGTTTTTTTCCCAACTTGGAGCAGGAAGCAGAGAGTCTGTATATTTGTCGGTAACACCGGGCGTTGGTTTAGAATTAATCCAGGTTGACCCTGTGCTTAAGTCTGTAAAAGCTTACGGGCATAAACCGTTGGAGTATAACGATTCCATGCGGGAAATTTCAAATTACGATGATTTCAAAACCGCATTACAGGAATTATACACAGAGCTTGGAATTAATCCGAAATGCAACGTTTATTTGAATTTACCCATGGTACACTTCGGAAAAATCGAGCTTCCGCTTTTATTGAATGACGAAAGCATAACCGAAGCCATTATCTCGGAAGTTGAACAAACATATATTTTCAAAAAATGCGAACCTGTCGTAAGTTGGTTTGAAAGTATTTCCAATGCCGTTGCCGATACGAGAACTATTTTTTATTCAGCTTTACAAAAAGAAGCTTTGGATAAAATAAAAGTAAATTTGACCGAACTCGGGTCTGTTTTGTGTGACGTTGAAGTTTCACTCGTTTCATCTTTAAGAGCTTTGGCTTTTGCAGGGTTTGTCGATATGAGCGACAACAAAAATTGGAACTTAATGACGATAAATTCTTCAGGATATTCAATTGTTTCCATGTTAGGCACGAATATTGTTGACTATTATGAAGAACCGCTGCCTTTGAAAACTTATGAAATGGATGAAATTTATGACGTTATTAATACATCTGCTCAAATCGCTTTGATGAATTTGCCCGCAAATTATCTTTATGTGGTTTCCAATACTGATATTGTCAGCGCAGAACATTTGGCAAGCAAATTTCAAATCGACGGTACCTTAAACTTCCTTGACAACAATAGCTTTAGAAAAAGAGAAATTTTACCCGTAAGTTTGGATATTTTGCCCGATCAGATTATGAAAATCTCTTTGGAAGCTGTAGGTATTGCGATTACAAAAAGTTACAATTTCCCGATAAAATTAGATTTTTCAGGCAAAAGAACTCCCGAAACAGGCGCAGAAGAAACTATTTCTTTTGTGTTTAGAGATAAAGAAATAGTTTTAACCGAAACGGTATTGAAAAATATTGCCTATGTTATTGCGGCAATTTTGATTGTACCTTCTCTAATTGCACTTTTAACATTACCGATTGTTCAGAAAAATAAACAGGCTAAGCTGGATGAACTGAACAAAAAAGTTGAAGAAATTGATACTCAAATCAAAGCTTTGGATGAAGAAGCATCAGCCGCAGGCGCTTTTGTCATAAAAAGCGAGATTGAAAAAGTTGTAAAAAACAACAGGGCTAAACTCATGTCTTATTCGGCACTCGGTGAGGCTGTTCCGAAGAATTTGTGGATTACATACTTTATGACAAAAGAGGACGGTAAAATCGATATCAGAGGACTTTCTGAAAATGTCGAAGATATTTATAAATTCTTTAAGAATATGAAAGATTCTTTGATAAATACGAAATTACGTTTGAAAGAGCTTGAGATGACAAGTACATCTTTAGATGACGTGATTGCGCCGTCAGGGCCTTCGCTGTATCAGTTCGAAATAACAAATATGTCAGAAACAGAACTTAATCCGGTTGTACAGGCTACCGAAGCTAATAACGCTAATAAAACCGACAATAATCAGAACAACAATCAGCCCAATAATCAAGCAAATAACAAAAATCAAGATAATTCGTCAAAAAAAGTAGATGATTTGGAACCTATAGGAATGTAATATGCATGAAATAGAAATATACTATAAAAAATTTAAGTCAGTAATATTAATTTTAATTTTAACACTTTTTGTGTTTGTTTTTATTATAAACAAACTTATTCCTATGGTTTCAAGCATATTTAAAATTTCGGGCGAATATTCAAAGGCGCAAAAATCGTTGGGAGATAAAGAAAGGACTCTTGCAAACCTGAAAGAAACGGCTGCAAAATCCCAAAATGAAAATCAAGACCAAATAAAAGCGTTTTTCAGACCGATTGAGCAGGGTATGGATACAGAATCCGTTATAGCCAATGAGTTTGCGGAAATATTGGTTTTGATGAGAGAAAATTCCGTCAGAACACGCTCCATAAAGTATGAATATGACCCTAAAGATGATAATTTTGTAAAAAATGTTCCGGACAAGTACAACGTCGCAAAACTTGATGCCGAAATGGTCGGGACATACAAAGACTTTGAAAACTTTTTGAAAGAATTATACAAACACGAGCATTTTTTGGATATTTCTCAAATAGAGATTATTCCTTACCAAAAAGACAAAAAAATTCTTATTATAAGTTTCCAAATGAAGCTTTATGCTCAAAAGTAATTATTCGCTGAACTGGCTGTAATCTATTGAGAACATTGCTTTTTGATTTTTAATGCAGGTCATGCAAAAGTCTGTCTCAAGAGTATTTTTGCGGGAAAAATCTCTGAAACTTTTGCCCGAGCGTCCTCTGTGGTCGTTTGCCAGAAAAGGACATGTGTAAATGCCTTTTGCGGTCAGTATTCTTCCGTATTCGCAATCGAGGCTTTTGAAAGAAACATCTGTGATTTCAGCATTTTTAGTATGGCAGGCATTAATTACAAAGTTGTTGTCTTTTGCATCAAAACCTATTTTTTCGCATACCTTTTTAAATTCTTTTATTAAGACCTCTTGTCCTTCATTGTAGTAGTCTGTTATACATAAAATGGGGTTAAAATCGTATTTTATAAGACTTTTTATTGCATGAAGCACCTGACGGTATGTTCCTCTGCCTCTTATATCGTCACTTTTTACTTCGTTGTAGTGGTCAATACTCAATTTGAAAATAATTTCATAATTGCTTTCGCCCTCTACCCGTTTTAAAAATCTTGCTTTCTTTTCGTTTATAAAAGAGCCGTTTGTAAAAATACATACGTTTGAGCGTTTCAGACAAAGCCTTAAAATGCTGTTAAAATCGGGGTGCGTCATGGGTTCGGCGCCTGTTAGATAAATACATTCTATATCTTCTAATGTTGTATCGTTTATTGCTTCTTTTACCGTGTCAAAAGAAATAAAATCCTTTACGTTTTTATTGAGCGGAAAATCTATGTAGCAGTGTTTGCATCGTTGATTGCAATTTTTCGCCGTCATTTCTATAAAAAGGTTGCTTAAAGTTTTTAGCTCACAAACAGGAGCTGTATAAATATTTGCCATAGTGTAAATCCTTTCAAGATTAATATTAGTATTTATAAACTTAAATAAAATCCGCCACTATGGTAATTAGTTTTCGTTTTTCGGATGGTTTATGAAATGATGCGGTTTTTTGTCGGATAACCACTTGCTCATTATGTAATTTTCATAACTCAGCGCAAAATTATTCAAGGCGTTAACCAAAATTCTTCCGCTGTCAGATTTTCCGACAATCAAAAAATCTCCGCTTTTATTTTGTGCAAGCATAATTTCTTTATGCACGATTTTTTCGGCGTTAGTTTTGGGTGGCTTATTTATAACAAGCTTAATCCATTCGCAAAGCAGTTTTGTTGCGGAGGTTTTGCTGTTAATTAAGTCGTCATTGTGTTTTTGCAAATATTTTGAAAATTCGTTGAGTATCATAAAGGTGTAGCCGCTGCAAGACAAATTATATCACAAATCCCGTTTTTCTTAAATTCTCTGATAATCTCTTCAAAAGTTGAACCTGTTGTGCAAATATCATCTATGACAAGAAGTTTTTTGTTTCTGTATTTGTATTTGTCGACTTCGAATGCGTTTGAAAGATTTTCCAGACGTTCTTTTCGGGTTAATCTGTATTGAGGTTTGGTGTCTTTAACTCTTTTTATGATGTCAAAATTTACGCTAAAGCCTGACATAAGTGAAAATTCTTCCGCTGCAAGCTCCATGTGGTTGTATTTGCGTTTCTTTTGGCGGTTTTTGTGAAGCGGAACGGGAACTATTTCAAACTCGCCTTCAATATTTAATTTTTCAAAGTATTCGTACATAAATTTTGCAAGATAGTGCGCAAGGTCTTTTTGCCTGTGGTATTTCAGGCCCCGAATAAGTTTTTGGAGTTCTTTGGTATAATTTCCCGCACAGTAAATATTTGCCCCCTCAATAATCCGTTCGGGGCGAAACAGTCTGAAAGAAAGTTTGTCATAGCATTTTGAACACATTTTTACGCATTCAAAAGAGCTTTTGCAAAAATAGCATTTTTTCTTATAAATCCAATCCAGCAAACCAATGAGCTTTTCTATCATAGCTTGATTATATCATAAATTATGGTATAATAATTGGGTTATGGAAAAAACTGAGAAAAAAAGATTTGTATTACTTGTCGATTATGATATTTATGAAAAATTTAAGGAATTGGCAAAAGAACAAAATCGAACAGCAGGCAATCTTGGTACTAAATTAATTAAAGATTATGTGAAATTAAACGGGTAATTTTACGCAAAATTCCGTTCTGACGTTAGGTTCGCTTGTAACGGTTATTTCACCGCCATGCGCTGCGGCAATTTGCTGTGAAAGATAGAGCCCCAAACCCGTTCCGATTTTGCGGAATTTCTTTGCTGCCGAATAGTATTTGTTAAATATCATCTTTATTTCTTCAGGCGGAATCCCTTGCCCGTAATCGATTACCGAGATTGTCACAAACCCTTCGATTTCACCCGTTTTAATATCAATTTTTTCTTTTGTGTCACTGTGTGAAATGGCATTTGAAATTAAGTTTTTAATAACTCTGCTCAACTGCATTGCATCTGCTATTACGGTAAGATTTCTGTCATATTCAAGGTTAATCGTTATCCCTGATTTGTTTGCAATCGGCTGGGTTTCATCAACTATGGATTTTAAAAAGTCGTTTATAACAATTTTTTCTTTAACAAGATTAATCCCTTTTTCTGTTATCTTATAGGTTTCAAGGAGAATTTGAACCAAATCGATAAGCTCTTTATTGGAGGTTTGCATATTTTTTAAAGCTACACGCTGTTTATCACTTACTTCGCCAAACTTCCCGTCCAATAAAAATTCCACGATATTTGATTCTGCGACAATCGGGACTTTCAGGTCGTGAGTGAGTGTTGCAACAAAATCTTCTTTAAGTTTTTCAAGCTCACGTTCATTTGTAACATCTTTTATCAAAAGCACATACCGTTGTTTTTTGTCGTCGGTGGTGAGTTTTTGGGAGCTTATTACAAAATTATTTGTGGGGGTGTGTTTTATAAAAACATCTTCGCCGTTGAGTTTTTTAAAATCGCACCCTTCGGGTAATTCCATAAATTCGTCAATATTTTTGCCCATAAGGTGTTTGCCTTTGATATCAAACCATGTTGAGATTTTTGGTGTGGCACGCAAAATGCTGCCGGTTTCATTTACGATTAATATCCCGTCAGAGAGTGAATTTATAACGGATTCAAGGAGTTTATTCTGCCTCATTAATTCCGCCTGATATTCAATAATCATGCTTTCTCTGTCGTTTAAAGTTTCCACCATGCGGTTTATGCTGTCTGTTACGTTTTGATATGTCGGGTGTTCAAGCTTTTCAATCTTTGTCGAAAGATTACCGTAACGAACAGAATTGACCGTATTTGTAACGGTTCCCAAATAGTCGTTAATTTTTGACCAGCGTTTGTTTGTTTTTCTCGTTATAAAAAACAAGCTTATAAAAACCAATAATATACAACTGTTTATAATGTATAAAATCATGTTATAATTATATCAGATAACAGGAGATTTGTCATTGATTGAACTTCCAAAATCCATAAAATGGGTTATAACAGATTTTGACGGGGTTGTTACGGACAACTGCCTTTATATAAACGATGATTTTTCCATGTCAAGAAAACTCAATTTCAAAGATATTATGGCGTTTGCGACTTTAAAGCGTGCCGATAAACATATTGCGATAATTTCCGGTGAACAGAACAGCGCAATTGAAACTATGGCTAAAAGATTCAATGTTGATGAGGTTCACCAGAATATAAGAATTAAGATTGATGTTTTAAAGTCTGTTGTTGAAAAATACGGTCTGACTTGTGAGGATTTTGTGTATATAGGCGATGACATAAACGATATAGCGTGTTTGGAATATGCAAAATATAAAGTTACGGTTCCGCATGCTGTATCAAAAGTTAAAGGTGTAAAAGGTATTCAAGTAACCGAAAATCAGGCGGGTTCGGGTGCATTCAGAGAGGTTGCGGATTGTTTGACGGATTAAAAAAACTTTTAAAAAAGATAAAAGACTTGAATGTTAGTGTTGACAAGTATAAAAAAGAAACCGAAAACCAAAGTCTGCCCTCTGTCGCTTATGTCAATCGGGCAAAAAAGCTTATGAATAAAGAAAATTACGCCGATGCCGAAAAAATTTTACTTCAAGCCCTAAATATAAACCCAAAAGATGCGATAATTTACAAATATTTGGGCATTTGCGAAGAAAAAATGTGCAATCATGAAAAGGCATGCGATTATTACAAACAGTCGGCAAAAAGCAATCCGCAGGACAAAGAAATTTGGTATAAACTCGGTATGAACGAAATAATTTTGCAAAGATTTGAAGACGCTGAAATTTCTTTTGAAAAAGCGGACAAAGTTACGCCAATGAATACGGATATTAATACCGGCTGGGGAATGTCGCTTTTGAAACAAAAAAAGTATGCTAAAGCACACGAAAAGTTTTCTTCAGCTTTAAAAATTAATCACTACAATTTTTCAGCCATGCTTTTTGCGGCGATTATGGAGATCAGGTTAAACAGATATGATGATGCCGAAAGAAAGTTGAGATTTCTAATGGATGCAAACCCTACAGAGGGTGCGGCTTTTGAATATGCAAATCTTTATTTTACAAAAGGCGATTTGGACGGCGCAATTCGTTATGCTCAAAAATCCGTCGAATTAAACCCGAATATGCTCCCTGCGTATCTTTTGCTCGGGAAAGTTTATTCTCTAAAGTTTGACTACGACAAATCCATGTTGTTTTTTTCAACGGCACTGGACAGAAATCTCATAAGCCCGTTTTTGTACGTTGAATGGGGAAATGCGCTTTTGAACTTTTACAGATTTTACGAGGCAAAAGAGATGTTTGAAAAAGCGCCCGAAGATGCCCAAACGCAAATTGCTTTATGTAAAGCACAGCTTGGAGAACCCGTTGAAGAATTGGGTAATGATGTTTATTCTTTTGAGGCTAAAGGTATTCTCGCCGATGACCCCGAAAAGGCTGTAGAATACTTTAAAAAAGCTTTGCAGCTTAACCCAAATGAAATTTATAACTATTTAAGGCTTGCTAAATGTTATGAAAAACTTAATAAAATTGATATGGTTAAAGATTGTTACGATAAATTTTTAAAACAAAACCCGAATTATCCTAAAGCCTACTTTGATTACGCAAACTTTTTAATAGAACAAAATGACTTTAAAGACGCACAGCGTAAACTTAGAAAAGCCGAAAAACTTTCGCCCGATGACGCAAAAATTTTAAACCTTTTGTTTTATGTAACATATACACTTGTCAAAGATGATGTTTGCGAATATAATATTAAAGAAGCAATATCAATTGCCGACAGGATAAAGCAGTTTGAATACCCTGAGCTGAAATCAGACTTGGAAAGACTTTTAAACAAATGAAGAAAATAATAGTCCAAAAATTCGGCGGAACATCAGTTGCCGATACAGAGAAGATAAAAAATGTCGCAGATGTTGTAATAAAAGAAAAAGAAAACGGCAACGACGTTGTGGTTGTAGTTTCGGCGATGGGACACACGACCGACCATCTGGTAAAAATGGCAAAAGAGCTTTGCCCAAACCCATCTGCTCGTGAGATGGACATGCTTTTATCGACGGGCGAGGGCGTATCTATTGCGCTTTTGACAATGGCAATACAGGCAAAAGGATACGATGCCATAAGCTTTAACGCTATGCAAATCGGAATAATAACAGAAAATATTCACTCAAAAGCAAGAATTTTAAACATAAAAACCGATAAACTTCGCAAAAATCTTGATGAAGGCAAAATAATTGTAGTTGCGGGATTTCAAGGTGTAACGCAGGAAGGAGAAATTACAACACTTGGCAGAGGCGGTTCGGACACGTCTGCAGTAGCGCTTGCGGCGGCATTGAATGCCGAAAGGTGCGATATTTACACCGATGTTGAGGGAGTTTACACTACAGACCCCAGAATTGTTCCGAACGCATCAAGGTTAGATGAAGTTACTTATGATGAGATGCTTGAACTTGCACATGCTGGCGCTAACGTTTTACACCCGAGAAGCGTTGAAACCGCAAAACAGTTTGCGGTTCCTTTGCGTGTCAGAAGCAGTTTTAAGTCCGAAAATGACGGTACATTAATAAAAGGAGTAGAGAGAATGGAATTATATCAACCTGTAACCGGTGTGGCGGCTGATTTAACACAAGTCAGAATTGCGGTATGCGACATCCCCGACAAACCCGGCATGGCAGCTAAAGTATTTTCAAAACTTGCAAGCGAAAATATTTCGGTTGATATGATTATTCAATCTTATGCCCAAAAGGTTTCCAACACAAACGATATAGCATTTACCGTAACCAAGGGCGATATGACAAAAACCCTTTCTATATTGGAAAATCTTGATATAGGAGCAGGGGATGTTAAGGTTGATGATAATATCGCAAAAGTTTCAATTGTCGGTGCCGGCATGATTGACCGCCCCGGTATTGCAGCGACTATGTTTAAAACAATGGGCGATTTGGGCGTTAATATAAAAATGATTTCAACGTCTGAGATAAAGATAAGCTGCCTTGTGGATAAAGACGATGCGCACAAGTCATTGAAAGCTTTGCATAAAGTGTTTAATTTGGAAAGTGAAATAACGGCAGATGTTAAGGGTGATCTTCCCGAGGATAACTAGCCCAATCGGGTGATTTTTTAAAAATCTTTTTCCATGTTTTCCCGATTTAGGAGGGTCTGTAATTCAATAATAAGTGTATTTTTTGCACTTTATGCCAAAACTTGCACAATTATTGAAGTTTAACCTGCTTTACAAAACTTAATAAAAGGGGTTGACAAATAAAAAGTTATAGTATATAGTGAAAATGATGATATGAAGTGTTAAAAAAACACTTAATAAACCCGAAAGGAGAAAAAAATGAGAATAATACCTATAAAATCTATAAAACCAATAACATTTGGAGAAGGAAACTTAAATAACATAACCCCGAAAGTCGGACTTTTGTCTTTGCAAAATTCGGATAACCTGAACTTTGAAAAGAATTTAAAGTTGACGCAAGATGCGGATGCTGTTCAATCCAACCCGCTAAAAGCCATAGGCTGTAAGTTAACCAAGGCTTATAATATATTATTTACTCCAAACCAGGATAGAGCTTACAGGCATATTCCATATATGGCATAAAAAACATCCCCGAAAGGGGATGTTTTTTTTTTAAATATCCGCACCGCCATTTACCATTTTTTCTTTGACTTTATTTGCGCCTTTTGTCTTTTGTTCAATAAATAAAGCAAAATCAATCGCCTCTTTATCCAGTTGAATTGCTTCATTCAAGCTGACAATTTCTTCAGGTGTCAGGTTATTTTTCGGTTGCTTATTCAAATGCAGATTTATATTTGCTCCGGGGATATTCATTCTATATGCGCACCACTTGTATAAATAGTGGTATAAAAGCTCTGTGCTGGAGCTTTTTATTATAAAAACGGGGGGCGCTTGGAAAAAAAGTTTCAGAAACAATGTATTAAACGCATTTGTATGGGGCAAAAACCCTTCTTCTTCGCCGATTATATTAAGCAATTTTAAAGCATGTGGGCTTATGACGATTTTAGTGCCGGAATTTTTTATAAAATCAATTATTTTTTGCGGATTATAATCGCAGTTTTTAGCGATATCTTCGGCGTTTTTTCTTAGCAAGGATTTATTTTTTTCAGTTTCTGCTGATAGGGTCACATATTCGTTAGCGGAAATGATTGTTTTAGTCGTGCCGGTTTTGTACGAAATTTTGTTATCAATTATTTTTATCGGGAAAAGAGTTTTAATCAATTTTTTTAAAAAGTTTTTCATAGATTTATTATACCATTTTTTTTATATTATTTCTACATTAGATAAGTACTTGACATGGTTGAAGAAAATGTATATAATGTACGTATGGAAAGAGAAACGCTGAAAACGCTGAAAACGCAGAATATAAGAGAGATTAGGGTGGCTACCCCCCCCCCCAATGCTCATAGAGTGAGTTTCGGCGATTTTATATGTTCAAGACACCTGCAACTACTGTGTTGGAGGCTGTTTAAAGTGAGTAAGGTGAGTAGAGTGAGTGAAGTGAGGTGGCGAAGCCACTTTTCACATTGGATTTTGCATAATAGCGAATGTCATTGCGAGGAGCGGCGCAGCCCGACGAAGCAATCCATATATGTAGGTTGGCATTACTATGCCAACAATAAAATTGGTAGTAGGTAGGGCTATCAGCCCAAAAGTAAAATGAAAGGATAAAAATATGACGAGAGAACTTGAAAGTAGAAAAGATTTAGTTAATGAAAAAGTAACAAGGCATGACGTTACACGTCATTGCGAGGGGGCAAGCCACTTTTCACATTTGGCTTTGCATAATAGCACACGTCATTGCGAGGAGGACAAGCATAGCGCAGTCCGACGCGGCAATCTGTTAAATGGATTGCTTCGTCACTTCGTTCCTCGCAATGACGGAGATAGTTGCACTCCACAAAGCCTGCTTAATGTAAAGAACTTAAAGACTTATCGTCTTAACGTCTTAACGACTTTAAAGAAAACAGCCTTCACCCTCGCCGAAGTCCTCATCACCCTCGGCGTCATCGGCATAGTTGCCGTGATGACAATACCGACAGTGATTAATAATTCACAAAATAAGATTTTTTTAGTCGGATTAAAAAAAGCATATTCGCTTTTGTCACAAGTAAATGAAATGGTACAAATTGAAAACCCAAGTTACGGATGGGATAATTTAAAAGATGATGATACAGATAGCATTGCAACATTATTTTCATATTATAAACCGTATTTTAAAATTGCTAAAGATTGCGGATGCGGAAAGACTTCACCGGGATGTTGGAGCGATGATGCTACAAAAGGATTGAATAACATTCAATTTGCTTATTCCGGAGAAAAATATATAGGATTTAATACATGTTCGGTCAGGTTAGCAGACGGGACAAATTTAACATTTGATTTTTGGAAGGGCTATGTACTCGGAGTGGATTATGACAAAGTTCTTCCGTTCTTTTATGTAGATGTAAACGGTGATAAAAAACCTAACACATTCGGGAAAGATGTATTTGTTTTAGCAATAAAAAATGGGAATATAGTTCCTGCAGGTATTGACAATAATTCGCCAAAATGCACCGCAAGCGATACTTCAAGTAATTTATCGGGTATTGATTGTGCGGCAAAGGTTTTGCAGGAAGATAAGATTTCTTATTAAATCACTTATAATTTTAAAAGATATTATCTGCAAATTCGACGGGGCGAGGGGGTATGTCACAACAACTGTGACACTCCACAGAGCCTAATTAAAGTAACGTGCTTATTCGCTTATTTGCTTATTAGCTTATTCACTTTGCGCGAGCGAGCAGAGGGCGAGCTTTGTCGTCGAAAATGACAAAGTCATTGCAGACGACAAGCGCAGACCCGTTTAACGCGAGCGAGCAAGACTTCGCCTATTCGCTTATTAGCTTATTCACTTTTATTAACCACTTTACTCACTTTCATATAAAGAAAACCTAAAGATTGTAAAATTTACACTTGCTTTTTTCTTATCCTTGTTTTATAATGCAATTGTGAAATAAATCACGATAAAAGACAAATGTCTTTTAACCCCGATATATAATGAAAAGGAGATATTATGACAACAAAGAGCAAAAAGAATGTTGAGAAACTTGAAAAGGCTTTGAATAAGTCGACGCTTGTGGACAACGCAGAACAACTGGAATTGCTTATCGAAAGAGTTAAAAAAGCTCAAAAGATTTACGCAACATTTACCCAGGAACAGGTAGATGCGATTTTCAAAGCGGCTGCAACTGCGGCTGACAAAGCACGTATTCCTCTGGCAAGAATGGCTGCCGAAGAAACAGGTATGGGCGTTATGGAAGATAAAATTATCAAAAACCATTTCGCGTCCGAATACATCTATAACAAGCACAAAAATGCTAAAACTTGCGGTATAATCAGCGAGGACAAAACAAACGGCATAAAAATCGTCGCTGAACCTTTAGGGGTTATTGCAGGTATTGTTCCGACAACAAACCCGACCTCTACCGCAATTTTTAAATCATTAATAGCTTTAAAAACAAGAAATGCGATAATTTTCTCACCGCACCCGAGAGCTAAAAAATCAACCATTGAAGCTGCAAGAATAGTCCTTGAAGCCGCTGTCAAAGCAGGTGCGCCCGAAGATATTATCGGTTGGATTGATGTTCCGTCAATCGAGCTTTCAAATCAGTTAATGCAGCACCCGCATGTTGATTGTATTTTGGCAACAGGCGGTCCCGGAATGGTTAAAGCCGCATACTCATCAGGCAAACCCGCACTCGGTGTAGGTCCCGGTAATGTTCCCGCCGTAATTGACGAAACAGCTGATATTCAAATGGCTGTATCTTCAATCCTTTTGTCAAAAACATTCGATAACGGTATGATTTGCGCATCGGAACAATCAATCGTATGCGTAAAAGATGTTTATGACGAAGTTAAAAAAGAGCTTGAGCTTAGAGGTGCGCACATTTTGAGTGCAAAAGACGCCGAAAAAGTTGCAAAAATAATTTTAACCCCCGCAGGCTCGGTTAACCCGCAAATCGTCGGTCAGCCCGCATACAAAATTGCAGAGCTTGCAGGAATAGATGTTCCGCATTCTGCGAAAGTGCTTATCGGTGAAGAAAAAGAAGTTTCTGTTGAAAATCCGTTTGCACACGAAAAATTATCACCGCTTTTGGCTTTATATAAGGCAAAAGACTATGAAGACGCCGTTCAAAAAGCATACGACTTAGTTATGATAGGCGGTGCGGGACACTCTGCAGCGTTGTATACTGATGCAAGAACTCAAGAAAGAATTAACTACTTTGCACACGTAATTCCGACTTGCAGATTGTTAATAAATTCACCTTCATCGCAGGGCGGTATCGGTGATTTGTACAACTTTAAATTGGAACCGTCATTGACGCTCGGATGCGGTTCGTGGGGTGGAAACGCTGTCAGCGGCAACGTCGGTGTTGAACACTTATTAAATTACAAAACAGTTGCTGAAAGGAGAGAAAACATGTTATGGTTTAAAGTTCCCCCGAAAGTTTACTTCAAAAGAGGCGCGGTTGATTTAGCTTTGCGTGAATTGGAAGGCAAAAAACGTGCTTTCATTGTAACAGACAGATTTTTATTCAATTCAGGAGCTGTTGACCAAATCGTGAACGTTTTGGATGATATCGGAATTGACCATCAAATCTTCTTTGACGTAAAACCCGACCCGACGCTTTCAACCATAAATCAGGCATTGGACATCGTAAGACCTTACGAACCCGATGTAATTATTGCACTGGGCGGCGGTTCTCCGATGGATGCGGCAAAAATTATCTGGTTAATGTACGAACAGCCCGAAACAAACTTCTCTGATATTTCAATGAGATTTATGGACATCAGAAAGAGAATCTGCCGTATTCCCGACTTAGGCAAAAAAGCTACTATGGTTGCAATTCCGACCACATCAGGAACGGGTTCAGAAGTTACACCGTTTGCAATTATAACAGATGATGCAACACACGTTAAATACGCTATAGCAGATTATGCTTTGACGCCGAACATGTCAATTATAGACCCGAATTTTGTTGACGGTATGCCAAAAGGTTTGACTGCGGCATCGGGTATTGATGCTCTGGTTCACTCAATCGAGGCTTACGTTTCCGCTATGGCAACCAACTTCACAAATTCAAACGCTTTAGAGGCAACCAAATTGATATTCAGATATTTGGAAAGAGCTTATAACGAAGGTTCAAACGACCCTGTGGCAAGAGAAAAAATGCACTATGCAGCAACGATTGCAGGTATGGCATTTGCAAACTCGTTCTTGGGCTTGTGCCACTCAATGGCTCACAAACTCGGTGCGATGTTTAACGTACCGCACGGTGTTGCAAACGCATTGTTGATTAATCAGGTAATCAAATACAACGCAACCGATTGCCCGAAAAAACAATGTATCTTCCCGCAATACAGATTCCCGAACGCTAAGTCAAAATACGGTCAGATAGCTGATGAACTTGGTTTGGGCGGCAAAAACGACGACGAAAAAGTTGAACTTTTGCTTGAAGAAATCACTCGTTTGAAAAATGCTATTAATTTGCCAAAATCTATCAAGGAATTTGGCGTAACGGAAAAAGACTTTTACGACAAACTTGATGAGATGGTAGAATTGGCATTTGACGACCAATGCACAGGCGCAAACCCTGCATATCCTTTGATGGAGGACATCAAAAAGATTTATATAGATGCTTACGAGGGTGTTGTAAGGGATTACATAAACAACTAAAAGAAAAAAGAACCGCTACTCAGCGGTTCTTTTTTTAATGAGTGGTTACATAAGTCGTTAAGACAGTAGGATGGGTGGAACAATTGTCATTCCACCCATCAATAATCTTTACACTGGGGTTGAAAATGTTGGAGACAGTAGACAGACAGTAGGATGGGTGAAACGATTTTCATTTCACCCATCAACAATCTTTTGATATAATAAATATTATGAATTACCACCGAATTTTTATACCAAATTCATACGTATTTATAACAATTGTCACAAGCAAACGCAGAAATTTGTTAATTGAAAACATTAACATACTAAAATCTGCCATAAAAAAATCTATTGAAATATATAATTATGAAATTTTTGCAATATGTGTTTTACCCGATCATATTCACATGATAATAAAACCATACGAAATAAAAGATTATCCTAACATTATAAAATTAATTAAAAC
>CANQML010000040.1 GCA_947624935.1 Candidatus Gastranaerophilales bacterium
CCCTTGTACATTGACAGATTGGTTTGAAAAGATTTTTTGTTATATTCCAAAGAGGATTGTGCAACTGTTCCCTCTCCCGTAGGGCGAGGGGGAATGTCACAATAACCGTGGCACTTCACAGAGCCTAATTAAAGTTAAGAACTTAACGACTTAACGTCCTAACGTCTTAAAGACTTTATTAACTTATTTGCTTATTCACTTTGCGCGAGCGAGCTGAGGGCGAGGCTTGACGGCGAAAATGACGCAGTCATTGCAGACGTCAACCGCAGACCCGTTAAACGCGAGCGAGTAAGAAAACGTCTTAACGACTTCACTCACTTTTACCCTCAACTTATATTAATATTTTGTAAAGATGTTTTTTTCAATTGTTTCTGTAGTATAATATTTTCAAAAGGGATTATTATGCAGACTTTAGAGAGAAAACAAATTAAAAATATTGATTTTAATTGCGATTTAGCGCAGAGTTTCGGGGTTTACAGAAATGAATCCGAATATGCTTTGCTGGATTATGTAAGCTCTGCCAATATTTCGTGCGGATTTCATGCGGGAGATCCGCTGGCTATAAGGGATGCTCTTATGGCGGCTAAAGAAAAAAACATCGTAATCGGTGCGCATATTGGTTTTAACGATATTCAAGGGTTTGGAAACCGCCCGATGGACTTGGACAAAGACGAGCTGGAGGCGCTTGTGATGTATCAGGTCGGGGCTATTATGTCGTTTGCAAAATCTTATAATATGGAAATTGAATACGTCAGACCGCACGGTGCGATGTATAAAATGGCGGCTCAGGATTTTGATTTTGCCTATAATCTTGCTCAAAGCATAAAAAAATCTTCAAATTGGCTTATCTATTACGGTACGGCGGGCGAAATTACCGAGCGTGTCGGGGCGGAGGCTAATATTCAGGTTGCTCACGAAATTTGTCTTGAAAAATCCTATAATGTCGACGGCAGTATTGATTTTTCGGCAAATGATATTGAAAATACAAATGTTTCAATCGGCAGATTAAAAGAATTGCTTAATAATTCTCAAGTAATGAATAATGATTGCGGCAAAACACCTGTAAAAGCGGACACAATCCACTTTACAAACAGGATTTCAAACGCATTGGAACTAATTACACAAGCGCATGAAATAATTACACCTGTTCCGGTGAATTATAAAAATGCTTGTGCGTCAGGCTGGGTAGAATGATTAGAAAATTAACGGACAGTGTAAAAATCCCCAAAGATGCGGGTTGGTTGATTCCGGGCTTGCAGGTCAAAAGATGGTTTGCGCTCATATTGTTTGGCACGGTTTTAATGACATTGGGAGTATTGATTTTAACCGGCATAAAACCCGTATTTTATACAATGGAATTTGTAAGACACATAGCAAGCAAGGTATCAACCGAATGGCTTGCGTTTTCGGTGTGTATGTTCGGTGCGGCGCTGTTTTTCAAAGGCTGGCAGAAAACCAATCTTTCAATGCTCGATTTGGGAAACGATAATACCTATTTGTTAGAACACCTTTACAGAAGACGGAAGTTAAACAGAGGACCGCACATAGTCGCAGTCGGCGGCGGAACGGGGTTGTCTATGCTTTTGAAAGGGATAAAAAGGATTACAAACAACATAACGGCTATAGTAACCGTTGGTGATGACGGCGGAAGCTCCGGCAGATTGCGCGAAGAAATGGGAATATTGCCCCCCGGTGATATCAGAAACTGTATTGCGGCTTTGGCTGATGATGAAGATTTGGTTACAAAGTTGTTTCAGTACAGGTTTAAAACAGGCGAAGGGCTTGAAGGTCACAGTTTCGGCAACCTGTTTTTGACGGCATTATGCTCAATTACGGGCGATATGGTAAGAGCCGTTAAAGAATCTTCAAACGTACTTTCAATCCGCGGGCGGGTTTTGCCGTCGACTTTGGACGATATGAAGCTTGTAGCAGAAATGCAAGACGGAAGAATTATCAAGGGCGAATCAAACATCCCGGAGGCTCACGGCAAAATCAAACGGCTTTTTACAGACCCCGATAATTGCAAAGCCTTGGACGATGTAATTTCCGCAATCAAAAGCGCCGAGCTTATAATTTTAGGCCCCGGAAGCCTTTACACAAGCGTTATACCAAATTTACTGGTAAAAGAAATTGCCGAAGAAATCGCAAAATCGAAAGCCAAAAAAATATACGTATGCAACATTATGACGCAACCCGGTGAAACAGACGGTTACACTGTTTCAGACCATTTAAACGCACTTATTAAACATGCCGGCAGTAAAAATATTGTGGATGCGGTATTGGTTAACGACTCTATGCCGGAAAATCTTGCGGATAAATATGAAAAAGCAGGCTCGTATCCTGTCAAGCTTGATACGGACAACCTTAAAAAGCTTGGTGTGTCGTTATGCAGTAAAAAACTTATAGAGGACAGCCCCGAAGGGCTTGTAAGACACAGCTCGCACAGAGTTGCAAGGGCTATATATTATTGGTACAGAAAGGTTCAGCGCGACGGCGACAAGTGCTTTGAACTTGAAGGAGTAAAATGATTAAAAAAGTTACCGTAAATACGTTACAAAAAATAAAAGATAGCGGTGAGCACTTTTCAATGTTGACGGCTTATGATTATTCAACCGCAAAATACATTGATGAGGCGGGTGTTGATATGATACTTGTCGGCGACAGCCTTGCAATGGTAATTTTGGGTTATGATGCGACATATAAAATCGGCATGGAAGAAATGACGATATTTACAAAGGCAGTGGCAAGAGGTGTAAACCGTGCCATGGTTGTTGCGGATATGCCGTTTATGAGTTATCACATTGATGTGCCAAGTGCCGTTACAAACGCATGTAATTTGATTAAATGCGGTGCAAATGCCGTTAAAATAGAGGGTTACAGCGACCATATCGTCGAAGTCGTTAAAAGATGCAGCGAATCGGGCGTTCCCGTTATTGCGCACTTGGGCTTTACTCCGCAATTTTTAAATTCGCTTGGCGGTTACACTATTCAAGGCAAATCCGCTGACGCCACTTATGCGATTTTAGAGCAGGCAAAAGCGCTGCAAAATGCGGGTGCGTTTATAATATTGTTGGAAATGGTTCCCGAAGAAAGCGCAAAATACATTACGGAAAACTTGAAAGTTCCGACAATTTCGTGCGGTGCGGGAAGATATTGCACGGGGCAGGTTATTGTATCGGATGATATGCTTGGGAAATACTCCGACTTTAAGCCGAAATTTGTCAGAAGATATGCCGATTTGAAATCGGTCATATATGATGCCGCAAAACGCTATGATGAGGACGTGAAAAGCGGAGCTTTTCCCTCAGACGATGAAGTTTATAAACAAGAAGAATTAAGGCAATTGTATGTTAATTCATAAGATAGAAGATGTCAGAGAGCAGGTCAAGGCTTGGAAAAAAGCGGGCTTGAAAATCGGTTTAGTGCCTACAATGGGCGCTTTGCACGCAGGTCACAAAAGTTTAATCGACAAAAGCGTAGAAAAATGCGACAAAACGGTTGTGTCCGTTTTTGTTAACCCTATCCAATTTTGTGCGGGCGAGGATTTAGATAAATACCCGAGGACTTTGGATGAGGATGTAAAATTGTGCGAAAATGTCGATATTGTTTTTGCACCAACACCAAATGAAATGTACGGCGAAGGTCATATTCTGTCGAATGACTTTTTAACTTACGTTGTTCCGCCTTATTTTTACACGGATAAATTGTGCGGAAAATCAAGAGTAGGGCACTTTGACGGGGTTTGTACGGTTGTAAATAAGCTGTTTAATATTGTTCAGCCCGATTTTGCATTTTTTGGCGAAAAAGATTTTCAGCAGCTTGTAATCATAAAAAAAATGGTTAAGGACTTGAATATTCCAGTTGAAATTGTACCATGCCCGATTGTTAGAGAAGACTCAGGGCTTGCTTTAAGCTCAAGAAACAAGTATTTGACGGATGAGCAAAAAGATTTGGCGCTTGTTTTGAGTAAGATTTTGTTTAATATAAAATCTTGCTATGACAGGGGTATAGTTGACGTTAAGGCTTTGAGCGAAACAGCGTTTGAATATCTGACCCCAAAACACAGTTTGGAATATTTGGAATTTAGGGATAGCGAAAATTTAGAAGAAAAAACGGTTGCCGATGATGATACAAGAGTGTTTATCGCGCTAAAAATAGGCAATGTACGACTAATTGATAATATTTCGTTAGGTACTTGACAAAAATTATTAAAATTAATATAATGATATTATGAATAGTACAAGGAAGTTAAATTTGCATAGGATGTCTCAACCAGGGGGGGGGGCAAGCTCAAGGCTAAACTTCCTTTATAGTGATTATACTTTTTGCACGACCTCATCATGGTCGTATTTTGCTATGAACAAACAAAAATATAACAAGTTATTAAAATCACCTTTCGATAACTTTGATCATGGTGGGGTTCTGCAAGAAGTATGCGGTAGTTCTCCGCTATAAAAGAACGATAGTTGTACAAAAGAAAAAGAAAGGTTAGAAATCATGACAAAAAGATTAGGTGTGCCTGAGGCACGACAAGACATGGGTAATTCGTCAAGTGCGGCGTTTACCTTGGCAGAAGTGTTGATTACACTTGGTATTATTGGTGTTGTAGCTGCGATGACAATCCCTACACTTATTTCAAATACGAAAGGCGCAGAGTTTAAAACTGCTTACAAAAAAGCATTATCAGTTTTAAATCAGGCGGCTGTAATGAACGTAGCACTTGCTGATTGGGACTTTGGAGATTTGAAGGCAAAGGGTACCGATTCAACCGGCTATGATGATGGCACGGTAGATGGTACAATGCCTAAATTATTGAAAGACCGTGTGTTAAACGCTCAAGATATCACTGATAACTACAAAAATTCAAGCGGAACAACTTTATTCCCCTCAAAAATAAAGGTAACATTAAAGGGCGAAGATGGAACTAATAAGGATGAGGAGATAACTATTACAGCCACAAATATGAAACTGTATCAATTTTCAGACGGTACATCCTTTGCTTTCGATTCAACAAGTACCGGATGTAAAACGGAAGCAAATAAATGCGTAGGCTTTATTGATGTTAACGGAGAAAAAGGTCCGAATACAGTGGTTTCTTGCGACGACGATAAAGGAGCCGCAAGTTCAACATATACAGGCGATGATTGCGTGGTAAGTAGTGGTAATATTACAGATATTTATCCTGTATTTATTTACGGACAGCAAATCGTACCTGCAACAGATGCGGCAAGAGCTGTATTGTTTGGCAAAGATAAAGCGGCTACAACTACACCAGAAGATTAAGCTTAGCTTATTAAACCAATCAGGCGGAACATACGTTCCGCCTTTTTTGTAAAGTTTTTTAAAATGATATTTGACAACAGATATTTTTTGTAATAATATCACAGTACAACCGCAGACAGTTTGCAGGGTTGGTGGGGGCAAAAAAAATTAGTTTCCTCAAAATCCTTTAAAATACCAGCAAACCGAGGTTACACAAGTCGAAATATTTATTGTACTTTTGTAAGATTTTGCGGTTTACTATGGAAAAGCAAAATCTTTTTTGTAGTTAGTGGTACAAGTTACGATAAAGGAGCTAAAATGGCAACAAAAGCATTCAAATCAGAAAAAATCGATGCTTTAAAAGCAAAAATTGAAAAAGCTCAGGTCGCTATCGTTTCCGAATACAAAGGTTACACGGTAGAAGAAATCACCAAGTTGAGAAGAAACCTTCAAAAAGATGGCGGTGATTATACGGTCGTAAAAAACACTCTGGCAAAAATTGCCGTTAAAGGTACGCCGTATGAAATCTTAACCGAAAAATTGACCGGTCCGATTGCGTTGGCATTCGGGTTTAATGACCCCGTCAGCCCCGCAAAAGTTTTGTCTAAGTTTATCAAAGACTCACAAAAAGGCGTTATCTTAGGCGCAGCTTTGGACGGTAAATTGTTAACCGAAAGCGAAACAAAAGCACTGGCTAATCTTCCGTCACGTGAAGAACTTTATGCCAAAATGCTTGGTTGTGTCAACTCACCTGCTACAGGTATTGTTGGCTCAATTAATGCGGTTATGGCACAGCTCACAAGAGCAATGGCAGCTGTTAGAGATAAAAAAGCAGCTTAATTAGTAGTAATAAAAAATATAAAGGAGAAAAAAAATGAGCGTAGATGCAATTTTAGAATCAATTGAAAAATTAACATTATTGGAAGCGGCTGAATTAGTAAAAGCTATGGAAGAAAAATTTGGCGTATCAGCAGCAGCACCGGTTGCAGTAGCAGCCGCAGCACCCGCAGCAGCAGGCGCAGCTCCCGAAGCTGAAGAAGCTTCTGAAGTTACGGTAGTTTTGGCAGCAGCAGGCGCTAACAAAATCGCTGTATTGAAAGAAGTTCGTGCTATCACAGGTTTGGGCTTGAAAGAAGCTAAAGACCTCGTTGATGCAGCTCCGAAACCGCTTAAAGAAAATGTTAAAAAAGAAGATGCCGAAGCTATCAAAAAACAACTTGAAGCAGCTGGCGCAACCGTTGAACTTAAATAAGTTTCAACTAAAACAAAAAAAGACCCGTAAGGGTCTTTTTTTGTTGTGTTACAATTTGTTTTTAACATATTGAAATTTATAACAAGGTTTGTTATTATATAGATATAGTTTGTTATAAATGAGGTATTTTATGAATGTTTCTTTAACTCCTACATTAGAACAATTTGTCAATGACAAAGTTGCGACAGGTTTGTATAATTCTGTCAGCGAAGTAATTCGTGAAGCTTTAAGATTACTGATAGCTAAGGAAAAAGTTGTTTCCAAAAATGAGCTTGAGCGTTTAAACAGTGATATTGAAGCAGGTTTGAACGACAAAAATACTCTTGACGGTCATTTAGCTATGAAAAAATTGTTGAATAAATATGAGTGAATTGAATTTAAAAATTAAAAGTATTGCTTTAGATGATTTGGAAAATATTGCAAATTATATTGCGAAAGACAATAAACAAGCCGCATTTAAAGTTTTAAAAATACTTTATAAATCATTTAACAATTTGTGCTTACATCCCAAACTCGGTGTTGTAAGAAAAGATTTTACTTATAAAAACGTCAGGTTTTTAAAAGTATACAATCACTATTTGGTAGTTTATAATTTTGATGAGGAAAATGTTTATATTTTGCGTGTATTATCCAACTACCAAAATATATGTGAGCTTATATGATTGAAAATTCTCAATTAATCTGTTATAATAAGTTTATGAAAAAGTTTTTTGTATTGTTAATTGCGATTTTTGCCGTCTCGCTTTGCGTGTTTGCGGCGGACAAGTATCCGAGAATTTTTGTTGTGCGAATGAATCTGTGTGTTCCTTATTCTTATCAGGCTCAAGAAGATGATGCAACAGTCACAAGAACTATTGTCGGCTGGCGAGAACACTTGTGCAGGTTCACTCAAACCACTGTTAAAGCAGATGAAACCCAAACCGTTTCTTGCAATTTCACCCGTGAACAGTTGACTAACCTTTATACTGGCATGGCTTTTGACCCCAATGGTGAATCTTCCGCAAAAGAAACCTGGGATGAATATTTATCGGATGAAAACACTTGCAGCGCTGATTAGCATACCTTTTTGTATTCGCAAAATTTGCACGCTGACTTTTTGGGGAAATTGGATTTTTCAACCGTTGTTATGATTTTTAAAATCTCATCGGTGTATTTTGCTCTCATTTCGTCGGTCAAATCTATTCGATAATTTTTATTGTTTTTTAAATCAATATAGATAAAAGTTAAATCCGCATCAAAAAATTTGTCCGCACACAAAAGGTAAATCATTGTTTGAACGTCAAATTCGGGGTTTTGGGGGATTGAGCCTGTTTTGTAATCCAATATGTAGTATCTGTTTTCGTCTTTTACAAGAGCGTCAAGCCTTCCGCCAATCCAATAATTGTCTATCTTGCAACTCAAATTGTATTCGGAATTTATGTAAGTTTTGTTAAAATATTCATTATTTTTCAACAAGTTCCAAACGCTTGTTTCATCAGGGTTCAGGACTTTTTCAAACTTTGTGATGTCGCAGCCTTTCAGGTAGTAATTTGCAAGTGCGTGAATTTTTTTACCTTTTTCAAACGGTTCGGATTTTACTGGCGCTTGAATTTGCCGAACGTATTTCAGATAGTATTTTTTAGGACAATCCAAAAAAGTTTTAAGCATATTAGGGTTATACATGTGCACCTCCCAAAAGCTCGTCAAATATTATGTTTGGCGATTGTTCGACTGTTTTTCCGAACGAATTTGCTTTCTTGCTTACGGTTATAAAAAGTTTTTTGCGTGCACGGGTAATTGCGACGTATAAAAGCCTCATATTTTCGGCATAAGCTTGAAATTTAAGCAGATTTTCGTCTTTGGGCTTGTAGTTCGGGTTGGAAGAACGAATGTCCTCGGTAAAATCTCCCGATTTCAGCTTGATTTGAGCAATATCAAGCGTAAGATTTTTTTCGGACATTTCAGGCAAAAATACCAAATCAAATTCATCGCCTTTGGATTTGTGAAGGGTCATGACCTGAACTTTGCCTTCAAAAAATTCGCGGTTGTTTTCATCTTCCTCCGAGAAGAACTTGAACCCGCTCAAAGACGGCTTTTTGGCAAGCTCGCCAAGCCTTTGGATAATGTAATTAAGATTTTTACTTCCGATTCGTTTTATTAGGGTCGAAATTAAATACACGTTTGATTTTTCAATGTCGCTTTTAAAATATGCAATGCCGATTTTAATTGCAAGTTCTTCGGCGCTCAAATGCGGCATTGAAAGCCAGTAGTTTAAATCCCAGTAAAATTGCGCAAGGCTGACATTTTCTATGTTGTCGCAATTCATTTCAACAAACGGCTTTTCAAAATTTCTTATCTCAAATCCGAGTCTTGGTTTATATAATCCGGCTTGTGCCAAAATTTCGTAGTTGTCGGCGATATTTTCATTGTCAAACGGGTTTGCAATCATATTTAAAACGGCAAAAATCGTTCGGAAAATCGTTTTTTGCTCTAAACTTTCGCTTCGGGTAATGCTTTTCAGCCCGCTGTCATTTATAATGCTCATCCATTGCGCAACCTGATAATTGCTTCTCAAAAGTATTCCGACAGTAGCTTTAGGGTCTTGTGCGAAAGCGTTTTGGATAACTTTTAAGACGTAATTTTTTTCTTCAAGCGGAGTTTCAAAAACTTTTGAGGTGACGGCGTTTTTGACGACGGGGTTTTTGCCTTCGACCGGGTGCATGTGCATTTTGTAAAAAGCTTCGCCGCCAAAGTCCACAAGGTGGTTTGCAAACTCATAAACGTCTTTGGTACAGCGCTGGGAGCTATTCATACTCACGTTGTTGCTTGAAGTTATGAATTTTTTAAACCCTTCGACATCGGCGTTTGAAAAAGTCGTTGTAATCGCTTGATTTACGTCGCCGCAGCGGATAAGATTTTTGTGCTTTGAACTTAAAAGTGTTATTAATTCCTGCTGGATTGACGACGAATCTTGCGCCTCGTCTTCAATTACGTAGTGGCAGATTTCTCTGTAATGCGCCAAAATATCGGGGTTTTCTTTTAATAATTTTACCGATAAAAGCAAAATGTCATCGTAATCAATCAGGTTTTGGCTAACAAGCTCTAACTGATAGGCGTTGAAAAAGTTTGCAAAAGCTTTCAATTTCGGGTTCAAGTTTTGTAAAACTCCGCCGCCGAGCTTGAATACGGAAATTGCTCTGTCATAATCATCTACTTTTTTAAGTTTTTGTCGTTCGGCAATGGTTCTTACAATCCTTGAACGCATTGTATCGTCGCATATTTCAAAATCGGAGGGCAGGGAAAGCCTTTCAAAATTTGCGTTTTCTTTTAAAATTCTTAAAGCAAGCCCGTGAATTGTACTGATATTGGGGATTTGCCCCTGTCTAATATTTTTAATGCGTTCTCTAAAGTTTCTTGCGGCAGATTCCATATAGGTCAAAACGAAGATGTTTTCAGGGTTTATGCCGTTTTCAAGAAGTTTTATGATAAGAGCCAAAAGTATTGTTGTTTTGCCCGCGCCCGGAACGGCGGAAATCGCCATTTGACCCGATTTGTATTCCAAAACAGGCGCCTGATCGGCTCTTGGGGTGATAGGATTTGATTTTTGAACGGTAATTTCAGGCTCAAAATTCAAATATTTTTCAATCCCGCCAAAGTTTTCCACTCCGTTTCCGTCAAAAAGGCTTGAGTATGCAAAAACCTTTTCACCCGCCAAAAGCGTTAATTTTCTAAGTATGCGGGCGGTTTTGTCTTTGCTTAGCGCAATGTTGTCTTCAATTGTAAATTCATCTTTTTGCCAGCCGCGCTGAAATACCCATGCGTTATACAAAGGTCCTGTGTCGCTTTTAACCCAGTCGTCACTTGAAATGTCAAGCCAGATTTGATATTTCGTTTTTATTTGATTGTCAATAATTTTTTGCGGGGTTGAAACAATGATTTGATTTTCCTCGATTTCCAACGTGGAATAAGGGTTTTCGGCAATTATGGAATTTTCAATCTGAGTTATAATATCAGTTTTTTTGCTCTCAAATTCATCGCCGAATATATTTTCAAATTCTCTTAATTGCTTTATAAAAAAGTTGAATTTGGTCAATTCATCGGGGTTTACACGCTCAATAATTTCGTCGTAAATTTCCAAAACCTGCTCTGAGAGTTTAAGATTAGACGTTTCAAGTTTTTTTACAAGATTTTGCAATTTTTTATATTTTTGATTAAATTCATCATCTTTGAAATCAAAGTCTGTCAGCGTTTTGGTTTTAGTAAAGTTATGAAGAATTTCCCTGAGGTATTTAACGGGTATAAATTCGGACAAAATAACTCTCAGGTCAAATTCGGTTACTTCAAGCGGGGTGTTGAGTTTTAAAATGGTTAAGACAGTTTGAACGATGCGGTTTTGAACGAGTTTTTCACTGCCTGAAATAAAAATCAAATCGGTTTTAAGATTTTGTTTCAGAGAAAATTTAAGCATGTCGTCAATTTGGGGTGTTATAATCGAAATTTCACACGGTTTTACGGATTGTGCGGTTAGTTCATTGATTTTTTTTATCGCCAAATCAATCATGGTCGAACGTTTTGAGGGCGATTGGACGGTGAAATTTTTTAGCTTTTCACATTTGTCCGAGATTACATTTTCAAAAAGCGTTTCGGCATCAGGCATGCCCAAATCCTCAATTTGTGTTGCTTTTTGGTTAAAGAGTTTTTCAAATTCCCAGACGGCATTTTTGTCCGCGCTCAAATACCCTGTTCTGCTTGCGCCTTTTTTGTCAAAGGCGATAAAGACATCTTTTAGTTTTAATGAACTTATAAAATCGAAACAAACGGGTGTAATTTCATCGCCGTCATCAAGAATTAAATATTCGATATTTTTAAAGTAATCGGTGTTTTGAATTATAAAATTGAATAAAAGCGTCTGCCTTAGGTAGTCAAAATCTCTTAAAGCAAGAGTTTTAGCGAGGAATTTTTTCAATGCGGCTTTTGCATCGTCGGCGAAACTTTCGCCCAAAATTTTTGAGCGTTCTTCAATGTCACTATCCGAAAGGTTATTTTGAACAATCAGAGAATAACGCCTGAAAAGCTGATGCAACAGTGATTTTTTTGAATTATAACCTTTAAATTGAATATCTTTTATAATGTCTTTTAAAATAAATTGAGAAATTTCAAGCCCTGCCAAATTCGGCAAAATGACGGGGTTGTCGTAGATGTTGCGGTTTTCCAAAAAAGCCCAATTGTCGGATATTGTATTATAAACCAGCCCGAAAAACGAATACACTTGCAGCTTTTCGACTGCATCAACGGTCAGTTTTTCAAGAGTTTTATTTATAAAATTATCTTTTAAAGTGGAATTTTGAACGAGCACAAGAATTTTTGACGACGGAATGCCTGAATTTAGCAATTCAGCATATTTGTCAATTAACATATCGGTTTTATCTGAACGGACTGTCCCCTCAATAATCAAAATCAATACCCCAATATGATTTTATCATAAAATTTTTTTCAAAACTAATTTTGTTAAACCTATTGCATTTTTTTTTTAATTATTTTATATTATAAGTGTAATAAGTGTTAGTAATAAAACAATTGGAGGAACAAAATGCAAGAATTACAAGAACAAATCGGATTTTCAGCAGGTCAAATTTATGATTATTTGAACAACAATGGCGAATCTTCTTTCGCTAAAATGAAAAAAGAATTAGACTTGAAAGGAAATTTTGCTGATTTAGGTCTTGGCTGGTTAGCAAGAGAAGATAAAGTAGCAATCTCTAAAAAAGGAACATCAGTTAACGTAAGACTTAAATAGTTGTAAACAAAACGACATAAAAAAAGCTCCGTAAATACGGAGCTTTTTTTATGTCTTGACATAATTTAAAAAAATTGCTATTATAATTTCATTAGTAAGAAAAATTGTTCATAGCTTATTAAAAAAAAGAAAGGTGAAAAGATTATGACAAAAAGATTCGGCTTTACGCTTGCAGAAGTGTTAATTACACTTGGTATTATTGGTGTTGTAGCTGCAATGACAATCCCTACACTTATTTCAAACACAAACGGAGCACAATTTAAGACTGCTTACAAAAAAGCTTTGTCAGTGTTAAATCAGGCTGCTGTTATGAATGTTGCGTTGGAAGACACTGATTTTTCAACAATTAAGGCTGATGGTGACAGTGATGACGATGAACCGAGCTCATTACGTTACATTTTAACACACCGTACAATGGGTACATACAATGAAGATTTGTATGATGGTGCTACAGCGCCTACACTATCTGGGGATACGGACTCACCGCTTAGTGGAAAAACTTTAAATGATGACACTGCTTTCCATTCAATCGAATTTCCGGATGGAACTTCGTTCTCCTATGAAGTAATTAGTGATGCTGATGGGAAAAAATGTGAATCTGCTGCTAGTAAATGTATTGGTTTTATCGATGCAAACGGTAAAAAAGGACCGAACAAAGAAATCACTTGTACAAACGGTACCAATAGTGTAGATGAAGATGATTGTTATGTTACAAACGACACAATAGGTGGTGGCGATATTTATCCTGTATATATTTACGGACAACAAATCGTACCTGCAACGGAAGCTGCAAGAGCAGTGTTATACGGAAACGACAAAGCACCGGCTGGTAGTAAAACATCTGCTGCTGAAACTTCACCGGGAGAATAAGTCGAGCTTATTAAATCTAATTGAAAAAGCGGGACTTTCGTTCCGCTTTTTTGTGTTATAATTTCAATAAAGGACAGAAATTATGAAAACGGCAATTTATCCGGGGAGTTTTGACCCTATAACATACGGGCATTTGGATGTTTTAAAATCAAGTGCTGAAATTTTTGACAAGGTCATAATCGCAGTTGCCAAAAACTCCGAAAAAAACGGTTTTTTAACGGTTGATGAGCGTGTAAACTTAATCAAAGAAAGCGTCAAAGGTATAGAAAATGTTGAAGTAGATAGCTTTAACGGCTTAACAATCGAATACGCCAAAAAACGTGGCGCACAGATTTTAATCCGAGGTCTGCGTGCGGTATCTGATTTTGAATACGAAATGCAGCTTTCTCAAACCAATAGCGCCCTTTCTTGTGATATCAGAACGGTTTTCTTAATCACAAAACCCGAATATAACTTCATTTCATCAAGCACAATCAGAGAAATTCTCATAAACGGCGGCGATATTTCAAAATTCGTGCCAAAACCCGTTAATGATTATTTGAAAAAATTGTATTAAATTCTTTAAAAAATATTTGACAACAAAAGCATGCTTTGATAAAATTTAATTAGGAAAGGTTTAGGGATATGCAACAAAACGGAGTATATGATTTACTGAAAATGTTAGAGATTTCTTTGGAAGAAGGATTCCCCATAATTCCGAGAAAGTTTACGATTGTAAAAACGCGTGAGATTGAAACGCTGATTGATAGAATTTACGCATCTTTGCCGGTGGAAGTTCAAGAGGCAAGAGCATTTTTGCGCCGCAGAGAAGAACTTCAAATCGAGGCTCAGCAAAAGGCTGAAAAAATAATTTCAGATGCGCAAAAAGAGGCTGACAGAAAATTGTCGGAAGCTGATTTTATAAAGGCATTAGAACGTGAGGGCAACAGAATCAGAGCGCAGGTTCAGGAAGAATGCGAAGAAATCAAACGCAAAGCGTTTGAAGAAGCGGAAAGCGTAAGACATCAAGCGACAGAAGATGCAATGAAAACAAAAGAAGGCGCACAGCTTTATGCAGAAAGAGTTTTGACGAATTTGGAAAACAGCTTGACCCAATTACATCAAGAAGTTAAAAACGGTCAAATATATATGGAAAAACTCAGAACGGATTCTTTGGGCGCTTATGATAAGCAGCCCGCAGGATTTTAATTTATTGTTACAATTTGTTTGCTTTTTAATTTTGTTTGTTTTATTATAAACTCATAAGCCGAAAAATAGAATGTGGAACTTCTCACATTCTATTTTAGATAGAAAAAGGAATAACAAAATGGGTATCAAAGGAAAAAATGACAGAATGGTAGTGCTTGCATGTGAAGAATGCAAGGAAAGAAACTACACGACAGTAAAAAACAAGAAGAACACAAAAGACAGATTGGAATTATCAAAGTATTGTCCGACCTGCAAAAAGCACACAACTCACAAGGAAACTAAATAAAAGCGTCCTTAGTTCAGTTGGTAGAACGTCGGTCTCCAAAACCGGATGTCGAGGGTTCAAGTCCTTCAGGGCGCGATTTAGAGGTAAATTATGGATAAATTTATTAATTCATTACAAACGTATTTCAGAGGTGTAAAAACCGAATGGGGCAAAATTAGTTGGCCCGAAAGAAAACAAGTGGTTACGGAAACGGTTTTCGTAATAGTAATTGTATTCGTGTTTACCGTAGCGATATATTTAATGGATATTATATTTAAAGGACTTTTCGGTCTTATAAAATAAAGGTGGCTTATGAAAGAAGAATCAATTAACGAAGATATTCAAAACGTAACGGAAGAAGAAAAACCGTCCAAAAAGAACCAAAAACGCTGGTATATTGTCCATACGTATTCGGGACACGAAAACAAGGTTAAAGTAAACCTTGAAAAACGTATCGAATATATGAATATGGGCGAAAAAATATTCAGAGTGGAAGTTCCGCAAAAAACGGTTACGCAGATGAAAGCAGGCAAGAAACAGGAAAGAGAAGAAAAGATTTTCCCCGGATACGTGCTTGTTGAAATGATAATGGATGAGGACAGTTGGTACGTTGTAAGACACACGGCAGGCGTTACAAAGTTTGTCGGCTCTGCCAAAAAACCGATTCCTGCGCGTGACAGTGAAATCAAAAAGATTATTCACCGTTCATCTTCACAAACAGAAAAAATTGAGCTTGACGTCAAAGCAGGCGACAAGGTCAGAATTATATCAGGGCCGTTTGCGGATTTTGTTGCAGATATTATTGAAGTTTATCCCGACAAATCCAAACTTCGTGCAAATGTTTCGATATTTGGACGTGAAACCCCTGTAGAATTAGAATACAAACAGATTAACAAATTGTAGGTGGAAGGGGTCAACCCCGCAATTACCACAAAAGGAGAAAAACATGGCAAAAAAAGTAGTAGGAAAAATCAAGCTTCAAATTGAGGCAGGAAAAGCTAACCCGTCACCTCCGGTTGGGCCGGCGTTGGGTCAGCACGGTGTTAACATCATGGATTTTTGCAAACAGTTTAACGCAAAAACCGAATCTCAAGCAGGATATATAATTCCTGTAGTTATTGATGTTTACGAGGACAGAAGTTTTACATTTGTAACAAAATCACCTCCGGCACCTGTATTGATTAAAAAAGCGCTTAACCTTTCAAAGGGTTCTGCAGTGCCTAACAAAGACAAGGTCGCAGAAATTACAAGAGCACAGCTTGAAGAAATAGCAAAAATTAAAATGGACGACTTAAACGCAACAACTATGGATGCTGCAGTAGAAATGATTAAAGGTTCATGCAGAGCAATGGGCGTTACGGTAAAAGAATGATGGAAGGACGTTTAGTCCGCTAACACCACGAAAGGAAAATTAAAAATGTCAAAATTAACCAAAAAACAGAAAAAAATGCAAGAAATGCTTGAAGGGTTTGAACAACCCGCAACGGCAGTAGATGCGATTAAAAAATTACAGGAAATTTCAAAAGAAGTTTCCAAGTTCAACGAAACAGTCGAATGCCACATGAGATTAGGTATTGACGTAAGACAGGCAGACCAACAAATCAGATCAACGGTAGTGTTGCCGGCGGGTTTGGGTAAAGAAGTCAAAGTTTGCGTTATAGCAAAGGGCGCAAAGGCAACCGAGGCTAAAGACGCAGGTGCAGACTTTGCAGGTGCTGAAGAAATCATTGAAAAGATTGAAGGCGGCTGGTTTGAGTTTGATACACTTATTGCAACACCTGATTGCATGGGTATGTTAGGTAAACTTGGTAGAGTTTTAGGGCCTAAAGGTTTGATGCCGAACCCTAAGACCGGAACGGTTACAATGGATGTAGCGTCTGCCGTTAAAGATGCAAAGGCAGGTAAAGTTGAATATCGTGCGGACAAGCAAGGTATGATACACTGCCCGATAGGAAAAATCCAATTTGCCGAAAACGACTTGGTTAAAAACTATGCAACTTTGGCGGATGCGATTTTGAGAGCAAAACCGTCATCATCAAAGGGTACGTTTGTTAAATCAGTTTATCTTTCAACGACAATGGGACCCGGGATTAAACTCGACCCGAAAAGTTTCGCGGCAGAGGTAAAAGAACTGATTGCGTAACATTACTGATTATAAAAGCAACTCCCAAAAGGGAGTTGCTTTTTTGATGTTTTTGTCATTGCGAGGTGGCAAGCCACATTGGATTTTGCATAATACGTCAAGGAGGGTAAGCGTAGCCCGACGAAGCAATCCATTTAAAGTCGTTAAGACGATAAGACGATTTCTTACTCGCTCGCGTTTAACGGGTCTGCGGTTGACGTCTGCAATGACTGCGTCATTTTCGCCGTCA
>CANQML010000041.1 GCA_947624935.1 Candidatus Gastranaerophilales bacterium
TAGTATAACTGTTTTCTAAACTTATCATAATGTTTCCTTTCTGTTTTTTGTAACACAACTAAACCTCATAGAGGTTGCTTTTAACTTCAAATAGTTTTTATTATTTATCGGTAATAATCATTATATGATAGATATTTTTATCTACATTTATATCCCAGCCAACACTAATATCAATATCGTTATATTTTTCATATCCAAGATAAACGCTCATATACATCTCATCGGAATCCATGCCTTTATAAAACGGCTCGGGCTTTACAGATAAAATTATTTCTTTGACCTTTTCATTGTAATATTTGTTTTGGTATGTTGAGATTTTCATATCTTTTATTTCGCCATCTTTAGTTATAAAAAAAACATAAGATGCGCCAAAACCTCTCAACCGAAACATGTGACTTGCTTCAAGCTTCTGTTTTAATGCCGAAGAATAATTTTCCAAATAACTCCAAAAAATCGGATGAGTTTCTTTGTTCATCGGAACGCCCCTTGGCGTAGGCACTTCCGCAAATGCCGAAATCTGCAAAGATATTAATGTTAAAAATATTATAATTATTTTTTTCATATCATTAAATTTACCATCTTTATAAAATTTATGATTGTTTTTTAATTTTTATTAACATTATCGATTAAAAAGTTGTTTGAATTTTCAATCCCGTACTGTTCAAGCGCGAATTTGAAACATTCGAGCCAATCGATTTTTTCTTCTACTTCAGGCACCTGCGCAAAAGATTTCACGACCTCAAAAAGCTCTTTTAATCTCATCTTTCGCTCAAATGTCGCCTTTCTGTCACCGTAGCGGTAAATATAATTCCCGTTTCTGATATTATCGTCAATTTCCAAAAACATCGATTTGCCATGCTCATTCAGCCCGATAACTTCCCGCCCGAGTTTGAAGTTTGCTATAATTTCGGCAGTCTTTTCCACCATGGGAACTATGACTTTTCTGTTTATCGCATCAAGCATCATGTTTAACCTTGCTTCCTGTCCGCTTACCGAATAATTAAGCTCGGTTGCGGTTCTCTCCTGCGATTGCAAATTCCCTGACATGTTCTTGAAAATCCCCGTTACACTTTCAATCGTCGTTTTAAAATAATTCAAGAAATCCCAGCCCTGCATAGCCTTATCAAAACTTAAAGGCGTCGGCGCCGATGTCATAAGAGCTGAATCATATTCAATGATTTTCCCCGGGCGAACATCCTGCTCGCCCTTAAAACAGCCTTTGGGCGCTAAATAGGGCGGATTCATCATCAACGCAAGTGCGTCAATTTGCTTATTCAAAATCGTCGATGAAATGTTGTTGAGTATCAATGCGACCCTTAACGGCGAAATTCCGCGGCATGTCGCAGGACACTCAATTATGTTTGCGTGAATAAACGGATTTATTACGAACGGATTTGCCTCAAACCTTATTATCTCACGTCTTGCAGCAACAACCGCAAGACGGTTTTTTAAAATTGTGCCGTCCGGAAGTTCTATATCTCCCCAATATTCCAAAACCTCAAGCTTTTTGCCGTCTTTACCATTTTCGTCCTTTTTATTTGCCACCACTCCTTTCAAAATTTCCTGTTTTTCTTTGGTCAAAAGTGTGTTTGATTTGTCCGATAAAAGCTCATCCAATGTCGAATAAGTTCTATATATCTTTGCGCAGCTGTCCCAATGGTTTCTGTTATTCTTGTCGAACACAAAATCCTCTGATTTTATGTGTCTGACTTTCGCATTATCGTAAATCACTTTTTCTTCAACCACAAAACCTTGTTCTGTCGGATTTACAATCTGTTCTTCAAGCGTTTGAGCGCGTCTGGTTTGTTTAACCTTGGTTTCCCAGCCGACAAAAAGCGTGGTTTCGCCGGTTTCCACAATGCTGTCTATAACTTTTTCAAGTTCTTCTTCTATTTTCATATTCTCAAAAGTGTTGACAAGCATGGCTTTTTGCTTGTTTGCGTAAGCCTGCGTTTGCGGATTTGTTCCCGAAACGTCAAACATAGCCTCAGGGTGCGAATACAAATTCTGCCCGATGTGAGATTTTAGGGTTTGTGCCAATTCATAAATCTCGGGAAGCTGAATATCACTTGCCCAAGCATTTATTTTCGGTATCGTTGAACCGTAAATAGCCTCGCGTATCGCTTTGATATCTGATATTTGCGCCATACGGTCATCCTCAAATGTTGTGTATTTTTGTGCAATCATGCCTGCAAGTAAATGCTCGTCTTCTTTTTTAAGTTTTAAAGTTAAGTCGTCTTGTTCAATTTTCATTTTCTACCTCGTTTCTGTAAAGTGTATAAATTTCTATATCCTGTAACCTGCCTGAGCGTATCGTTTCGGCTTTTAATAAGGCTTCCTTTTTAAATCCCGAGGATTTTAAAAGCGTTTTTACCCGCGAATTTTCAGGGTATACAAGCGCCTTGATTTTTATAAACCCAAATTCTTTAAAACATCGGGTTAAAAAGTACCTTGCGCATTCCTTTGTAAAATCGCCCCAAAACCTCGGTTCAAAGCAGGTTGTAATTTCTGCACTGTGAAATTTTTTTGCGTTTCCGCAAATGTTTTCAAGATACACAAAGCCGGCAAAGGAGGTGTTGTAAAGTATTACCCAAAAGTAAGGATAGGTTCGGTGAATTAAGCCGGCTAAGGTATCTTCATTGTAATCATCTTCAATGTATTTTTTGAATTTTTCGTAAAGATGATTAACCAAATTTATGTTTTCCGAATTTATCTGCACAAATTTAAACATAAGCTTTCTCAAATTTTACATAGGCATCATCCGTTGAAAATGCCGTAAGCGTCCCGTCTAAAATCTTTTCACGAATGCCGTGTTGAATACCAATCATGGCATCTGCCTGAGTGCCGTTTATATACGTTTCAGTTTTGTTAAGTCTGTTATATAGCTTAAACACCGCATCGTTTGAAAATATTTTATCCTTGGGGCAATCAGACAATTTTTCAACAACACGTTTTGTCTTTTGCGGCTTTTGTCCGGAGGACTTAAATTCCTCCTCTATTTTCATTTTTATAAGTTCATCCAATGATTGGTTATTTAACAGTAATTGTTCATCTTTCATAAAATTTTCCTTTCTTTATATTTTGTTGTCGTCTAAATTTGAAATAGTAATTATTTTAGCTTCACTGCAGGTTTCACCTTTGTTAAATTCCAAGTATTTACAAAGACTTTCCAAAGCTTTCAAGCCCGCTGATGTGTCGCGAAGCTTCTTTTTGCCCGTAGGCATGCCCTCTTTATCTAAAATATCTTCTTCTTCAAGCGAAAATTCGGCTATTTGCAGCAATTTTTGGATTACATATCCTTTATTTACACAAAGCGATAAAATCTGCTTTTTAAGTTGAAGTTTTATTTCATTTATTACAAAATCTTTAGATAAAAGGTTGTCTGCAATTTCTTTCAAATTTTTGGATTTGTATCCGGCGTTTTTGGCTGAAAGCTCGCCGTCAAGGCACTTTATATATTCTGCAATAAATTTTTTTTGTTGTGGGGTTAACTGTTTCATTTTACATTTCTTAGTATAATTTGTGTTTTTTTGGAAAAAATTATATAATAGTCATGCTATTTATATTTCGGCTAGTGTAAATCTTAACAGGGGGAAATACTTCCTGTTTTTTTTTAGTGTCTGAAAAGCTTTACGTTAGGTGCCGCATCCCAGCTCACATGATTTCGGGAGCGAAGGTTTGCTATCGCATCGTTATACATGCTTAGCCAATAGCTGAATTTGAAATGCTGCGGACTTGCCTTCAACCTCATACATGTTCCGTAAACCAAAATCGGCTCCGCAAAAGGCTCAGGAATTAAAGACTCATCATCTTCTTTTTCCAATATTAATTTTTCATTACCGTCACTGTCTTTTGCACTGTTTGCCGTCAAATAAATTATTTCTATCTCTTTGTCCTTTTTAGCTATCGGGAAAAGCAATTTGTCATTAAATGCCGAATAGGTTTTATCAGGCTGGCTTTCGGTGAAAAACTTTTTGAAATCTTCATAAAATTTGTATTCTTCACCGTCGACCAAAACAAGCATAAATCTTCCTTTGAGAGTGTTTTCAATTTCTCCGTTATTTTTCGGGAGTTTAATTTGTGTTTTTTTCAGTAAGAAATTCCATTTATCCGACCTGCAAACTTCGGTATTAATAAGATTTAAAATATTTTTAATTTTTTTATGGTCGTTTTTAGTGAGTTCCGTGAAAGCATTAACCTGCTTATAGTTAAGCTCGACCAAACATTTGTTAATAAGTTCCAAATAATTCATTTTATCTCCTTTTAAAAAACCAAGGCGGCAAAGCCGCCTCAGCTTTGAATTTACTAATGTATAAGTCCTTTTCTTAGTTGTTCCATAATAAGAGGCTCGCATTTCGTAAATTCGGCACCACTCATTTTGCCGATTTGCTCACGGGTAAAGACTCTGTTCTTGTTTGTTGCAGATGTGGAATTTTGGGCATTCGCCGTCAATCTCCTCTTTGCTGCCTCGTTTTCATTTTCAAGTGCTTTTTCGTGAGCTTTTTGTTTAATATATCTTTCTATGGCGCATTGTTCAATCTTTTCCACCATTTGAGAGATAGTATTAATTTCATCCTTATCAACAACCGCATTTGAGGCTTTCAGATAACTGAGAACATCCGCCCTGCCTTCGGTATTGAAAAAATCAGGTTTTTCCCTGTTAAATTCATCGAAAGCCGGATTGAAATCCTGTGTGAGTCTTTGTTCAGCCAATTGACTCATACCATATTGCCCTTGTTGCGGATTGAGTATTCCGTTTTGCACAAGATTTCGGATTATCATATTATCATCAACGGGCTGCTGCTCGGCAGATGATGAAATGTCTGTTAGATTTTCTTCCATTATGTTTCTCCTTTCATAAATTGAACCGCAAATTCGACGGCATCATCTATGAAACTTGAGAGCAAAAGTGCTATAAGCTTTTTGAATGGCGCAATTACGGGTATATTTTCCACTATGTAATTTATAGCCATTTCTTTTTTCTCTCTGCCCTTTTGACTTCCCAGCGTTTCTTCGGCAATTTGTACCGCCGTTAATGCGATTTCTTTTATTTTGGATTTTAGATTTTTAAACATTCAAGCCTCCTAAGCGCTGACTACCATTTTAGCAAGAGCTTTGGGCTGAACGGTTTTTGCACCGTACAAGTATAAACCTCTTACCAAATCCGAGAAGCTGTCTTTATCTCTCAAGCTTTCGATTTTTGCAAGCTGAGATGCAAACGTAATCGCATCGTTTGTACCTGCAAGTACGTAATATTTGCTGTCAACCGCTTTAAGGTTAGTGCTTACCAAAACATCCATGCCCGCAATTCTTCCGATAGCGCCTTCTCTTAAGGTTTCATCGGCAACGTTATGGGCATTGATAAATTCAGTGCTTTGAAGCAGATATGATTCGATTGTCGGGTTAATAACCACCCATGGGCGTTTGCCCGCAGATACCGCATCAGAGTTTTTCAAGCAAAGTGCCAATTTTACAAACTGTTCGTAAATTGTTGTTTTGCTTAATGTTATTGCTTCTTCATCGCTTCCGACGACATTTGCGCTGTCAACGAATGCATGCTGAGATAAAAGATAGGTGTCTTGTACTTCTTCAATTGCTTTTTTGGCGTTTCTCAAGTGTGCTTCCATAATATCGGTGTTCGCCTGAACTTTTGCGACATCATCTATTTTGAACGCAAAGAATTTCTTTTGGTCGATAACAAGACTTGTTGCGGTAGGTTCAAGTGCCGAATAAGTAATGGCTTCGTCAGTTAAAGTTGAAACGGAAACTTGAGCGGGAGTGATGATTTTAACCTTGTCGCCCTGGTTTTTGATTTCGCCTTCGTAATTTCTGTTAACACATTGGAGCATAACGCAGTCTTTTTCAAGCATGTTGTTCAGTTTTTGGCTCCAAATTTCAGGGATAAATGCGCCGTAACCTGTTGTCAATGAAATTGCGGCGGGTGCTGATTTTGATTGTAATGAATCGTCTGACATTTGTTTTTTCCTTTCTGTTTTTAAAATGTATAACGTTTTGAGTGGTGCTAATCGTCGTTGTATATTTCTCTAAACTGTAAGCCTATAATCGCGCACGAATGTTCAATTTCATTTCCTTCAACACACAATTGAATTGAGTAATTTGCTTCTGAAATTTCGGCTTTTTCAAGTGCATTTCTGCTCACAGACCAAATAGGTATATTTTCATCGTCCAATGCCCAATGACACGGGAGGTTGTCTGATGTGGAATCTTTTGCCCAGATTAAGTGTTCCAGATGGACGGAGTAAATTTTTTCGGCATCGTCTGCCGTTTCGCTGTCGTAATCTTTGTAAACAGAAAAATTAAAATTGTTATCATAACTTTCATCAAGAATAAAATAAAATTCATCAATAATTTTTCTGTGATGTGCCGAACCTATTGCAAGAAACGGTGATTTCCACATAAATTCAATAGCTTCGCCGTTAAATGTTGTTCCGTAATCTTCTTTATAAATATTACCGCTATCGTCGGCGCTTAAAACCTCATACTTAAATACACATGCCGTTGTAATATTTTGCGGAATTTTCCTTTTATACCAAGCTTTATTAACGTAATCGTTTATCCAAACCGTATGGTAAAATTTTTCCGACGGATACGGAAAAAAGTACCATACCTGATTTTTGCTTTCATAGTGCAGACAAAAAGTTTTTACAAGTTCAATCGGGCTGAAAACTTCAAGCTCGGGTTTTATGTTAAAAGAAATTTCCGAGCCCAATTGAATTTGATTTAATTCCCCCACCTGTTCAAGTGCGTATATTCCGTTACTTAAAAAATACTGTTTGTTTTCAACGTTACAGATAGCAGACGGTGCAAAACAGCCTTTGTTTGCAAATGGCGTTATGGCAAAATCTGCGGGACTTGTTCCGCTCAAAAGATAAACAGTATTTCTTTTATATATTGCCAAATAGTCTTTATAAGGCTTTATTGCGATTATATTTGAGGTGTCTGTGTGAAAATCGCTTATATAACCTGCGTCGTTTTCTTCGTCAAAGTTATTGTAAGTTCCAAGCGCCGAATAATAAATTGTGGAGTCTGATGCAAACCAAACACGCCCTCTATATACGCCTATTGAATTTACAATAATCGGATTTTCCTCATGGTCTTTCAGGTTGCATTCATCCGTTGTGAGGTCAAAATTCAAATAAAACGGGGAATCTTTTTCCGTTGCAATGATTGTTCCTCTTAAAAAATTGGCAAACATAGGATTTAGACCGTTAACAGTTTTTTCAAGCAGCGTAAGTTCGTGTGTTTCATCATCAAAAACGTAAATTTTACCGCTTTGGGTTGTTATAATAAGTTTATATTTATCATCGGCATTCATTTCAAACATGCCTGTGACAGGTTCTTCTTCAGGCAGTTTTATATATAAAGTGTTTCCTTTTTGTTTGCGAATGCCCTTGTTTTGCAAGATTTCCACGTTAACCGCATCAGTCCAGTAAATTTTTTTAGTATTGAGACCAAGCTCTGTTTTGGTGGATGCCTGATTTATACCTCCGGCAAGGTTGTAGTAAGCAATTTCCATAATTTATACTCCTTTGTACCATTTAATTTTGGTTCTTATAAAACTTCCGATATCTTTTTGACAAACCCACTCATACGGGGGAAGATAGATAATATCTATCTTCCCCGCGCTGGTGGTTTGGGGGTGACTTATCCCAAATTCGTAGTGGGTCATCACGTTTTTCGGGGTAATTTGTATATTATATTTTTTGCATAAATCGGCACATAATTTCATTGTTGCTTCAAATTGTTTCGGAGTAATGGGATAATTTCCGACATTAGAGCGGTTTTTAAACCCCGCCATTGCACACATTGCAACACCTATTGCGCCGGTATTTCCGCCGCCTGTGTGAGCCGCATAGGTTCCTTTGGTGCAAACTAAATTGTCTTCGGGCTTAAATTTGCCTTCGTGAACTTTCCCATCTTTATCTACCAAAAAATGATAGCATAACTTTTCATGTGCATTAGGGTAATATGCACCTGCACTCCAGTGAATAATAATTTTTTTCATAGTTATTTTTTCCTTGAATATTTTAGTTTAATAAACATTGATACAGCGTTACAGCGATTTCGTGCATTTAATTTCAAAATTACGGAGTTCAAATGTGTTTGCACCGTTCGGGGTGAAAGTTTTAATTGACACGCAATTTCTTTGTCACCATAGCCGTCTGCAATCAAAGATATTACATCTTTTTCCCTTGGTGTTAGTTTCATCTTAATTCCTTCTGAGGTCCGGTTTAATTAAATCCTACATCATCAAAATTTGCATATTTTAATGATATTTCCCATTTTTTAAATAAAAGGGGGGAAACTCCCCCGCAGTAAATAATTGAAGGATTATATAAGAGAAACTTTACCAAGTTTAAGATTCTTAAAATTTGAGTAACATTTTTTCTTAACGCCATACTCGTTATAGTACAAATAAAAAGAGCCGCGGTATTTTGCGGAATAATTTTCAACAGCTTCCTGATAAAGTATTTTACTTTTCAGTTTAGAAAAAAATTCCTTTGCCTTTTTATTTATTTTTCGGATTGTCGAAATATTATTATCTTTGTCAATTCTGGTTAATTGAACTACCGTATGCCCGCAAACCGGACATTTAGAGAGATAATCCAATTCGCACAGCACAAAATCCTCTTGCGGCAAGAGTCGGAAAGTTTTAGTTTTCCTAAGACCTCCGCAGCAATGAATATACCCCATAGGTCTCCCTTCTACAGTAAACAGCTTTGCCGTCTCGGGCGTGAGCCTTAACCGTATATTATGATTATACAAGGTTTTTCAATAAAAACAATTCCGTATTTCTACTTACGTACTTTTACCTAAGTAATTTTACGGAGGGGCAATCAGCCTGTAACCTTCTCATAGCGTCATATACAGCGCCGTTAGAAATTGCATCTTTTGCACGCAAAATCCCGTCATTCACACTTTTTGCCATGCCAAAAAGATAGAGCATGGCGCCCGAATTTAAACAAATTATGTCATGACATGCATCTTTTCTTTTGCCTTTGAAAACTTCGGTTATTATTGCGGCGCTGTCACCTTGGATAGCACTTATATCAGTCGTTTTGAACCCAAAATCCTCGGGCGTTACCGTGTATTCGCTTATTTTACCCTCATTAAGCTCAAAAATTCTGCTTTTTGAGCACAAACTTATCTCATCCAAATTCGGATTTAAGCCGTTAACAACAATTGCACGCTTTGTGCCGAGCTTAGACAGTGCATAAGCCATTTTTTCACACATACTTTCAGACGACACACCCAAAAGCTGAAAATCCGGAAACGCCGGGTTAATCAAAGGTCCAAGATAGTTGAAAATCGTTTTTATCCCGAGTTGTTTTCTTATCGGGTTATTTACTTTTGCAAAATCATTGAAATAAGGCGAATGGACAAAAGTAATGCCGTTCTTTTTAAATTCTTCAAGCGCCTCATCGGGAGTTTGAACGACTTTGAAATTCATTTTATGCAAAAAATCGCTGCTGCCGCACAAACTTGTAATGGACGAATTTGTTTGTTTAACGACTTTTGCCCCGCACGAATTTGCGACGATTGCCGATGCTGTTGAAATATTAATTGAATTTGAAAAATCCGCACCAGTTCCGCAGCTATCGATTACGGGTTCGTTTATAATTATACGTCTTGCAAATTTTCGCATAGCGTGTGCAAACGCATAAAATTCTTCTTTTGTGACTCCTTTTAGTGTAATCCCCGTTAAAAACGCACCGATTTGCGCATCTGATGCTTCGTTATTTGCAATTTTAGTTACTGCGTCATTAATTTCTTCAAAGTCTAATTCTTTTTTTGCCGTAATTTTTTTTAAATATTCTTTCATAATTTATCCGATTAAAATTAAACTTATCCAAATGAACAAAATCCCTGTAATAATGCCTGTAATGGAAAGGTGCCAGTCGCCATATTCTTTTGCAAGGGGCAAAAGCGTATCAAATGCCAAATAGGTCATAATCCCTGCAACGGCAGCCATTAAAGCGCCTACAAGAACCTGCGGCAAAAACAACCCGAACAAAAGCATCCCGACTAAAGCCCCAACGGGTTCCGATAAACCTGAAAGCGCCGCATAAAGCATTGCATGGCGTTTTTTACCCGTAACATGGTAGATAGGCAAAGCAACCGCAATACCTTCAGGGATATTATGGATTGCAATTGCAAGCGCAACGGATACACCTAACGCAAAATTTTGTGATGTGGTTAGAAATGTTGCCATACCTTCGGGGAAGTTATGCACACATATTGCAATCGCCGTAAAAAGTCCGGCGCGTTTTAGCATGTGTTTATGGTTGTGCAGGTAATCGGGGTTTAAAAGTTCATCCGTATCGACGTGATCGGGCAAAAAGTAGTCGATTATAATTGCGACCAAAATCCCGACAATAAACCCCGCACAAACTATCCAACTGTAATCAACGGGGAAATTGGCTTTCAACATTTCCTGAGCTTCGGGAATAATTTCATAAAACGAAAGAAAAATCATAACGCCTGCCGAAAACCCCAAACCTAATGACAGAGCTTTAAGGTCGCCTCTTTTGAATACAAAAGCGGCTCCGCCGCCGATTGCGGTTGCAAGACCCGCAAGAAGGGTTATTAACAGGGCTATTCCGTAATTATCAGGTAAATTAATGTTCATGCACATTTATTGTAGCACAAAAAATTTTGCGGTTAAGGTTTTTCGATAAATTCCAGTTATCAAAGTGAGTAAAACAGTTTCTATTAAACACACTTTTGTTACTGTTATTTAAACATGCAGCCCGACGAAATTAAAACCTGCAAATTTTATTATTGACACAATGTGAAAAATTCATTATAATAGACTGGTAGTAAAAAAATTGGAGGATACTAAAATGATTTTGAAATTAAAAACCTTGAACAGGGGGGGGGTACGGTAGCTATCCTCTAACCCAAGCAGCGTTTACGTTAGCGGAAATTCTTGTGACATTAGCCGTCATAGGTATTGTTGCGACAATGACTATTCCTAATTTGGTACAGAATTATCAAAGTAAATCTTGGAATACTGCAAGTACGGTTTTTGACAGGAAACTCACAGAAGCCTTAAAGATAATGAATACCCAAGGGACTTTGGCAGGTTATGGAAGTACAGAAGCTTTTGTAAATGAATTGTCTAAACATTTAAAAATAACAAAGACATGTACAAATAATCTAACGTCCTGCTTTGAAAAAGAAGTAACAGTTGACGGTAAAACAACAAAGATAAAAGATTCGCAAACTGCACAAGATTTAGGTAAAAATTGGGGAACGAATGTTGTAGGGTTTCAGCTTGCAAACGGTGTAAACGGGCTTTTGGCATATAATCCGGATTGCACGCAAAATGAGTATTCTAATCAAATAACGGGAAGTGACTGTTTGAGCGTTGTTTATGACACATCAGCTTATGCAAAACCGAATGAACATTTAAAGGATATAAGAACAAACGGAAATGTAAAAAAGTTAGGTGATGAGTGGTTATGCGTAAGATTTGCAGACCATTGTTGGAGCGAACCTTCTGTACCTACACCTGTTAATAAAGCAGAATGTGAAGAACTAATAAAAAGTGGATATGGTATTAAAGCTTGCAATTATGAACGTGACAATTGGGCAGGCGCTGTTAAACAATGCGGCGGTACAAAGAACATGCCAACTATGGCACAGTTAGCACAACTGGCAGATCAAATATACGGAGAAAGTGGAATAGGAGAAAAAGAAAACAAAACAGGATTAACAATAAAAGACCAAGACCTATTTGATGCTTTGTGTAGCAAGTCACCTACGGCTACCAAATCTAACTTCTATGTTTGGTCGAGTGAGGAGACCGATAGCGGCAACGCGTACACTCGCGGCTTCTACGAATCGCGCTTGGATTCCTCTAGCTACGACCGCTCCGGCGGCGACTTCGCGGTGTGCCTAGCGGATTAGAAAGTAGGCTGGGTGAGACGATTTTCATTTCACCTAGCATGTGAACAACTGCCCCCTCACCCCAACCCTCTCCCGTAGGGCGAGGGGGTATATCCCAATAACCGTGGCACTCCACAAAGCCTGATTAATGTAACGGGCTTATTCGCTTATTGGCTTATTCACCTATTCACTTTATTAACCACTTTACTCACTCCACTCACCTCACTCACTTTACTCACTTTGTAAAGAACTTAACGTCTTATCGTCTTAACGACTTAACGACTTTAAAATCAAATATCAACATCTTTCATCATATCTATAAGGGTATTGATTGTGTTCTCCATAGAAACGCTGTCGGAGGTTCTTTGCTGTAAAAATGCGTTAATCTGGGGCATCATCTCAATTGCGGTATCAAGCCGCGGGTTAGAGCCGGGCTGATACATACCTACGTCAATCAAATCTTTGTTTTCACGATACATTGCCATAATCGTTCGAAGTTTTCCCGCAGCAGCCTTGTGCTCGGGTGTTGCAATCGCCGACATAAGCCTTGAAATACTTCCCAAAACATCAATTGCGGGGTAATGGTTCATCTCGGCGACTTTTCTTGATAAGAAAATGTGCCCGTCAACAATACCTCTTACGGTATCAACAATCGGGTCTGAAATGTCGTCACCCTCCATTAAGACCGTATATAAAGCCGTAATTGAACCTTTGGGGCTGTTTCCGGCACGTTCTAAAACCTTTTGCAGCCAAGAGAAAATGGATGGCGGATAACCTTTCATCGTAGGCGGTTCACCCGTTGCAAGTCCGACTTCACGACCGGCCATTGCGCATCTTGTAACTGTATCAGTCATTAAGAAAACTTTTTTGCCCTGATCTCTAAAGTATTCACAAACTGCCGTTGCAGCAAGTAGGGCTTTTTGTCTGATTAGAGGCGGTTTGTCGCCTGTGGAACAGACAAGAACCGAGCGTTTCATGCCTTCTTCGCCCAAAGAATCTTCAATAAACTCTTTAACTTCACGACCACGTTCGCCAATCAGCGCCATAACGTTAACATCGGCGTCGGAATTTCTGGCAATCATACCCAAAAGTGTACTTTTACCGACGCCGGAGCCTGCAAACAGCCCCAAACGCTGACCGCAGCCCATAGTCATACAAGAATCAATCGCTCTTACGCCGGTTGAAAACATTTCCGTAATAATCGGGCGTTCAAAAGGCCCTGGAGGCGGGCCTTCAATCGAACGCCACTGTGCACCGGTCGTATCTAAAGGTCGTCCGTCCAAAGGATTTCCCATAGGGTCAATCAGCCTTCCCAAAAGAAAATCACCGACGGGGATTATAATCGGTCTGCCCGATGAGGTTACAAGACTGCCCTGACCTATTCCTATACCGTCCAAAAGCAAAAGTAATTGCGCCATTTCACCCTTAAATGCGACTACTTCCGCAGGTTTTTGTTCGCCCGTATTTGTTTCTATATAGCATAAATCGCCGATTTTAAGCCCCGGCAGCTTGACTTCAACCGTCAAGCCCAAAAGCTTTGACACAGTGCCTTTGTATTTAAAAAGCTCAATCTGTTCTAATTTTTGACTGACTTTTGATTTAATTTCCTCTAACCTAGACAAGTCCATACCAGTATTATAATGAAGATTAACAGAATGTACAAATACTTAACAAACTGCTTGCCAAAAAATATTGTTTGTGTTTACATATAGTGGTAATCCTCCTAAAGTCAAGTAAGCGGCAAGCGGCGGCCGCAGGTGGTAAAACAAAACAGAAGGAATAACAAATGTTAAAAATCAGATTAAAAAGATTAGGCGCAAAAAAAGCCCCGACATTCAGAATTATCGTAATTAATTCTACAACAAAACGTGAAGGCAAACCGGTTCAGGAACTCGGTTACTACAACCCGAAAACCAAAGTTATGAAGCTTGATAAAGAATCAGCTGAAAATTGGGTTAAAAAAGGTGCACAGCCGACCCAAACGGTTGCATACTTAATTGCAAATTGCAAGGCTGACGGTTCTTTGGATTATAAAAAGAAAGAAACGACAAAGCTTTCTAAAAAAGCACAGGCAAAGGCTGAAGCTGAGGCAAAAGCAAAAGCAGAAGCACAAGCTGAGGCTGAGGCTCAAGCTGAGGCAGCACCTGCTGAAGAAGCACCGGTCGAAGAAAAAACCGAAGAAGCGCCTGCTGAAGCATAACAACTTTAACAGCAACAAAAAACCGGCTTAAAGCCGGTTTTTTTGTTATCAATCTGCATTAAACTTATAACCGCCACCATAAATGGTTTCTATATATTTTTTACCGTCGGCAATTTTATCCAGTTTTGTTCTTAAATGTCTTATATGTACACGTATGGTTTCAATATCATCATCCGGTGCATAACCCCAAATATCTTTAAGCAATTTGGCAGATGAAACCATTGTACCGTGATTTTGGAATAAAAGATTAAAAATATCAAACTCAATCGGGGTTAACTTTACCTGTTTATCTTTAATTTTAACAGAATAAGTTTCGGGGATGAGTGTAACATTACCGAGTGTCAAAAGTTCTTTTGTATAAGCAGATTCGGGGATTTGACGTGAGCGTTTGAGAAGTGCTTTTATTCTGACAAGCAATTCATCCATCTCAAAAGGTTTTACAAGATAATCGTCAACTCCGATATTAAAACCATTGACCTTGTCATTAATTTGCGAAAGTGCCGTAAGCATAATAATCGGGATATCTTTTGTCAATTCGTTTTGCCTGATTCTTTGAGCGACTGTAAATCCGTCGACTTCCGGCATCATGACATCCAAAACCGCAACGGAAGGCATTTCCTGCTTGCACAATGCAAACCCCTTCGTCCCGTCAAACGCTTGTATAACCTTGTATCCCGCAAGCTCAAGATTAACCTTTATAAGCTCATTTATAGCTAAATCATCATCGACTACAAGTATTTTTATCATACTAAGATTGTATAACAAAAGTTCATAATCAAAGATTTTATGTTTATAATTCTTAACAAAAATAGTACAACTGAACGGTGCATTATTTCTGTATTTTAGCTATATTTTGTTTGAGTTTGAAAATTTTTTTTAAATAAAAAGTGTAAAATTTACAAATTCACGGATTTTTATTGTAATATGTTATAGCAACGTAGTTAGAAAAAAAACATAGGAGGCACATGAATTGGCAATAACTTCACCATTTAAATCATTTGACAAGTGCGACGAAATCCACTTGGGACAACACGTTTTAGCAGAGTTTTTTGAATGTGATCCCAACACACTCAACAGTTTAGACAAAGTAGAAAAATATATGGTGGATGCCGCCCTTGAATGTGGTGCAACTATTGTCCAAAAATGTTTTCACATGTTCAACCCCTATGGCGTTTCGGGTGTCGTAATTATATCCGAAAGCCACCTTGCAATTCATACCTGGCCGGAATTGGGTTATGCCGCCGTTGATTTGTTCACCTGCGGCGATAAGTGCGACCCGAAAATCTCGTATGAATTTTTGAGAAAAAAATTCAATTCCAAAAAAGCTACATTTACCGAATTAAAAAGAGGTATAATTGACCGCGAAACAATGAAAGTGGCTCAAAAACCCTTTGAAATCATGCAGCAAACCGCAGATTTTTAATTTATGTAAAAAATCCTGCAAAAAGCATGACAAAAATTTTCGGTTATTCTATTATTTAGGCAATGGAAAATATTATTGACAAAAAATCAGATTTCGATTTAACATCAAAAAGTACGTTTTCAAATGAAACCGATGTTTTTACGTCACGTTCTTTTGCGGCACTTCTTGCAAAGAATTTTGTTCCTAATTACCATAAAAGATTAGCTGACAATTATATAATCATAAAGAAAGTTTTTAAGTTTCAAGCGGTAATGAGCAGGATAAACAATGCGGAGAAGGCATTGTTAAAGAAATACGACTTCAATACGCTGGAATTTACCACTATGAAACAGATGTACGAAGAATTAACCCTATTACAAAAGTGGGCACAAGATATAAGGCTAAAAGATGATGCTCAAAAGCTGCTTGAGATAAGAGTTAAGGAGTTAAAATTTTTGGATGCCAGCCGTTATGCAAGCATTTCAAACGAAATTTATAACGGGTATATGGCACTTGAGCATTATTTTCAAGAGATCAGCCGTTTTCCTAACTGATATCCGAAATATATTATTGACACATCGGGAAAAATTTATTACAATATACGAGTAGTAAAAAAATTGGAGGATACTAAAATGATTTTGAAAATGAAAACCTTTAACAGGGGGGGGGGGTACAATAAATATCCTCTAACCCAAGCAGCGTTTACGTTAGCAGAGGTATTGGTTACCCTTGCCGTAATAGGTGTTGTTGCCGCCATGACCATTCCGAATTTGGTTCAAAGTTACAAGAAAAAAGTTTACTCAACCGAATTAAAATATTTTTATTCAATGATGTCACAAGCTATTAAGTTGTCTGAAATAGACAATGGTAACGTTGAAACTTGGGAAAAAGAACCTGAGGTGTTGGCTAATAACAATGGTAACATTTTGTCGGATAAGCAGGGAAATGAACCGTTAACACAAAAATACTTTGACAAATATATAAAACCATATATTAAATATACCGAAACAACGGTAACAGGTTACAATAATACTAACAGATGGAATTTGGGGATAATTCTTGCAAACAGCAGTACGGTTTATATGCACAACGGTGGTTGTATGGATTTTGATATCTTATTGGATAATAAAGAACCTGTATACGGACAAAATGTTTTTAAATTTGTTTTATGTAATGAACAGAATAAATTTCAGGCATATCAGGAAAAAACCAACTTTGCCCCTTTTTGTTCAGAATGTAATCCAACGAGAGAAGCATTGTTGGAAATGTGCAAAACATATCCCACCAAATGTGCAGCATTATTAATGTATGACGGTTGGGAATTTAAGGATGACTACCCTTATAAACTTTGACAGTGTTGATCCCCTCACCCCGTCGCTACGCTCCTTCCCTCTCCCACAAGGGGCGAGGGAGAAAGTT
>CANQML010000042.1 GCA_947624935.1 Candidatus Gastranaerophilales bacterium
ATCTTTAATCTCAGGCAATTCATTTTCAACATACTTTCCGTCATACATATTCAAAACCCCATCCAAATCAATCATAATAGTTTTTTTCATATCTGCTCCTTAAACAATCATTAAAAACAAAAACCATAGCGCAATTAGCAATTTTTCTACATACTTATAAAGTTACAGACAAAATAGCCTACATATAATAGGACAATGTAATATTATAAATTAATATACAATGTTGATATTATAATGTCAAGTTAGATGTAGGTATATTTTATATGGCAATTGACAGAAAATTAATCAGAAACGGCAACGGTTGGGCGTTAACAATAAATTCAACGATTTTGGGCTTGCTTGATGTTAATCCTGAAGTTAACATGGTTAGATATAATGTTGAAAATGACAAACTGATTATAACAAAGAGTGACAAAACGCTTGAAAAAAAGGTTGTTAAGTAATGATTCCGGACGGGGCTTTTTCAACAAGATTTTTAACTTGTTGGGTATGTTCACGGGCTTTAAAGTATATGTGTAGGTTTTTTACATCATATTAAATATATTATTAAAATATTATTGAAATATGCAACAAGACAGGTTTAAAAAAGTTGTGGGGGAAATTTTTAAAGAGTTGAGAAGTGAAAAATACGGCTCAATTAGCAAATTTGCGTGTGAATATGATTTTGACAGAGGAAATTTAAGCAAAGTAGAAAGAGGAATAATCAACTGTAGATTAGCCACAGCTTGGAAGTTTTGTGAAGCATTGGACATAGATTTTTATGATTTTGCAAAAATTTTAAAAGAAAAATTGGGTGATGATTTCACGCTTTTAGATGAATGAGGTATAAACATATATTTTTTGCAAATATCGTTGTTTAAGCCATTAACTTTTGTCTTGAATATCTATATTATAAAAAAATGAATGATGAAACCAAGAAAAAAATTTTAGGTAAAATTATCCAAAATGAGCGGAAGAAACAAGGAATAACACAAGATAAACTTGCTTCTTTGATTGATTTAGACCCTACTAATCTAAGCAGAATTGAAAGAGGTAAAAGTTTTCCGTCTTTTGAGACTTTTTGTAATATTATAGAAACACTTAAAGTGGAACCTAATATTTTTCTCTCGTATATTTCATATAGCAAAAATAAAGTTAATTTAATAGATATGGAATTATTTCAAAACCTTGCTTTGTTATCCGATAATACAAAAATTAAAATCAACGAACTAATAAAAACATTAAAATAATTTAGCAAGTGAGAATGTAGTCTAAGATATAATTAGGAATTATATAATAAAATGTTAATAAGGATAGGTAAATGGCAATTGACAGAAAATTAATCAGAAACGGCAACGGTTGGGCGTTAACAATAAATTCAACGATTTTGGGCTTGCTTGATGTTAATCCTGAAGTTAACATGGTTAGATATAACGTTGAAAATGACAAACTGATTATAACCAAGAGCGACAAAACACTTGAAAAAAAGGTTGTTAAGTAATATTTGCTTTTGGGTGGGGCTTTCTCAACGAAATTTTTAAACTTGTTGTGTATGCTCACGAGCTTTAAAATATATTTTTGTAGGTTGGGGTTTTACCCCGACAAAAAAGTTGATATGAAATTTCTCGATGTCTGAGATAGACCGGTAAACCGGTCTATCTTTCTTCTTTAGGCGGAAGATTAATATTATGCTCTTGTGCATATTTTCTGATTGCATCATCACCTTTTTTAATAACTTCTTTGGGTATCCCTAATTTACGAAGTTCCTCTAATTTGGCATCCTCAGGGTCTTTTTCTTCTCTTGGCGGCAATCCTAACATCTGAGCAAACTCTTTTTCATTCATACCTGTTTTCTTTGCCCCGTCTTTCACATAGGCGGCAAGCTTTTCAGGATCATCAGTTAATGCGTCAAAAGGGTTAATTTCAACCTCTTTGCCCGGGCCGCTAAACTGAAATCCGTTAGCAAATACAGAAGGCGGGTTCGGATCGCCAAACTTGCTTTTTAATTGAGTTTTTGCGTCCTCTAAACTAATACCGTTTTCCTTTGCGTACTGCATAGCATAAGCATTCGGATCCATCTGCGGTGGCCTATTCACTCCATTGAAAGCCATAACAATCTCCTTTCATTACTACTTGTAATAACTTAAATAATAGTTAATAAACATTATTTACATGTTATTAAACAATATTATTTAATAGAAATTGTCGGTTTTTGTCAAAATTTTTACAATTCTTAATGGTTATAAACTTATAAATCATTGTTGATAGTAATTAGAAATTTACTGTTATCAAATCTATAATGTTTGCATGGATAAAAATAAGAATATAGAAAAACGTTTTGGCGCAAAATTAGCTTATGTCAGAAAGTTAAAGAAACTTTCACAGATGAAACTTGCTGAAATGGTCGATATGAACTTCAATTATATCGGACAAATTGAACGGGGCGAAGCTAATGTCACCATTAGGACAATGATTGTACTTGCCAATGCTCTCGATGTAGAATTGAGTTCGTTATTTGATTTTTCATTTTAATTCTTATAGCAACAACACAATTAACTTTTACCGTTTCTTCAAATAATAGGTTTAAATTTCCTTATATTGACATTTTGTCATTATAATGATATATTGTTTTTGACATAGTGTCAATATACAACTTTTAACTACTCAAAACCATGAATAAAACCGATTTTAATAAATTATACTTATACTGCAATATTTCACTTGTTTTGGCAGCGGTCATTTCCGGTTTGTCTTTTGTCGCTCAAAAACTCGGAATGAATTATGTTGAGCCCTTTACCTTTAATACTTTAAGATGTTTTATAGGAGCCATTGCGCTTTTACCTATGATGTATTTCTTTTCAACCAAACAAAAATGCTCAATCAAAGGCGCAATATTAGCAGGAATTGTTTTATTCATTGCGTTTTCGATAAATCAATACTGTATGATATACGCAGACGCCTCAAAAGCAGGATTTATAACGTCTTTATATATTATTTTTGTGCCGGTTCTTGCAATTTTTCTAAAACACAAATTAAGTACAAATGTCGCAATAAGCGTTTTAATTGCACTTTTGGGGTTATATTTATTATGTGCCAAAGGTACTATGCAATTTGAAATATGGGATATTTTCCTTTTGATTTCGGCTTTTTTCTTCGCATTGCATATTATAATCGTCAGCCATTATTCCAAAAAATCCGATGCGATAAAACTTTCGACACTTCAATTTTTAATGGCAGGAATTTTGTCATTGCCTTTTATGATATATGAACATCCGACAATAAATTTGATTTTAGCAGGCTGGAAGCCGATTTTATTTATAGGTGTAATAGTGACGGGAGTTGCTTATACGCTGCAAATATTCGGACATAAAGCAACAAAACCGACTGTTGCAACATTAATTCTAAGTTCGGAAGCTGTTTTTGCGCTGCTTGGAGGCGTTTTAATTCTCGGCGAAACTTTAAGCGCAAAAGAAATCTTTGGATGTCTTATAATGCTTTTTGCTATTATATTTTCGCAAATCCCAAATAAAGAGAGAGGTCAGGTATGAAAATAATTAACCAAACTTTTGACGAGGAACGCTCGTTATATAATCTTATTGATGCTGAGGTTTTGGATTGCACTTTCGCAGGCGAGGCGGATGGTGAATCTGTTTTAAAAGAATGCAGAAAAATAGATGTTCAAAATTGCAAATTTTCTTTGAGGTACCCTTTGTGGCACGCCAAAAAGTTTTCTCTTAAAAATTCATTTTTAGATGAGCTTACAAGAGCGCCTTTGTGGTATTCAAATGACGGAGTAATTGAAAATTGCAATATTACAGGTATAAAATGCCTTAGAGAATGCAAAAATATTGCGGTTAATAATTGCGAGATTAATTCTCCCGAATTTGGCTGGAGGTGTAAAGGGTTAAGCATAACAAATTCAAAGATTGAGTCAATGTATTTTCTTTTTGAATCTAAAAATGTCGAGATTAATAATTTAAAAATGTTGGGCAAATATTCTTTTCAATATATGAAAAATTTACATATCACCAATTCCAATCTTGATACAAAAGATGCGTTTTGGCACAGCAAAAATATTATTGTTGAAAATTCTGTTGTAAAAGGTAAATATTTAGGCTGGTTTAGTGAAAATTTGACTTTTATCAACTGCAAAATCATTGGAACACAACCGCTTTGTTACTGCAAAAATTTAAAACTTGTTAATTGTGAAATGGAAGATACAGACTTGTCATTTGAATATTCAGATGTCGAAGCGGATATTAAAGGACATATTATATCGGTCAAAAACCCGAAATCGGGAACGATAACAGCGGATTCTGTGGGTGAAATCATAATGGAAGATGCCGTTATAAAATGCGAAGGAAAAGTTTTATTAAGAAATGCCAATTATAAAGAGAATCAAAAACTGCTTAAGAGAATATAGAATTAATTATAAGGAGAAAAAAATGAAAATATTAGTAATAACAGGAAGCCCTAGAAAAAACGGAAATTCAAATATTTTAGTCGATAATTTTATTAAAGGTGCAACGGAAAGCGGTCACAGCGTTGTTCGATTTGATTCGGCATTTAAAAATGTTCACCCGTGTGTTGCTTGCAATAAATGCGGTATGAACGGCGATTGTGTGTTTAATGACGATTTTAATTTTATAAAAGAAAATATAGTTGATTCAGATATGGTTGTTTTTGCAACGCCAATGTACTATTTTGGAATATCTGCTCAATTAAAAGCTGTAATTGACAGATTTTATTCAATTAACGGCAAAATCCACACCCCTAAAAAATCGGCTCTTATATTAACTTACGCAGATACATCCGCAAAAGAGGCTGAGCCTATAAAGAATCATTATGAAGTGCTTTTAAATTACTTGGGCTGGCAGGATGTCGGGCAGGTTATAGCAAAAGGGGTTTGGACAGAGGGTTCAGTTAATAATACGGATTACCCCAAACATGCCTATGAACTTGGAAAAAGTTTATAGTGCATTTTATATATAAAATTCCTACCTATTGCATTTTGAATCATTCCAAGTAAGTCCGTCACATTTCAGATAATCCATATTGCCTTTATAAACTACCCAAGCCGCACATCCCCATCCTGATGAGTTGCTTTTACTGCATTGCGTATCAAACGGGTAATCATCAGGCATGCCAATAGGTACAATTTTATCTTTATGGATTCTGAAAAGAAATATATCATAACCTAATTTATTTGGTGCTTTTTGGTTATTAACATCATAAAAGAACAAAGGATCATTTGATTCAAGTGAGTTTCCAAGTCTCATCCATATTGCAGAACCGTCATTTAATATAACTGAATAATAGGGATAAGAATACCTTTTTTTTACATTATTTCTACCTACAAAATTTGGGGTTACACATTCGTTGTTTGTCCCCAATCCGCAATCTTTTGCGATTTTTAAATAAGGTTTAAAATATTTATTAAATGCCTCTGCAGTCGCATTTTCTTCTCCTACCAAACTATCGAACTCCGCTCCGTTGTTGTTAGCCTTGTACAATTCCAAAGCATTCACAAGTGTCGTATAAATCTTTTTAACCTTAGTAACTGTAACTGTTTCATTATATTTATTAATAAGAGAAGGTAATGTCATTGCCGCAACAATGCCGATAATGCTTAGTGTAATCAAAACTTCCGATAACGTAAACGCTTTTTTATTTCTCATAAATTCAACCCTTTGTAACATAATACATCATTTATAAACATTATATTGTTTATAAAAACATTATCCATCATGTTTATAAATTTGTCAATAGATTAGAATTTTATTATGAAAGATAAAAGACTATTTCAACTCGGGCAGAGAATACGTTACAAACGAATTGAACTGGGCTACAGTCAAGAAGATTTGGAAGAAAAATCAATGGTTTCCGTAAGAACTATCAGCGAAATAGAGCGTGGTAATACAGATATACGTTACACCAACCTGCTCCAAATTGCGGAAGCTTTGGGGATGAGTGCCTCAGAACTCCTTGACTTTAAATTATAATTATTAAACAGTAAGATGGGTGGACAATTTCCATCCATCCTACTGTTTAAACTTGTCGGGTAGTTACGACTTTGATAAAATTTTCAAAATCTCTTTTATATTTGATTGGCTTTTTAATTAATATTTTCTAATGTATCATAAACTTTGGAAACTATTTTCCAAGTACCGTTAATTTTGTTCATAATTAGCAAATCCGTAAATTTATACCCATGCCAGTTATCTTCAATTACTCTGACTGTTGCGATTGTTTTTTCGAGCATCAAAATATCAACTCTTGAAATATAGTTATCATCACAAGCTCCGAATGTATCAATCGTTTTGTAAAATTCTTCAATAGAACCCGATTGATAAGTTTGTTCGTTTAATTGCCCAAAAAAGCATGCTTTTTCATAAAAATACGGTTTAACTATTGAGCTGTCACCTTTTTTAACAGCTTCGCAAAATTTTCTGGCAACATTTTCTACAGCATTGTACTCTTTAATGTCTTCTCTCATAATATTCCTACATATCAAAAAACTAATGTTTCGTTATCATCAGGGACTAAGACGTTATTTAATTTCAAATTTTTAATATCATCTCTTGTGACAGTCAGGTGGCTTACTGTGTCCATGTGGCTTGCTATAATTTTTGAATTTTTACAATATGATGAAATTTCTTTCATATCATCCAAATTCATAATTAGTCTTTCGCCGTTTATAACGGTAGCTCCGCAGGCATTTGTAACAATAATTTCGGGATTGTATTCATCAAGAGCATCTTTTACTTCTTCACACCAAATTGTATCACCTGCAAGGTATAAAGTTTTTTCATTTTGAGATTTAAAGACAACGCCCATAGCATCATAAGGCATTCCAACTTGTTCACACAAGGGTTTAACCGTTTCTCTTTTACCATGCTGGCAATCGGTTTTGTATAATTTTATGCCCTCAAAATCGGTTTCTTTTATTACCCTTACATCTTTAAAACCAAAGTCTTCGATTAATTTTTTGTCAATTTGTGATTGAACAAAGAACGGGATATTTTTGTCTATTGCATTTGCCGCAAATTCATCAAAGTGGTCAGGGTGATAATGAGTTAAGATAACCGCATCAACATCAACAATTTCTTCAATACTTACAGGCAATTCGACTCGTGGCTGTCTGATATTGGAATTTAATCCTGCTTCAAACCCTGCCATATAGTCTTTTGGCATAAGCCACGGGTCAATTAAAAATCTTATATCGTTGTAAGTTACTATAATTGTTGCATTTCTAATTTGATGAATTTGCATATCACAACTCCTTTTCAATCATGTTTTTCCCTGCTTCAAAGGCATTTTGAAGGTCTTTTGGGAATTGTTCTTCTTTGTGTTTCATTTTTTCGTTTTTATCAAAAACTTCAACCACATATTTATCATAATCGCTGAACTGGTATGTATCGTAGGCAAAAATTCTTACCGGTTTTTCAAATACGGTTGTTATCATAAATTCGGTTTTATCAAACATATCAGGATACATTTGATTTGCAAGGGTTTCAGACACATTCATCGTGTAAATCATTGCTGTTTTAAGTCTTTTAGGCGCAATAGAGGGGTAACCCTCTTTATATTCAAAGAAGGGGAACGTCAGACGTTCTATAAAACATCTTGTAACTCCGGTTACATCAGAACAGTAAATAGGATTTGCAACGACAAGACCGTCTGCAGTTGATATTTTATCCAAAATCGGGATTAAACCGTCAGGGTATGCGCATTTGCCAAAGTTTTTGCCGTCTTTCAATTTGCAGGCAAAACAGCTTCTGCACCCCTTAAAATCAACATCATAAAGATTTATAATCTCGGCTTCGGCGCCTGCAGTTTTTACGCCATTGGCAAAACTTTCACACATTTTTGCCGTATTCCAATTTTTTCTCGGACTTCCGTTTACTATAATAACTTTCTTCATTTGCCTCCTTTTTAAACCCCGCTTTTATTTTATATAATAAAAAACTAATGTTTTCAAGTTGCGCAAGTCAAAAGTCCAAATTGTTGTAAAAGATATTCTTAATCTTTATACATAAACCTAAATGCAACAGACAATTTTTGAGATAAAAAATACTTTATTATACTAGGGGAATTATGATAAAAAGTTTAGGGAATATTATTTTTAAAGCGGTACAACGTGCAAAACCTATTTTAACAAATGGGAAAACACTTGTTAAGACAAAAGAAAAGTTTTCTTTAAAAAACCCATATATTCTTGAAGCTTTACCTGAAAAATATTTATCGGAATTGACTATATTTGAAGGTAAAAAACTTTCAACCGTTTGCAGAGTGCTGGATAGCCCAAATTCTTCTAAAATATTAAATCGTTATAAAACTTTTGTTTCAAAAGCTTCAAAAGGTTTTAGTGCACAGGAGATAACTCAGTTAATAAATAAAGCAAATCTTCGAGGAAAAAATCCTTTAAACAGCAACCTTGACGCAATGGTATATTTAAACGAGTTAGACGGTAAGATTGCCCAACATTTTGATGCGCATGGTCTTGCAAAAGTATCTTTTCCGGAACAGTTGGTGCAATTAAATAAACTTCTGACAAAGGGAATAGATAAAACAAAAACATTTTGTACCGCGCCTTTAGATATCCCAAATGAATTAAAAAGAGGTGCCGGAGCGGCACTTGGTACAGGAGGAGGGTGTGCTTACCGTGACGGCTCTTTTATACTTGTTTCAGGGAAAGGAAAAAGGTTGATAAATGAAGGTATTGAACATGTAATCGTAAATGATGTGTACTATGGAATAATTGATGATTTAAAAGCTAAATTTCCTCATATAAATTTCATCAAAGCTGAAAACGCAGCAAAATATTTTAATAAAATGTAATCACAAAGTTTATAAATACACCGGCAAATTTTTTTATTTACGTGTTTTATAAAAATCACGATGAAAGTTAATAATTACAACAGCCGTATATCTTTTCAAAAAATACCTTTTCTAAAAGTAAATAAGATGAAATTTTTTGATGAATTTTCTTGTAAAGCCGATGAATTTTCAAAAGAATATCGTGTTATGTGTGATTTTGAATCATCCGTGCCGGATAGAGAATTTAATATAAACGTAAACGACTCAAATTATCTTGAAATAGGAAAAAGTAATCTTATTAGATACAAAGATATTTTGCGCAATACGGATATACGGGTTTTTTCGGAACGCAGAAAACACAGCGGCGCCGGAACCGCCATGAAACTCGGTCAAATTATGACAATGGTCGAAAATGATATAAATAAACTTGAATTAAATTCCTTGGGAAGTGCCGTAATGTTTCATACAATGTTTAAATTTAAACCTGCAATAAGAAACGGTGAAACTATCGCAAGTTTTATGAAACATAATATATTAATTCATAGCGATGATAAAAGATTTGAAAAAATAACCGGCGAAGCACAAAAATGGCTTGATAATAATGAAAATTCATCAGTACAAAATTTGGCAAAAGGAAACGAAATCATTTATGACTATTGTTCTACGGTTATTAAACATAAACTTTACAAAGATAATAACTACCAAATAGTAACCGGCGGTTTTGATATGGTTTTATCAAGAAATGATGTGATGAAAAACAAAGACTTTTTTAACAGGCTTTTTGAAAAATTCCACATAGATTACAAAATTTAAGATTATATTTTATAATTTCATCTTTTTATATGGTTGATTTTTTTAAAAACCTCATTAAAATAAAATTGTGAGGGCAAAATTATGGCAAATTCTTTATTAACAGGATTATATGCAGGATTGACAAACACATATTCTTATCTTGCGCAATTAAATCCCGAAGGAGTAACTTTAGACAGTATAAATTCGGCAAGGAGTGATTCAAAAAACAATTTGAATTTGAATCAAACTTTTGCATCGTATTTGCAAAGCAATTTTAATTCAATAGACAAAGACGGTGACGGTGTAATCGGCAGTGATGAATTGACAAACTTTACAAACATGTTATCAACTCAGGGCATAACAAAAGCCGAGTTAACCCAGCTTGCCGCATCCGGTGCTATCGGGATTTCTTCAGATACATTGAATAATATACTTGATCATTTTGACGATATGGACACAAACCATGACGGCAGAGTAACGGCAGAAGAGATTAATTCATACGGTTACAGTGCTTCAAAACAAGAAAAAATGGATGAATATGCCCACAAAAGAGCAACAGATATGTCGACATTCTATGGCAGTGATTCATCTTCAAGCGTTGATTCTTATAGTATATTAAGCTACAGATATAAAAATTATAATAAGTAATTGTAAAAAATCTGAAAAATAATAAGGGGTCAAATTGACCCCTTTTATTTTACTGACTTTGCCACTTCGGCGGTTATGTCATCCCCTCCAAAAAGTACGATGTTTTTAGGTAGTACAAGATTATATTTTAAATCTTTGGCTTTTTCTACCACAATTGTTTTAATATTGCCGTCAATTTGTTTCAATTTTGCGTTGTATTCATTATCAAGCGCAAGTTTTTGGTTATTGATATCATTTCGATATTTTTCTTCAAGCTGTGCTATTTTAACAGGGTCGGTTTCTTTAGAAATATCTGCGCGAGCCTTATCAACGGTTGCTTTCATTTCGTCAAGTTTTCTTTGCTGGTCGAGTTTTAAAGTGTTTACTTCAGACGACTTTGAAATTAATGACTGAACATCAACAACCGCAACTCTAAAACCCGTATCGGATATTGCTTTGCTGTTGATTGAATACCCTGCACAAAATGCTATCAAACAAATTGCTATGAACCATAAGTGTTTTTTCATGTTTTAAATCCTCCAATTTCAAAAATAAAACAATTTTAAAAATATTAAATTACCCGATTGGGGATATGTTTAAATTTTTCTGTTTTTCAAGTATAATAAAACCAAAAGGAGATGAGCAATGAAAAAATCAATCAAAGATTTAGGCGACGTAAAAGGCAAAAGAGCGCTCGTAAGAGTTGATATCAACGTGCCTTTAGACGCAGACAAAAACGTAACCGACGACACAAGAATTCAGGCAATACTGCCTACGGTAAACTTTTTGAAAGAAAAGGGTGCAAAAATTATTTTAATGGCGCATTTGGGCAGACCGAAAGGCGAAGTTAATCCCGAATTTTCACTTGCACCGGTTGCAAAATATTTGTCAAAAGTTTTGGGTGAAGAAGTTTTATTTGTACCGTCAGTTGATGTTGCGCAAAAAGAATTGGCAAATTTGAAAGACGGTCAGGTTGCACTTTTGGAAAACATCAGATACTATAAAGCCGAAGAAGCCAAAGATGACGATATGACATTTGCAAACGAGCTTGCAAAACTCGGTGATTTTTATGTAAATGACGCATTTGGTGCGGCACACAGAAACCACACATCAACCGCAAAACTTGCAAAAGTATTAAAACCTGCGGTATCGGGGTTGTTGATGGAAAAAGAAATCAGATGCCTTTCTCAAGCACTTGATAATCCGACAAGACCCTTTACGGCGGTTGTCGGCGGAGCTAAAGTTTCATCAAAAATCGGTGTTTTGGAAAACTTGCTTGACAAAGTCGATAACATGATAATCGGCGGCGGCATGGCTTACACATTTGTTAAAGCAAACGGCGGCAAAATCGGAAATTCTATTTGCGAGGACGACCAGCTTGACGTTGCAAGAGCTATTGAAAAGAAAGCTAAAGACAAAGGTGTTAACCTTGTTATGGCAACCGATGTTCTTGTAACCGATGATTTTTCGGGAAACGGTACAAATAAATTCGTCAAGATTAATGAAATCCCCGACGGATTTGAAGGAGTTGACGCAGGACTTGAATCAAGAAAAGCATTTGCAGATGTTTTGAAATCATCAAAAACGATTTTAATGAACGGGCCTGTCGGTGCGTTTGAAAACCCTGCATTTGCAGAAGGTACAAAAGCTGTTTTGGCAGCAATTGTTGAAGCTACCAAAAACGGTGCGGTATCAGTTATCGGCGGCGGCGACAGCGTCAGTGCAGCTAAAAAATTCTGTAAAGCGGAAGATTTCACACATGTTTCAACAGGCGGCGGAGCATCGTTAGAATTTATTGAAGGGAAAGTTCTTCCGGGTGTTGCGGCACTTGATGATAAGTAAAGCGGTCAAAAGACCGCTTTTTTAATAAATTGATTTTAACATACAAATTATGATAATATATTTGTATGTTTAAACAATGGCGGATAAAAGAGAATAATTCAAGCGAAAAGTCTTTAATCAAACAGCTTTTGGCATTACGCGGGGTTACATCGGAAAAAGATGTTTATGAATTTTTGCACCCGCTTGAAATCACACCGAGCGACCCTGATGTGTTTTCCGATATGCAAAAAACGGTCGAAAGACTGTCTGACGCTATTGATAACGGTGAAAAAATAATTATATACGGCGATTTTGACGCAGACGGTGTTACATCGACCTCGCTTTTGTATAAAACATTCAAGTTTTTAGGTGCAGACATAAATTACTTTATCCCAAACAGAGAAAAAGAAGGTCACGGGTTCGACACGCAAGCGCTTGTTAAGATTATGACGAGTATAAAACCCAAAGTCATAATTTCCGTGGATTGTGGCATAAGTGATGTCGATGCGGTTAATTTTATAAACAGCTTTAAAATAGATGTAATTATAACCGACCACCACGAAGCGCCCGATATTTTACCGAACGCTTATGCAATAATTAACCCCAAAGCCCCGAATGCTTTGAACGAAAATTTAAGCACAAAAGAAATAGAAAACTTAACATCGCTTGCAGGAGTCGGAGTTGCGCTGAAAGTCGCACAAGGACTTTTAAGACACTATAAAAAAACGGAATTTATTTATGAAATTCTGCCTTTTGCAGCCGTTGGAACAATATCGGATATAGTTCCTCTAATCGGTGAAAACAGATACATTGTAACAAAAGGTCTTGAGTTACTCAAAAATCACTACGGGCTTTCAAAACTCCTTGAAAGCTCGGGCTGCAGTGCTCAAAAAGAAATAACATCAGAAAAAATAGCCTTTGGTGTGACGCCGAGAATTAATGCCTCCGGCAGACTTGACACGGTTGAAGATGCCATTAAAATCTTTATTTCCGATAATAAACAGGAAATAGATATGGCAGTAATTTCTTTAAACGAATTTAACAAAGTTCGCCAGGAGCTTTGCCAAAATATATTTTTAGAAGCCGAAGAAATGATTAAAAATAACCATGACCCCGCAATTATTTTATTTAAACCCGACTGGCACATCGGAATAATCGGCATTGTAGCATCTAAAATTGTTGAAAAGTATTATAAACCCACGTTTTTAATGTCATATTCAAACGAAACAAATATGTACAGATGTTCCGCCAGAGGAGTTGAAGGAATTTCTTTGTACGATGTAATAAGTGAAAATGCCGAGTTTTTAGACGGTTTTGGTGGGCACAAACTTGCTGCGGGATTGTATTTCAGCAAAGAAACTGCATCTTTTGAACAAGTTAAATCGGCTTTAAACAAAACAATCAAAGAAATGCTTAACGGTGAAGAATTAAAGCCGTTTGTGGACATTGATTTAGTTGTTCAGCCCGAAGATGTAAATTTGGAACTTGTAAAAGAAATCGCACAGCTTGAACCTTTTGGGGCGTCAAATCCAAGTCCTGTTTTTGCAATGAAGAATTTAAAAATCAAAGAAAAAAGATTAATGGGGGATAATAAAGACCATTTAAAATTAATTGTTCAATCGGGCAATTACGAATTTGCTTGTATAAGGTGGCAGCAAGGTGATATCGCGCTTGTTGCGGGAGATACGCTGGATATAGCCTTTCACCCGCAAATTAACGAATATAACGGAGTTACAAGCGTTCAGTTAATAATAGATGATATCCACAGTGACCAATTAAAAGAAGAAGCACCGCAAACAGGTCTAAAACTTTATGATCACAGAAAAAAGACCGATATACTTGCGCTCGTAAACGATTACGTGAAAAAATCAAAACAAAATGTCGGGATTTTCGCGGAAAGCAAAACCGTAAAAGATATACTTGCGCCGTTTAAAGATTTGAGCCAAAGAATTTTTTCCAGAGATAAAATTCAACCCTGCGATACTTTGATGTTTTTTGACTACCCCGCAGACAGAGAAACTTATGAAACAATTTTGCAAGAATGCAGCCCGTCTGCTATACATTTTATGAATTATGACATAAAACATTATGATGATAAGGAATTTTTAACAACATTTATCAAGATGCTCCGCTATGCCGCAAATAACAACGACGGCTGCGTAAATATCATAAGGTGCGCAAGCGCTCTCGGTAAATCCTTTGAAACCGTTTTGACTTTGCTTGATTTGTTTGAAGAAGTCGGATTTATCAATGTTTTAGAAAGAAACGAAAATTATTATAAAATAAATTTGAATGAAATAAGTGATTTATCAAAAGTTTTGCACAGTGAAAAGTATTCGGAGTTGAAAAATTTAATTACCGAATGCGAAGAATTTCAAAAGGAATTGTTGGAAAAAGACTTAACAGAGCTTGTATAAATCGCAAAATGTGATATACTGAAAACAAGGAGAAAAAACAATGAAAAAAATATTATCAATTTTTGCAATTTTAGGATTTTTAATGGGCACACAATGTTTGGCAGACGATGCGGCAAGTGCAAAAGCATTTTTCAACAGTTATGTATCAGCCGCAAACTCATACAGCACATCAATTCCAAACTTTTATTCACCGAACGCCAAAATCATAAGACAGGTTGTAAAACCTGACGGAACACTGGTTAACGTATATACAAACACATCAACTTATATGAAACAGTTAAAACTCGGTCAGGCAACCGCAAGACTTAGAAAATACAAAAATACTTACAGAAATATAACGGTAACAAAAGTCGCAAACGGCTACAAAGTTAGTGCGGAAAGACAACCGACCGGTGAAACTTACTGGTTAAAGACTTACCAAATCGAACAAAAGCAGCCCAACGGTTCTTGGAAAATCGTTGAAGAAATGATGCAGACTAAAGAACAAATATTTTTGAAATATGCTAAATAAATTCAGATTTTTAACAGCGGGCGAAAGTCATGGAAAGTGTCTGACCGCAATAATAGAAGGTTTGCCGTCGGGGTTTGAAATTGATTTGGATTTTATCAATTTTGAGCTTAAGCGCAGACAAACGGGTTACGGCAGAAGTTCTCGCATGGAGATAGAAAGCGACACCGTGGAAGTTACAGCGGGCTTAAGCCATGGAAAAACAACGGGTGCGCCGCTTTGTCTTGTCATAAATAATAAAGATTTCAGTGAAAAGCCGCCATTTAACAAATATCGCCCCGGGCATGCCGATTATGCCGGCAGTGTAAAATACGATATTGAATTAAGAGATGTCTTAGAGCGTGCAAGTGCAAGAAAAACGGCAATTGAAGTCGCCGTCGGGGCGGTTGCAAAGCTTATTTTGAAAGAATACGGCATAACCTGCACTTCAAAAATTCTCCAAATCGGTTCTGCAACGGCGGATTTTGAAAAAGAAATCGATAAAGCAAAAGAAAAAGGTATAACCTTAGGCGGAAAATTTGAAGTTGTGTTTAAGAATTTGCCTGTGGGGTTAGGGTCGTATGTTCATTGGGATAGAGCCTTAGACGGCAAGATAGCACAAGCGGTTATGAGTATTCCAGCAATTAAAGCGGTTGAAATCGGTGAAAATCCGTTAACGGTTGATGGAATTTACCATGATGAAATGTTTGAAGAAAACGGGAAAATGGTCAGAAGAACCAACAACGCAGGCGGAATAGAAGGCGGAATGACAAACGGTGAAGACTTGGTTGTAAAAGCTGTTATGAAACCAATTCCGACCATGGTAAAACCTTTAAGAACGGTTGATACGAATTTATGCGAATGTGAAGCACATTTTGAACGCTCCGATACGTGTGCAGTTGAGGCATGCTCTGTCGTAGCGGAAAGCAGAATTGCCTGCGTTTTAGTTGATGAATTTTTGCAAAAATTCACAGGTGACAGCAAAAAGCAGGCGGATTACCATTATAAATAGTTAATCACCTAGGCAAACCGCGAGTATGCCGCTGTAGCGGTAGTCGTCGTTGTAGCCTGAGTACGTAGCGTCGAAGTAGCGGGTGTACGCGCGGTTGCTACCGTACTCCTCACCCGACCAAACATAGAAGTAAGAATAGGTAGCCGTAGGTGACTTAGCATGCAATGCGTCAAATAATGTTCGGTCTTTT
>CANQML010000043.1 GCA_947624935.1 Candidatus Gastranaerophilales bacterium
ATTTACAAAAATAGCCAAAAGGATAATTTCTTTATTAAATTTAATCTATAAAATATTTATATGAATAGAGGGAGTACACCGACTATATCATATAAAGTTTTAACACCGAGGGAATTGGAAATTCTTTTACTTGCGGCTATGGGGTATAAAAGTAAAAATATCGCCAAGATTATGTTTGTAAGTGTTGCAACCGTAAAAAAGACATTTGCAAATATTTACTTAAAACTTAATGCCAAAAATAAAACAAATGCCGTGGCGATTGCGATTTTACACAAGATGATTGATATCAATATGATAAATCATATCACTGCGAAATATAACTTAAATATGGAAGATTATGCTAAATAGTTTGTAGATTAGGGTTTTATCTTGACAAGCAACAATTTGGCATTTAAATTGTTGGGCAAAAATGCCAAACCTCCTTGCTTTTTGTAATAAAAACAATTACATCTTGACTTGTGGAAAAAGGTATCTGTTGAACAAAGCTCCTATGCTTCCACCTTATCTTTTTATAATCTCATCAATCTTTCCTGCCATAAACAATGGAATGTTAAAAAGCCCATTGTTTACTTCAAAATCTGCCAAGCTTGTTCTTATGCTTATTTCAGGCTTAAATTTTTCTCTGTAAACCTTTAGGGATTTTGCTTGCAGGTTTGTTGCTGCTTTTACTTCAACAGGGATTACATAGCCGTCGGTTTGAATTACAAAATCAATCTCCGCATTGCCTGATTTACTTATCCAATAAGCAGTTTCCATATCTTCAAGTGTTTTTAGCTGCTGCAGAACATATTGTTCGGCTAATGCGCCATTAAATTCGGTAAAAATTTTATCACCGTCTATTAATGTTCTTGCAGGAAGTTTACTCAAAGCACAAAGCAGCCCGACATCTAAAATAAACAGCTTAAATGCTTTTGTATCTTCATAAGCCTTAATTGGCAGCGCAGGCTTGGTTATACGGTTAATTTTATATACAAGACCGCAATTTATAAGCCAAGATAAAGCTTCTTCAAATTCATCCGCCCTTGCACCTTGTTTAATCTTTTTATACACAAATTTTTTGCTCTCTTGCGTTAATTGGTTTGGAATTGATTCCCAAAGTAAATCTATTTTCAGTTTGCCGGTTGATGAAATATGTTTTGAAAAATCATTGCGATAAGTTTCTAAAATAGTTTCCTGTACTTTTCTTACTTTCTTAAAGTCAATTGTTTCGATAAACAAGTTAACAGCTTCAGGCATTCCACCGATATAATAATATTTTTTGAGCCATTCAATATATTTTGGTTTAAATGTCTTTATATTATCAGCCCCGTGGTTACTTAATAAATTAACAAAATTTTCTTCTCCGATTGCTTCTAAAAACTCTAAAAATGATAGCGGATATAAGTCCAAAAAATCAACTTTACCAACGGGAAATGAAATATTTTCGTGCAATGCAACGCCAAGCAAACTTCCGGCCGCAACAATATGATACTGCGGATTATTTTCATAAAAATATTTCAACGCTGTTAAGGCTTTCGGGCATTCTTGAATCTCATCAAGAATAATCAGCGTATTGTTTGCATCAATTTTTGAATATTCAAGCTCTAAACCTTCAATAATACGATTTGTATTTAAATCTTTTGAAAAATGCTCACGCATTAAGTCGTCATTTTCAAAGTTTATATAAATAGTTTTTTTGTAGTGCGATTTGCCAAACTCTTTCATAAGCCAAGTTTTGCCGACTTGTCTTGCGCCTCTTATTATAAGAGGTTTTCTGGTTTTGCTTTCTTTCCAAGCTATTAGTTTGTTAATGGCATATCTTCGCATTGTATTTAATAATTTAGCATATATTATTTTATTATTACTCATTTATTCGATGTAGTTTTTTTTACATTTTACATTTTTTCTATTGACTTTTAAAAAAATCTCTCATTTTTTCGACGAACTATTAATATCGTCCAAATTATAATTTTGTATAGGGGAAAAGTTGCCAAAATCGAACGAAGAATTAGGGGCTTCAGCGAGGCAATTTGTGATCTTTTGCCATATGGTTTAAAAAATAAAATTGGAGGAAATCCCTCGGCTCAAACCTCTTGAGGGCTGATAAAAAAAAGTTAATATTAATACGCAAGGGCAGGAAATCAGTCGTAACAATATAATCAAGCAAAATTTGGCAGGATTCAAATCCTTCCACTCAATACTCAAACGTTTCTTTACATCAAGTATTCACAATCATACATGTGCGTTAATTTCTTCATTCGAGTTTAGCTTATACTTGGCAGTGATATGATTTATCATATTAATATCAATCATATTATGTAAAAATGCAATTGCGACGGCATTTGTTTTATTTTTTGCATTAAGTTTTAAGTAAATATTTCCTAAAGTCTTTTTTATTGTTGCGACACTAACAAACAAAGTTTTGGCAATGTTTTTACTTTTATACCCCATAGCCGCAAGTAGAAGAATTTCTAATTCTCTTGGAGCAAGATTATTTTCAAGCATAGTCTTCATCTATATCCCTATCCATAAGAATATCGTATAAATTAAAAATGATAAGTCAATTATCCTTTTGGCTATTTTTATAAAAATTTGCAAAAAAAACACCCGTTAGGGTGCTTTTACCGGATATTTGATATTTTTATTCTTTTGTTACCTCTTTCATTCTAAAAGAATGGATAAATTCAATTATCGGCTTGTCACCCGTTTGTGTCAAATTTGCGACCTGACCAACTATTTCGCCTTTACCGTCGACTAAGTCATATGTGCCATTAGAGTTTTTGTCATTAAATATTACTTGGTAAGCACACGGATACTTTATAGGCAAATCGTTGGAATTTTTTAGGATGTCATCAGTAACATCTCGCATGTATTGATTCCACATAATTGCAAAATACGGTTTATCATCACCCATACCTTCAATAACACCGACATCGTAGTGCATATCAGGGCTTAGGTCTTTAAATTCAATTTCTTCGCCGTTGCCTTTTACAAAGTCTTTAACTTGAGTTCCTGTTTTTGTGTCAAACAACCCGTAAGCTCTTTCGGGCATTGAAGGAATAATTCTAATTGTTCTCGGTGTGGGAATTAAAATAACTTGCTCGGGTGCATCAAAATTCTTTTCCATAATCATGATCCTTTCTTATTTTGTTATCATTACTAATACAATATTATTATTTCACATATTTATAATTTAGAACATAATATTAAAAAAATTAGTTACAAATATTAAAAAATGGTGTTACATACTTTTAAAAATAGCCAAAAGGATAATTTCTTTATTAAATTTAATCTATAAAATATTTATATGAATAGGGGGAGTACGCCGACTATATCTTATAAAGTTTTAACTCCGATGGAATTGGAAATTCTTCTACTTGCGGCTATGGGGTATAAAAGTAAAAACATTGCCAAAACTTTGTTTGTTAGTGTCGCAACAATAAAAAAGACATTAGGAAATATTTACATAAAACTTAATGCGAAAAATAAAACAAATGCCGTCGCAATCGCCATTTTACACAAGATGATTGATATCAATATGATAAATCATATCACTGCGAAATATAACTTAAATATGGAAGATTATGCTAAATAGTTTGCAATTTGGGGTTTTATCTTGACAAGCAATAATTTGGCATTTAAATTGTTGCGAGAATGTTCAACCTACTTGCTACAAAATAATAAACAATAACCGCTATAAACATTCTCTGCCCACTTGCTCAACTTATTCATTCCCATACGACCTAAAGTGTTGTATTCTTAAAAGAAGTATCAGTAGCCGTTTAGGAACGGTTCTCTCACCAGAAATAAAGAGCTATCCCGACTGGCTAATGATTGGAAGATTCAACCCAAACAGTAGTCAAACTTATGGATAAGGCTCGCTAAGCAGGGGTTAAAGCTATTTCGATTGACAGAATGTAATTAATCTTGAGATTTCGATTTGCGGATTAAATCATCAACGGCAGATTTAAGATTTTTTTCATTTATTGCTTTTTCTTCCGTTAGTGCTTTGCGTTTGTTAGCCAAATCAATCTTTGCTTGCTTTTTAGCTGATTTTTTCGCTAAATCGGTTTGGATTTTTCTATCCATCGATTGCATGTGAGAATTTAAAACGCCGCTTTCATCCGAGAAATAATTTGTTAAATTGGATGTTGCAAAGTCAATTCCTTTTGTATCAGAACTGTTAGAAAAACCTGTAAGATGGATTTTGTCTTTTTTAGAATTTAAAGAATCGAGAAATTTTCTAAATTTTCCTTTAGAAATATTATCGACATACATGACAAAATCAGAGCAAACAGAATTATAAGAAGAACGATGGGTAGAAAAAACGAGGTCAACATCGTATTTTTTACAAAAAGTCATTGCTTCATCATTAGCCATAAAAGAGTCCACCAATTTTTTTGCATATTCGGGATACTTTTTATATAGCCCGGAACATTTAATGCTTTGTATTGAGCTAAAGCTCGGGTTGTTGTAATTGTTTTTACTGTTAAAATTTACACTATTTATTGTATTCATTCAATACTCCTTTCAAATATTAAAACTTAACTATTAATTAATACCGAAAAATAAAGCTTCGGCAAATTCTTCGCCGTATTTTTTCACTGTATTTTTGTAATCATCAGACAAACGAATTTCATCCGGGGTTAATTTTTTAGGAACAATTTTTTCAACCTCAACGATATCATCTGAGAGTTTCGGCTTAAAATTATCGGAAAAATCGAAATTCCTTTCAAACCGTTTTTTTTCTCTGATTTGCCGCGGTAATTTGTCGGGATTTTTTCCTTTTTGTATAAAATCTCGTAAATCAAGTTTTGATTTTATAAATGAGTCCAAATTGTTTTTATCAATATTTTCACCGTCAAATTTTTGATAAATCTTATAACCGATACCCTTTAGTTTGCGTAAAAATTCCGCATCATCAACATTCGGGATGGAAACGCGTGCATAACCGGTCTTATTATTACCTATTAAACCGTTTTTATAGGAAAGAATAAGGCTTTTTAATTTTTGTTTTTTAGCAGAGTTTATTCCGGCATGCGAAACCGGTATTCTGAAGGTTGAGCCAAAACTTATGTCATTCATGTATTATTCTCCTTTTTCAGGTTTTAAAACACGAAAAAATTTTTTTTTGCTATTTGTTAAAAAATATTTGTTATATAATTACAAATTTGTAAAAACTTGAATATTTGCAAAAAATTGACCCCTCTAATTTTGAAAAAGTAACAAAAAGTTTCACTTATCCAAATGACTTTTCACTAAATTCCCTTAACATGTCTTAACAAAAAGGCGTTTGTAACGAAATGTAAATATATTTTCAAAAGGGCTGAAACCCAAGTATAATGCTGTATGTTATGTTATGTTATGTCCGTAGTGCGCCCATAGCAATAGTTTCGGGATTTATGTTTTTATAAATGTATGACACTAGAGAGTATAAAGAGGTGTTGCGCGTTACTACAAAAATAGAAAGGAGTATATATGACTGGAGTGAACAGAGTAAGCGGTGCAAATGGCGGAAATAATCAGCCGTTAACAACAACAAAATTAACGATTAAGAAAAACCAAGGTATCACTCAAGCCTTGTTTGATTTGGTAACAAAGATGAAAGCCGAAGGCAAAGCTGAAATTTCAGACGGAAAAATTACCGCAAAAGAATGGTATCAGACAATTAATAAAATAGTCGAGTTACAACAAAAGCGTACAGAAAACGGCGGGCAGAAAATTTACAGCGGCGGAAGCAACCCTAAAGATTACCGTGGCAGTTTTATAGTTCAACCCAATCAGGAGATAGAATTTAGTGCCGAGGAAATGAATGCTTTGTATGAGGCAATGGGAGTGACTATTAAATCTAATGCGCCCGCTGAGCCTAAGGCACCCGCAGCACCTAAAGCACCGGCTGCTCCCGAAACGCCCAAAACACCGGCAGCACCGGCAACGCCTAAAGCTCCCGAAGCACCCAAAGCACCCGCAAAACCTCCGGTTTCTTCGGATAATATTCCGGCAAAAGATGCAAATCCGCCTGTAGATGCAAATTTTGTTGACCCGAGCAATAATCCACTGAAAAAAAGTTCTTTAACCACTATAGAACAAAATATGGATATATTTAATCGCGGAAAATCAGACGTAAAAGATTTAGCAAGCGGCAACAGTTATGATTATGATAAAAACGGTTATGTAACAAAAACTTATGACAAAAACGGAAACAGGACAAGAAAAATTATACGTAATGCAGACGGAACGGTATATGCTTATTACGACATTGAATACAACAAAGACGGCAAAGAGACAAGAAAAATTTACCGTAGAGGAGACGGAACGGTATCTGGTTATGTCGACAATGAATACGACAAAGACGGCAAATGGACAAGGACAATTATGCGTAACGCAGACGGAACGGTAGATTTTTATTACGACAATGAATACGACAAAGACGGCAAATGGACAAGGACAATTATGCGTAACGCAGACGGAACGGTAGATTTCTATGACGTCAAAGAAGGAGGTAATTGGGTTGAATATAATCCTGATGGGACTAAGAAAGGATAATAATTATAGAAAGCGGGCATTCAAGCCCGTTTTTTTCTCGCAATTATTGTATTGGGGTAGAAGCCCCAACTTACGGTTATCTTAATAAAGGAGAAAAAGGGTTGTTTCAAAGACGGTATTTTGAGCATACAATAACAAATCAAAGAATTTGAATAATCAAACTCCCTGTTCAAAATCATCAAACCAACTGTCGTTTTATACGTTAACAATACCCCGACCGGTATAATTTGTTGTAGGTTTGATTATAATTGATTTTATGATAATATAAAATTATGCAGATACAAAAATTAAAATTAGCGACTTTTGCCATAGGAAAACGACTTCAAGGGTTTCATTTATTAAAAAATCCAAAAACTGCTTCTCCGTTAGAACTTACAATGCTAAAATCAGAAAGACTGGTTCACTTGAATGGAGATATCGTTACTTGGCACGAGAGAATTTCCAAAGATTTTGAGAAGAATACAAGACTGATTAAGGAAACTCTTATAACAAAAAATTATTATTCAAATTCTGCTGAATCAAAAAAAGAACCTTTTAAAAGATATGTTAATTTAACAAATTGTGTGCTTAAATCTAAAGGGGCTTTGAGATATAGTGGCAAAGATTTACCTTGGGATATGTATCAAAAGGTTTGTGAAAAAGCCTATGAGTCGTATTATCGTAGTGGCATAGAAAGCTCCTTAATGAGCTGGTTTTGTGCCGATGACAAACCTATCCGACCAAACTTTTTCAAAGTGTTATTAAGCAATTTATCAGCGAACTAAAAGACTTTCACTTGTTATCACATCTTCCCATTCGGCAAGTTTTTCCTTATATTCATTAAAAATTTTTTTATTTTGCAATGTCAATTATTTCACCCATACTTTGCAAATATACGACCTAATATTTGTGATATAAAGAGTAGTATGGGTGGAACAATTATCACCCATCAATAATTTATTTAATATTTAATTTATTTTATTTATATTGCGCCTTTAAACAGTGCGGCAAATATTGCGCAAACCAACATATAAGTTAAATATGACCCCAGATAAAATGTCCATTTGTCAGTTTTGGGGCTACAAACAAATTTGTTATACATACCAATCAAAACGGCGAAAATTGAAGTTGTAATTAAAGAGTATGCAAGGCTTTTAAAAACACACAAAATGAATTGACCGTTTGCATAAAAATTTTGAATTGCTTTGAGCATTTTGATTAATGCGCCGCAGTTAACTACAATCTGGTATCCTATCAAACTTAAACAAAGTAATGTTACAAAGTTTTTGTCAATTTCATTAAATAATAAAGCTAAAAGCAATATCAGATAACATAAAAAATTTTGGGTGTATAAAAAAGTTTCTCCAAAGCCATAATAATAAAATTGGATAAAATTCAAAATCAGTATACTTAAAAGGACAAATATCAAGCTATTTCGTTTTTTATATTTTTTGAATTTAATGAAGTAAAATATAAACGGTATACTTAAAAATATTATAGCCGGAACGAAATGTATAAAATTTTGTTTATGGTCGAAATACAATATTAAGTTAGTTTTGCCATTTTCAAATATGTATTTACCTATATTAACCCGTGTGGAATAAAGGCTTTCGACGAACATCCCTCTTAGAGGAAATTTCAATTTTTCAAAGTTAGTTTCCAAATGTGTATATTTGATATCTTCCGAGTAAGCTTCTTTGAAGAATATGGGGCTATTGGGGTAAGCGATTTTTTGAATAAAAGTAAAGGCGAAATAAAGAATTAAAGTAATTGCGGCGATTTTACACAGAGCCGGTAAGATTTTTTCTTTATTATTTTTGTATATCCAAAACATTACCCAGACTAACAGGATTACATCAGACAACAAATTTACCGGAATTATTCCGAAATTTAAAACCATTAAAACGGAGATAAATAAATAATTTTTCAAGTTAAGGGGTTGTTTTTTCAAATATAAGTTACTCAAGTAATACAGGAACAAAGAATTAAACATGCCTCCGAAAATGTAAGTTTCCGGTACTGACGTAAAAATTAACGAAGAAAAGCTAAGTCCGTATATTATACCCAGAAGGTATGAAAGGGATTTTTTGATTTGGAAATTAACTAATGCGTGTATCAAGAAAATGGTGCTTAGTGCGCCTGCAACGCTATGGGATAAAAATGCGGAAATTTTCATTGAATGCAAGAATGCGTTAAAAAATAGTACTATTGGTTGTAATTCAATGAGTAAGAACGGGTGAACTTTTATTCTGTAATGGTCATGAGCTATACTTATAAGGTCGTAATAGGCTCTTGGGCAATCAGTTCCGAACACAACGCCAAAATCATCTAACAGTTGTTTGTTATAAAAACTCATAGTGAGCGCCAAAGTAAAATAAAGGAATACAAAAAATAAAAATATTAGTATTGTTTTATATTTACTTATAAAATTAATAATTTTCGAGTTGTGTTTTAAAAAGCTATCCGGGGGGGGGGGCAGCTCAATGAAATTTATCTTTCTCATATTTTACCTCTTTTTTTCATTATATAGATACATTTATGATTGTCAAGATATTTGACACGATAAAAATCCGATTATGACAAAATATTACCAAATTCGCCAAAATGTTAAGAAATGTTACGGGGGGGGGTAAGTAGTACCCCTCTTGGGTTTCAGGGATATTGTGTGTTTTAAAATAAAAACTGATATTGCATTCGATAACATATTTATGGCAACATTGAATAAAAGAGGAATAGTTTTATGAAAAAGAATAGAATTGCAATATCAACATTGTTGTGTGCCATGTTTTTATCAAACGTAGGTTTCACACAAGATTTTAGTGATTTTGACGCCTTAAAATCTGCAATAGAAAGTGCCACCGGTGAATCTGCTACAAATCTTACCTTTTCAAGCGAGATGAATTTTGTCCCCAATGATACTAAAGGGTATAATTACGAGGGTTTATCAATAGGCAACAATAAAAATATAACTATAACAGGTTCAGGAAGTGCTGCTTTTAAAGGAAATAGCAGAGTAGGAATGTACGATACATTATTTAATGTTGAAACAGGTGGCACACTTAAACTTGAACATTTAACTATAAAAGATTTCGGTTCTGAACAGACCTCAGGTGCAATAACCAATTCCGGAAATTTAACCATTGGTCCCGGAGTAACTTTTACAAATAATAAATCTAACAATCTGGGTGGAAGACCGGCCCCGATAGGCGGAGGTATTATTACAAATTCGGGAAACTTGACTCTTGAAAGTGCTGATGGTGGGAATATTTCATTTGATAAAGTTACTAAAAGTGACGGTACTACTCAAGCAGATATATTTATGCAGGGTGGAGTTCTCACAATCAAAGGTGTAGGCGGAACGGTTACCATTAATAACGGTATTACAAGCAATGGCAGCGCAGGTAGTATAACAAAAGAAGGTAACAACGAGTTTATTTTAGCCGGTGACAGCTCAAAATATAAAGGAACATTTACCCAAACTGCAGGTACAACAACATTTAAAGGTGAACATTACTTTGGCGGCAGTTCTAATATTAATGGAGGCACTTTTAACTGGGAGGCAAGCGATGATACTACAAGAGGTAAATTGTCCTTTGGCGCAGGTAGCATTTTAAATGTCGGCAACTCATCCCCGGGCACATCTTCCGTTTTAACATTAGACGGTTCAAAAGGCGACTCTATATCCGACACTGTTACCATGACGGTCAATGGCGGTTCAACATTAAACTTAAACAATTTGACAACAACCCTAAAGAAAAAAATTGACGGTACGGGTACGTTGAGCTTGTCAAGCGACAATATAACATTTGACGGCGATGATGCAGGGTTCAAAAACGAAGGTGAAGACCATTTAACGCTTAAAGCAAATAATTCAACTTTAACCTTGTCTAATATGACAAATGACACTACAACGCTTACAACTATTGCCCAAGCAACAAACAGTGGTACGGAAATAAACCTTGAAAATTATAAAGGTACGGATACAGCAGGCTTAGACGTTGACGGCACAAAGATAAAAGAGCTTAATTTCAGCGGGGAAAACACTTATACTTTAGGCGGATTAGTGCAGAGCCTTAAGGTATCAGCTGATGAAAGCGCCGCAGGTACCATTACTAACAAAAATGGTGCAAATACCACAATACGCGGCAGTCTTGAAATCGGAGAAACAGGAAAAACTTACACAAAAAATCCGACTTTAGTCAATGAAGATGGTGCCACTCTGGAAATAGATGGAGGAAGTACAGGCTTAACAAATACAGGCAAAGTCGATAATCAAGGCATACTTAAAGCAAATTCTATCGGCAACGATGGCACATTTGAAAATTCAGGCACTCTAACTACAGACAGACTTATAAACGGTCAGAACGATTCCAGCGCTGTATTTAATTCAACGGCGGATAATTTTACCGTAAATGAAACAGTTTCAAACTACGCTCAAATAACGGGTGTGAATGCAACTTTCGGAACTTATATTGGTTCGGGCAGTAGTGACCAACTGACCTTAACGGGGGATTTAACCATTACGGGTGAAGACGGTGAACCTGGGCTTTTGGGTGATGCTATTTCAAATGACGGAACAATTACCGCACATAATATTGACGTTAAACAGGGCGGTGTTACAAACAACGGAAATATTACCGCATCGGGAACTTTAACCGTAAAAGACAAATTTACAAACACCACAGGAACTGTTTCCGCCGCAGGTGGTTCGTTGGGTGAAGTTGAGATGACAAGCGGTACACTTAAAAACACCGAAGGCGGCAAATTGACAATCGGCGGTGCTGTTACGGGTTCGAATGGTTCAATTGAAAACAACGGTGATTTAACTTTAACAGGTGACGGCTCGGGATTTACGGGTACTTTCACCCAAAAAGACGGCAGTACAACTGTCAACTCGGGGGGGGGTAAGCTCTTTGGTGGTACAAAAACTATCGAGAAAGGTACTTTAACTGTTACCGCAGAAACTATGGATTGGACAGGTGCCGTTCAATTGGCAAGCGATACAGAGTTTAATTTTACCGGCACGGGTGAAAGCACAATAACCAATGAATTATTGAGTTTCACAGGTTCGGGAGCTGACGCAAACTTTACGGGCGGCAGTTATTCAATTGCCGACAAATTTAGCGGAACAGGTAATAATTTAAACTTTAACAATGCTACCGTAACTCTTAAAGGTGAGAGCACAGACTACACAAACTCGGGCAATATAACTCTGAATAATAATTCAACACTTAATGCATCAGATAAAGAAACTAAACATTACACTTTCGGGAGTTTTTCATCAAGCAACAGTACGGTTGACTTTGATGTAAAAATAAAAAATGATGACGAAAAAGTCGGCACCGGTTACCTTGAAACCGACACCTTTAAATTCAACAGCGGAAGTGGGGTGCTTTCTGTCGGAAAACTTTATATCGACGGCAACGGCGCTGAAAGAGGTCAAACCCAATATGATACAAAACAAAACGTATTACAGGGGAATTTCAACTTCAACAATCGGGGTATATTAAAAGGTGATGACAAAATCACCTGGGGGTCAAATAAATTTGTCTATGACGTTTATGTTAAAGAACAGACAATTTCTTTAGAAAACGGTCGTGCCGCAAATAGCAAGACACTTAATGACATGAATATCTTAAGTGGCGAAAGACAGTTTATGACTGACGGCGAATACGAAATTGAAGAAGACCTTCAGGCAACAGAATCGGGTATATTCAGAGTATTTGGTAAAAATAAAGATAATTCAAAAGACAGCTTAAAAGGTAACAATCACAGATTCTTTAATATCGGCGAAGATAAAGACACCGAACTGCATATTGACGATTTGACAATCACAGGCGCATCAAGTGATGACGGGGGTTCTGTTTTACAAAATAAAAGTGCGGATTCAAAAGTCTTTATAAAAAATTCTGATATAAAGGGCAATACTTCAACCGGCGGTAAAGGCGGTGCTATCTACAATAATGGCGGTTCAGGCACTGACCCGACAAAACCCGATGAATTCACCGGACTTTATGTCGGAAATACAACTTTTGAAAATAACACGGCAACAGGTAAAGGCGGTGCGATTTATAATGATGAAAAAGGTTTCTTATACCTTGAAAACGTTACAACCGCTGAGGCTACAGGCGAAGGACAAAACGATATTTATAACGCAGGAACAGCCTACACAAACGGCGAAAACACGTTTGGCAGTTTGTTTACAAACGACGGTGAGGTAACTTTCCAAGGTACAAAAGACGCCTTATCGGCATTTGAAACCAATGGCGGAACAGCAAACTTTAACAGTGCAAATGCGACATTGGGTACTGTAACAGGTGATGATGGCTCATCAATCACAAACAGCGGTAACTTAACCTTGAAAGGCAGTGGCGCAAGCTATGCGGGCGCTTTTAGCCAAACGGCGGGAACATTTACCGTTGATTCAAGTTCAACATTCTTTGGCGGAAGTTCTACTGTTTCAGGCGGTGTTTTGAATTGGTATACAAAAAATCAACCGGATACAAGCAAGCTCACTTTGTCGGGTGAAACAACCACTTTAAATGTCGGTGACGCAACAGATCACACAGGTACAATAAACTTTGGTACAGACAGCTCAATTTCAGAAGATGTTACCACAAATATCTACGATGGCAGCACATTAAATGTAAAAGGCGGCGACGTCACTTTATCAAAAGGTTTATGGCAGGGTGATGTAAGCCTTGAAAGCGGCAATTTGACATTGAGTAACCTTAATAATATTACCAGCGGCGGTACGCTTAAAGCAACGGAAGGTAATTTAACCCTTACAGGAACTACTAAACTTGCTTTAGACGAAGACAGCTCAATTGAAGAAAAAGTTGTCACGAACATCGGAAAAGAATCAGAAGTTTACCTTAATCAAGGTTCGCTTACATTAGATAGCTTGGATACTTGGGAAGGCGCAGTTCTAATGGCAGGAGAGTCAACAGGTAAGCTTACGTTTGACGGATATGACGGCGTTTCAAAAGGCATGGGCATATTAGCAGCTTTTGGAGGCGAAGTTGATATTCTTAACAAATCAAATATCACATTAGGTGGTGACAACCGCGGCATTATTGGTGATTTTGTGCAAGCTACAATAGATGAAACTTCATCGGTAACGCTTTTAAAAGAAGGAATTTTAGTTCTCGACGATGCTGATACTTGGCAAGGTACTGTTAACCTTAACGGCGGTGAATTAGACTACGGCATGACAAAAATGGATGAAACCGCTAAACTCGTTGCAACAGAAGGAAACTTGAACCTTATGAGTGGTTCGATTCTTGAAATAGGTAAAGAAAGCAAGGTCGATAATAAGGTATCCGTTGATATTCAAAGCGGTTCAACCGTAGATATCAAAGAAGGAGGCAAATTCAACATCACAGGCTATGACGAAGAAACTGCAACCGGCGATAAATGGAACGGACTTGTTAAAAACGAAGGCGGAGAATTTACCGCTACAGGCATTGTGAATAAAGGAACGGGTAGCGGACAATTCCAACAAGATAGCGGTAAAGCAACTTTCCAAGGCAAATCCGATATAGTTATCGTAGGCGATAGCTATATAACTGGCGGCGATATCTCAATTTGGGACGCTTCCAGCTTGGCTTTTGCATCAGGAAATGACTTGAACTTTAATAACTTAGATATGAAAGGAACGTCAACGTTCAATATCTTGAACGGTATCGGTCAAAACGTTAACGTTTCCGAAAACTTTACAATAGATGGCAGCAACAATTTTGCTCTGGATGTCGATTTAAGAGGCGGAACAAGTGATAAATTCACTTTCGCTGACATCACGGGTGAAAGCGGAGGGAATATTAACGTTTCGGACTTTGGTTTTGTCGGCGGCGCACCGGTTTACAGAAATGTTGAACTCCAATTATTCGAAACAGCCGGCGAAATCCCCGAAAACGTTACCTTCTCCGCTACAAATAAACAGGTTATGACACCTATCGGTGAATACGGGCTTACGTCGCTTGGTGCAGGACGCTATCTTGCAAGTTTGGGCAGATACAACCCCAAAGTATTCAGAGGTCAGGTCACTACGCTTGCTATGTACAATAACCAGCTGGCAATCGATGATATGCTCTTAAACCACGTAATCTTGCAGAGCCAAAAGAACGACTCTACAAAAACCGCCAACAAATATGCGGCTGTTAACCCGCTGTTTGCGCCTTATCAATACACAAAAGAGGACGGCGGCTTGTGGTACAAAGCTTACGTTGACATTGAAAGACTTTCAATGACTCAGAATTTGAACGTAAATAACACCGCTTACGGCTCATTAATCGGCGCTGATTTGCCTTTGGTACACTTGAAAAACGGCTGGGATTTCATCCCGACATTCTTCATCGGCTATAACGGCTCACGTCAAAGTTACAGCGATATGAATATGTATCAAAACGGCGGTCAGGGCGGCTTTATGGGAACATTTATGAAAAACGACTTCATAGGTTCAATCCTTGCCTACGGCGGCGGATATTTGAACGAAATGAACGTTGAAGGCTTTACCGACAAGACAGGTAACTGGTTTGCAGGTACAGCCGCTAAAGCAGCTTATAACTTCCACCCCTCAAAACACTTTATAATCCAGCCGACCGCTATGGTTGCATATAACGCATTCGGCAAACAAAGCTGGGGTACGGATTATGGTGCAATGAGCATGAATTCCGGCATGATGAACGGCATTAGCGTTGCCCCCGGTATGAACTTGATTTACGCAAGAGATACCTGGAGCTTATACGCAACATTCCAATATCTGTTTAACATAAACGATCACGTCGGAGGTCATGCAGGCGTTGACGTTAATCTGCCTGAGGTTAGAATGCGTCACGGCTATATCCAATACGGTTTGGGCGCTACAAAAACCTTTAAAGAACGCTTGAACTCTTACTTCCAATTCGTTATCAGAAACGGCGGAAGAACCGGCGTAGGTTTCCAATTCGGACTTCAATACCTGTTTGATTGGAACAATTTAATCGGCGGAAAACAATCGGTTGAACCAGCCAAGAAAACGGTTGTTAAAGAAACCAAAGAAAAGGTTGTTCCCGTGAGTGATAAACCTCAAAAAACAAAAAAAGTTAAACAGAAAAAATCGACAGACCCGACAAAGGCTGTCAAACAATCAAAACCGAGCGACAATACTAAACCTGCGGTTAGTAAATCCAAAAAATCAAAAAACACCGACAAGGTTAACTCAAATAAAGAAATTATTGTAACTCCCGACGGGACAAAAAGAACAGTAATTAAACAACTTAAAAAATAGTAAAACCAAAAGAGAAAATCATTTGATTTTCTCTTTTTTTTAGATAATTTGCTGTTGTTGGCAAAAAAATAGGCGGCGAACGCAAAGTGATTAAGCAGTAGCTGTAAATATAAGTTCAATACCGTCCTTTGCTTAGGGCGGTTTTGAACTTGGAACGCTTTGGTGATTTTTTGAATGTTTTTCATAACGTTGAAATGTTATATTATTTTTGCTTGACAAGTTCGTTTAAAATGTGTATAATGTACGTATGGAAAACGAATTGCTGAAAACGCAGAGTATAAGAGAGTTAAGAGGGCATACCCCCCCCCCCCAATG
>CANQML010000044.1 GCA_947624935.1 Candidatus Gastranaerophilales bacterium
GCTAGCTCAGGTGGTTAGAGCGCACCCCTGATAAGGGTGAGGTCGGTGGTTCGAGTCCACTGCGGCCCAAATAAAGACTCCAAATGGAGTCTTTTTTTATTTCTGCAGTAGGACGAGAACCACACAAACCGAAAGGTTTGTCTTGGTTCAAGCGCGAGCGAGCTGAGGCTGGAGCGCTTTTGGTTGAAGTGTTGCAAACACTGAAACCAAAACGCGGAATTGCCGTTAAACGCGAGCGAGCAAGAAGCGCGAGCGAGCTGAGGGGAGACTTGACGGCGAGACGTCAAAACCCCGTTCAAGCAAATCCACGCTTTTGACAAAGATTTTATGACTACACCAAGTTGAACTTACCTGCCAGATATGTGGCAGACGCACGGGTTTTTACATTCATCTTTTTGATAATGGCGCTTACATGCGATTTTGCCGTGTGGACACTTATAAAAATCTTTTGACCGATTTCTTTATTTGTTAAACCTTGCGTCATTAATTCCAAAACTACCTTTTCGGTTTCTGTTAAGTTATACATAATTTATTTGCCTTTCTAAAAATTATCGTAGCATATTAAAAATTGCGCAGATTAATAATATCTCCCGTTTTTTAACAAAACCGAAATTTCAGAAAGTTTATGGCTCTGAAACGCTTACACAGTGCGGGTTTCAGATTTTGGGAAAAATTTTCAAAAAACCGCCAAAAATTTTTTATTTGACTTAATATTTCTTAACAGTTAAAATATATTTACAAAGATAGAGGTTTAGTTTTAAGCCGGCGCAACATCTTAGTCGGAACACTTATGCTTACCGTCCCAGTGCTGCGTAGCCATTTGTGACAACTTTAGTCGGAGCATTTATGTTTACCATTCCAGTCTAATTCTTCCGGACATTTTAAATAATCCATGTTCTCATACTTTAACAGCCAACCCGTACACACATAACGGTTTGAACCGGATTTACAATATTTATCAAAGAAGTCTCTATTAAAACCATGTGCTTCTACACTGCCGTCTGCATTAATTTGAAAACAAAAATAGTTTTTGCCTGCGATTTCATCATCAGCCCGGTCTGTCTTAATATAAATATCAACACATCGTTTATCATTTGGAGTCGTGCAATTATACGGAACTATATACACACTGTTAAGTGTTAATCCGTCATTTAGGAACAAACCGCCTTCAAGCTGTCCTCCGTCTTCGGTTCGTAATCCCCTAATCGGAACATAGGTTGATTTCAAATATTGTGAAATAATATTTATAAATTTATCAATACTTTCGTAAGTTTTGTCTGATGCCATATATTTACTGTTTTCATCATCAATCGGTTCATGAGCTGTCAGACCCCATTCATTGATAGGGCCGTTTTCGACGACAGCAAGTTTACATGCATGTGACATATCGCTGTAAAATTTTTTAACCTTTGCTATTGTAGCTTTTTCTTGATAATTACTTACCAATGTCGGAATAGTCATGGCGGCAACAATGCCGATGACGCCAAGGGTTATCAGTACCTCTGCCAATGTGAAACCAAATTTTCGGCTCAAGGGCGGGAGGGAGTTTTTTTGACTACCGTCTTGTCTTGTTGCTTTTTCATCTACTAAATTTTTTACATTTTTCTTTTGTTCCATTTTGCTTTCTCCTTATGGGTTTAACTGTTACTTATTATTAACGTGCTTATTCGCTTATTGGCTTATTCGCTTATTTACTTTGTAATAAACTCAACAACTACCAGCCTTTCTATATATAGAAATACCCCGAAATATTATAGCATTAAAATTCTATATATGCAACACGAAAACTCAAAAAAATCTAAAGGGATATTCCAAATTCTCGCAGAAGAACTGAAAAAAGAACGTGAAAAACAACACAAATCAATCCGTTTGCTTGCGTATGAATTTGATATTCAAACCTCTCTTATAAGCAGGTTGGAAAATGGCGTTAACGAACCAAAACTCATTTCCATTTGGACTATATGTGAAGCGTTAGGGATAACTCCGTCTGAATTGTTGAAAAGGGTTGAAGAAAGATTGCCTTCGGATTTTTCTCTTATTGATAAATAACTAACTGTTTTAAATTACATTAAGAAACGTTACAAATTATGTGAAAGTTGTAATCCGGACTTTTAAAAAACGTTATTATATATAACGAGGATTAACTATGGCTATAGTAATAGATTCGACATTATCATATCTTCAAACAAGGTTGAACCTGTCATTAGAAAAGTTAGAGCTTTATAAAGGCAGGTCAATAAACGAGATATTAGAAGCCGAAGCCGCAGCAGGCAACCCGCTTGCAATTGAACTGGCACAAGAGCTTACTACAAATGTTAATCTTTTGATAGAAATTTTTAAACTTGCCGACCCTAATAATAAATTTATGATATTGATGAATATGTCCTCGCAGCAGTTGAAAGAATTTTTACCGCTTATGGAAGATGAGGATTTGGTTCAAGGTTTAATGTATTTCACACAGGATAAGCTGTTGAGCATGTTGAGAGAAGTTCCGCCCGAACAGCTTGTGAATACGATTTTGGAACTTTTTTCACAGGAAGAAGTTATCCAAATGATGCCAGAAGATCAGATTGACAAATTATTGACAAGCCATGATTTGGATAAAAATAAAGTTTTGCAGCATTTAAAATCAATTCCGGCGGAATATATTGCGCAGATGATAGAAACCGTGACCGGCAAGGCTTGTGAAGACACCGACCAACTTGCTATGCTCGGACAGATAAATGATTTTGGACCTTTGGAATACAAAGACGCTCTGACAAGCTTGCAACCTACGCAAAAGCGTCAATTGACACTTTCACTTGTAAAAGAGCATAAAGAGCTTTATCAGCTTTTCGACCCGCATGCTTATACAGACATGATTAATCAAAACAAGCAAAAACCCGAGCTTGTAAAAGCAATGGCTGTGATTGAGCGTGATGAAATTATGAAGATGATTGAGCAGCTACCGAATGACCTGATGTCAATTGTTATAACCCAGCTTGATACGGAAGAATTTGCCGATACTTTGATGAAAAAGCATCCTGAAATTATTGCCGAGCTTATTGCAGGATAGATAAAGCAAGTTTTACGGCGTTTTGTGCAAACTGTTTTTTCATTTCGCACCTTTCAAGTGCAGGGTCTAAATTTATCTGTTTAACGGTTGTTTTATCTTTGTATTTGCAGGATATATAACAAAGTCCGACGGGTTTATCTAAAGAGCCGCCTGTGGGGCCTGCAATTCCCGTTGTGCAAAGTGCCACATCACAATTGGTTCTTGCCATAAGCCCCTCTGCCATAGCTTTTGCACATTCAAAGCTTACGGCACCGTAGGTATTTAAAATTTCGTTATCAACATTCAAAATCTCGTGTTTTGCCTCGTTTGAATAGGTTACAAAGTTCAATTTTGTATAAGAAGAACTACCCGAAACATCAGTGAGCATAGAGCTTAAAAGCCCGCCCGTGCAAGACTCTGAGGTTGATATTACAAGGTTTTTTTCTATTAAGATTTTTGCTAACTTTTCCAACATAAGTAAAAATATTTTAACATGTTATTTAATTGTATTTTGGTTTAGTTATATCATGAATTTAAGGAGAAGTCATGCCAAAAACAGAAAAAACTAATACAGGTAATCTTTTACCGCAAAATATAGAAGCCGAAGAAGCAGTGCTGGGGGCGATTTTGGTAAACCCCGAGGTTATAACAAAAGTTGTTGAAACCTTAAGACCCGAAAGTTTTTACAAACCCGCACACAGATACGTGTATGAGGCTATGCTGCAGCTTTTTAACACTAACGAAAGAATTGATATTGTGTCGGTTTCGGATGTTTTAAGCTACAATTCGCAGCTTGAAACGGTCGGCGGACGTGCGTTTATAAACGATTTGAGCTATAAAACAATTACCACCTCAAACATTGAGTATTATGCGAGAATAGTTCAAGAAAAAGCCGTCAAAAGAGCATTGATAAATGCGGGAAGTGAGATTGTTTCGTTTGGGTATGACCTAAATCCGATAGATGAATCTTTGGAAAATTCCGAAAAACTTATTTTTGATATAGCTTCCAAAAAAGCCACAACAGACTTACATCATATCAAAGATTTGGTTTTAAATACTTATGAAAAAATTGAATACAGATATGAGCACAAAGACGAGCTTTTGGGATTGCGAACGGATTTTTACGAGCTTGATACAATGACAAGCGGCCTGCAAAAGTCGGATTTGATAATTCTTGCGGCACGTCCTTCAATGGGAAAAACCGCATTTGCGCTGAATATTGCGCAAAATGTCGCGATAAAAGAGAAAGTTCCCGTTGCAATATTTTCTCTTGAAATGTCAAAAGAACAGCTTGTGCAACGTATGTTATGTTCACAAGCCGAAGTTGATACCCAAAGGTTAAAAACGGGAAATATGCAAAGCAAGGATTGGGATAAACTTGCAAGCGCGATGAACGATTTTGCGCAAGCGCCCATATATATTGATGATACAAGCGGGTGTACTCTGACGGATATTAGGGCAAAATGCCGCAGATTAAAAATGGAACAGAATAACTTAGGACTTGTTGTGATAGATTATCTGCAATTGATGGAGGGTTCGGGCAGAGAAGAACGTATGCAGCAGATTTCAGCCATTTCAAGAGGACTAAAAACTCTGGCGCGTGAGCTTGACATTCCTGTAATAGCGCTTTCGCAATTGTCGCGTGCGGTGGAATCCAGAACGGATAAACGTCCTATGCTGTCGGATTTGAGAGAATCAGGTGCGATAGAACAAGATGCCGACATCGTAATGTTTATCTACAGAGATGAATATTACAAGAAAAACGATGAGGAAGAAGAAATTTCAAAAGCGGCATCAAAAGGCGAATCGGAAATTATTATTGCGAAACACAGAAACGGGCCCGTCGGAACTGTTAAATTATTGTTCCAGGCAAATATAACCAAGTTTAAAAATCCGATAAAAACCGATGCGTTTAACTAAAGAATCTCTTTCAAATAATTTGGCAGAGCAAACCGTGCAAGGTGATATTCTTTATTGTAAATTTTACAGGTTTTTGTAATTTCACGGCAGCGTCTTTCATCGATGTATGAAAGGGGTTCAACGGATTGTGAGCAAAACGCCCAAGCCCAATATCCGCCGGGGTATGTCGGAATGTTTGAAGTGTATGTTGAACATATCGGGAAAACTTTTTTAAGCAGATTGTACATTTTTTTGATTTCTTCTTTGTTTACAAAAGGTGATTCCGATTGCGCAACGACAATTCCGCCTTCTTTGAGTGAATTTTTGACGTTTGTGTAAAATTCTTCGGTAAATAACCCTTCCCCCGGTCCCATTGGGTCGGTAGAATCAATCAGCACAATATCAAATTCAGATTTTTTATCTTTTATATATTCAATGGCATCTTGAACAAGAATTTCTACTTTCGGGTTATCAAGCTCACAGGCGATAGTCGGGAGATATTTTTTGCACGCATCAATAACCATGCCGTCAATTTCGCATAATACAACTCTTTCGACCGTATCATGTTTTAAAACTTCACGCACCGTACCGCCGTCGCCACCGCCTATGACAAGTACAGATTTTGGGTTTTTATGGTTCATCATCGGAATATGCGCAATCATTTCGTGATAATGATATTCGTCCTTTTCGGTTGTCATCATCAAATCGTCAAGCGTCAAAACTCTGCCCAATTCGCTTTCAAAAATCTCAACCTTTTGAAATTCGGACTTATCTGAAAACAAAACTTTTCCTGCCTTTATTGCCACGCCAAAACCGGCGGGATTAATCTCGTGGTAATACCCGTTTTCTATTCCGTTAATCATTTTTTTTCTCCCATAACATGTATGTGCAGGTGAAAAACTTCTTGTCCTGCCTCTTTTCCCGTATTGATAAGCGTTTTATAAGATTTCAAACCCGCTTTTTTTGCGGCTTCTTTAACCGTCATCATCAATTCGCCCAGCAAATTTTTATCGTTAAGTTCGTTTAATGATGCAACATGCAGCCTCGGCACAACAAGCATGTGAACGGGCGCTTTCGGGTTTATATCGTTAAATACTACGGCATGTTCGTTCTCCAAAACAAATTCCGTATTAAAATCTCCGTTTATAATTTTACAAAATATACAATCCATAAAAAGATTTTATAATATAAATTACAAAAATCAATAATTTAATGAATTGTCCTCTAAATCGGCTATTTTAAGCTTTATCCAGTTGCCTCTTTCAGGAGAAACAAATTCGACTTTATGCGCAAATTTTTTGCATTCGGTGTTATCGTCAATGGCAAATCTTTCATCACAGAACACTTTAAAATCGTAAGTTTTTTGAATTTTTTCAAGCTCATAAGTATTAAATGAGCCTAAAAGGTGACCTGTAATCCATTCGCTTATATTGCGGTTGTAGTAAGTTTTTGCCGAATTATTAATAGCCTTTGCAAGCGGGCCTGTAACGATTAACCCGTTGCTGCCTTCATTTTTCTTGATTATGGCAAGCCTTGCAAGCGCAAGACAATACTTGTCGATTGCACTTCTTCTGCTTATATCATAATCTTTTTTGTATTCAGGTTTTATATCAATATGATATTTATTATCAACAGTTTCCACGTTAAATTTGCCTGTTTCATCGAGAAGTTTTGCAAGCTTGTCTGTTTTAACATCTTTTTTGTAGTTAATGGGGCAATTCAATACAAATTCGGCTTTATGACAAGATTGAATATCATCAACCATTTCATCGTTCAAGCCAAATGCTCTGCAAAAATTCAATATCAAGGCTGGTGCTGATGCGCCGGCTTTTGAAACTTTTTGAAGCGACATACTTTGGCTTAAATACCCGCTTCCGGTTGATTTTATAATTACATAATCATCATCGGTTCTTTCAATATTTGCGACACCGCAGCCACCGCCTGTAATACATGCGGTATAATACTTACCTTTTGCCAGCATATCGTTATCATACAGCCGTTTTGCCATCGCAAGTCCGGTGCCCATAGCATCTTGCAAAAGCGTAAATTTCATATTCGGTGCTATGTCAACTCCCGCAGCTTTCAGTTTTTTTCTTATATCCGAAAAATCCAAATCCTTTAACGGTCTGTGCTCTTTATTCTTATGGTTTGGCAGATAATAAGCAAAATCGTATGATGTATAACTCGGTATAAACACCGTCATGCTTTGAATTTTGTTCTCTGATGCGGGATATCCCATATCACTTATGTTACTTGCGTTGTTGGTTTGTACCTTTTTAACTTTTTTCACAATTTGATTGATAAAATCTTCACTGTCCTCAAAAGTGGTTTGTCCCAAGTTGTTTACGGTTGTACTTGCCGTATAAATTTTGTCATCTTCTTTTGAGGTGGAATACCTGATTTTACATGAGCCTTCTCTTTGAGAACCGCCTATATCAAATGTGATGTTACTTTTAAAATTAACTAAAGGTGAGCATTTTTGAATACGCATTATATTATCCTTTCTTTTCTGATATCGTCCGTTATTACAACTTTTCTGTCTACCATATCCAAATACCGCTTAAACAGTATATCATAACTTTCATCAATTTTCACGAATTTATCTCTTATTTGCGCCGGAAATTTAATATTTTTTGTATCTTTTATGAGGTATTTATCCGACATTAATATACAATAACCTTTATATACATCAATCGGTTCATATTCACCGGTTTTTGGACTTCTGAAACTTATGGCATCTGAATAATCTTTATTTGATTTTCCGTTTAAAATATCTGATATCAAAGTTTTATTTACCCTAAAATCCGACCATTGCAGTATGGGGTTTCTGGTTTTGGATTTTAAGTTATTTTTAACGTTTTCTGTGATAAGTTTCACGACTTCTTCACCCGATATTGTGCCAATTCTTATACCGGCAACAGTTTCGTCAACCCCTTTGAACATATCCAAAAGGTCTATGTTGTTAAAAGTTGTACGGTTAATGTTACTTTTCAAACCGTTTCGGATAACTGATGATGGTATCCCGACAGAATCGACTTGCGGATAAATTTCTTTTACTGAGGCTTTGATTGCACTTGTAATGTAGTTTGCGACAATATTATTTTTATATTTGATTGTATTGTCAAAAATCATTTCTTCGGATTCACCGGATTTTTGGTCAAAATACACCAAAGGCTCAAGATCTTTTCTCAAAGAGGTTTGAACGAACTCTTGAAGCCCTTTATCTTTGCGGGCTTTAAGCGCATAAGGTTGCGTGTTATATTTTGTATTTCGGATAAACTGTAATTCCCCTTTATCATCAAAAACGATTTTTACATTGTTAAAAAAATCATTATTTTGACCATGTGAAAGAATCAATGTTTTACCGGCTACGGTTGTAAATTCTTTGTGATCATGCCCGTTTAATATCAGGTTTATATCAGGAATTTTCTTGGCAAAAATTTGAGATAATTTGTTTCCCATGTGAGAAAGCATCACTACTGCGCCATCGGGGTAAGTATCTTTAAATTCTTTCACATGATTTCTTAGAATTTTAATCGTTTTCTTCAAGTCTTCTTCGTTAATAGCCGCATCGTTTTTGTATGTTCCGTCGTAAAATTTGATTTGTTTTATCGTGTCTGGGTTGTAATAATAACTCGGTATAGTAACACCCAAAAATAAAATATGATTTTTCAATTTAGGATTTTTGCTATCGGGAATTTCAAGGATTTTAAAATCCGTAAATTTTGATTTTTCAAGTTCGTTTTTCAATTTGGAATGTTTAAGGTCAATATTGGTTGTCAAAGTATACATAGGCGCACGGTTAAGTTTTTTGAAAAGCCATTCGTCGCCTGCGCCAAAACAATGATTACCAAACCCGTATAAAGCAGTAAAGTTATTTTTATTTCCCGATGCCATTTGGGTATCATAAATTAATTTGAGCAAAAAATTATATTGAACATCCCCAAGCGAAAACTGCGGATTGGTCAGCAAACCTTTTTTTGCGGGATTCATAAAGTAATCGCCTGCAATTGACAAGACATTTGCGGTGCTTTTTTCATTACTTTTTTCAAAAATATCTTCTTTATTCTTTTTTATAGTTTCAATAACCTGCGGAATACCAAGAATATCTCCATGGTTATCCGCCATGGAAACAATATTAATTTGAGAAGACATAAAGGGGATATTTCCTGATATTTTCATATCGGTGTTAAATCCTGTGAAGAAAAAATTTTGCTGATTTTTAACATAATTTAACATAAGTTAATTATTTGCCCAAAAGAATAATATGATTTAAAATTTATATGGGAGGAATAAATGCCGCAAGCATTACCGAAAAGCAGGCAATACTATGCCGAAATATCATACCAGCCGTACACGGCACAGGTAAAAACACTAAAAAGAAGAGTACCTGTTCCAAAACGGACAAACTATTTACATACAGTAATATCTGTATTGCTTTTGACTTTGATTGCCGTTTTTATAATGCCTTTGGGATTTCAAAGAGTTACAAAATCTTTGCTGAAAGGTTCACCTTACAGCGCAATAGAAGTTGATTATTACGGTTTGAGATTCCCGACAGCAAATTATCTTTCTAATGATTTATTGTTTAATGAAAGATATTTAACGGGGGCGCAGGTCAAAAAACCTGATATGCAAAAGCTTCCCGAAACTTATGAATTGACGGATTTAGAAAACAGTCTAAAAAATTTAATGGCGCAATACCCTTCGGTTAAGCCGTCGGTTTTTGTCTGGCAGTATGATACGGAAAAGTTTGCAGACGTTAACGCATCAGAAATTTATTCTGCTGCAAGTATTATAAAAATTCCTGTTTTAATTGACCTATTCCGTTCAATTGAGAAAAACCAGCTGACGTTGGATGAAAAAATGACACTGACGGATTATTACAGAGCGGAAGGTTCGGGCAGTTTGCAGTTTAAGGGTGAAAATTCAACATGGACAATTGACAATCTTGCGCGTCTTATGATAACAGAATCCGACAATTCCGCAACCAATATGATTATGGCAAAATTGGGTTCCATGACTGATGTGAATAGTGCCATAAGACAATGGGGCTTGAAAGACACTTATGTACAAACGTGGCTTCCGGATATTACGGGCAACAACCACACAACGGCGCGTGACTTGGCTACAATGCTTTATAATATTGACAATAACCCCAAATTCTTAGATATATCTTCAAAAGAAAAAATCTTTGACTATATGGGGCATGTTCACAACAACAGACTTATAGGTGCAGGCTTAGGTCAAGGTGCCTTGTTTGTCCACAAAACAGGCGATATAGGTAAAATGCTCGGCGATGCGGGAATTGTTTTTGCCCCAAATGGCACAAAATACATTGTCGTAATTCTTGCAAACCGCCCGCATAACTCGGTTTTGGGAAAAGATTTTATTGTTAAGGCATCTCAAATTATCTACAATTATATGGTGAGATAATGTTAAAGGATTTATTGGAAAGCGGAAATTGTTTCAAGCTCGTGTGCGGGGCGGGAAATGAAGATGCCAACGAGGTCGAAAACCTTATAAAAATCTATTCAAAAGCAGGGTGCAAATTTTTTGACATAAACGCATCGGTCGAAATACTTGAAACCGCAAAGAAAACTTTAAAAGGCGACGGCTATATTTGCGTAAGTATCGGAATAAAAGGCGATCCGCATATTGATAAAGCAATTGTTGACAATGAAAAATGCGACAAATGCAATATGTGTGATTGCGAAGCGGTATTTGACACAAAAAAATGTATAGGCTGCAGAAAATGCGTAACTCGATGTCCGAAAAATGCCATAAAATTAGTTCCGCAAGAAAAAAATCTTGAAGAAATCATACCGCCATTAATAAAAATCGGAGTTGACTGCATAGAACTTCACGCAGACAGTCTAAACGATAGAGCTGTCGAAGAAAAATGGAATTATTTAAACAGCGTTTTTGACGGAATGTTGAGCCTTTGCATAAGCCGAAAGAATTTGAGTGACGAAAAATTTATTGAACGAATAAAACATTTAACGTCAATAAGAAAACCTTACACAACAATAATTCAAGCAGACGGAATAGCCATGAGCGGCGGATGTGACAATTACAAAACGACTTTGCAGGCAGTTGCAACAGCTCAATTAGTCAAAGATTTGCCCGTCTATCTTTTGATTTCGGGCGGAACAAACACCAAAACCGCAAAACTTGCAAAACTTTGCGACATCAAATATAACGGAATTTCGGTCGGTTCTTATGCGCGAAAAATCGTCAAAAACTTTGACGAAAAGGCTTTTTTAAAAGCCAAAGCACTCGTCAGCGGCAAAAATTCAACAAAAATACTTGATTGTACAATTAGAGATGGCGGGCATCTTTGCGATTGGAATTTTGACAAAAATTTGGCGGATGAAGCTTACCTGAGCGCCGAAAAAAGCGGCGTGGACTATTTTGAAATAGGATACCGCAAACATACGGGCGGACTTTATTCACACTGCCCAGATGAAATTTTACCGAAAGGCAAAACAAAAATCGTCTTAATGGCAGATGCAAAAGATTTTGACAAAAACCTTTTTAAATCGGGGGATTTTGCCGTTCGAGTTGCCTGCCACAGCGACGAAATCGAAAAAGGGATTGAAATTATAGAACAGCTTGAAGGCTTTGAAACTTTTTTGCATTTAATGAATGTCGATAAAATCAAAGATTTCACCCCGCTTAAAAATTGGCAGAACAAAAACCGCATAACATCAATCTATTTTGCCGATAGCTGGGGAACTTTTACGCCTGATGACGTTGAATATTACTATAAAAAACTTCAGGATTTAGGGTTTGAAAATATAAGTTTTCACGGGCATAACAACCTCCAGCTTGCCTTTGCAAACACACTAAAGGCAATAGAATTGGGTGCATTTAGCGTTGATGCGACGGCTTTTGGCATAGGCAGAGGGGCGGGAAACCTCCCGATTGAGCTTTTAATAGGTCATTTGAAATCCGCCGATACAAAATATTATTACGATTTGATAGAAAAATATTTTGAAAAATCCCCGCTCAAATGGGGTTACAGCCTAAAAACTTTGACAAGCGGGCTTAACAACATTCATCCCAACAAAATTTGTCTGTAGGGTTCCGTTGTTTGGCAAAGCTTTTTGGGGATAAATTCAACCCCGTATTTTTCGGCGAGCTTTTCAATGACAGGGCTTGCAGATATAATCACAATCCTTGAATTTTTGTATTCGGGGTAAAATTGTGCCTGCTTAATCAGCCATTCACCCGCATTTAACGGTAAAAAATCAGACTCCATTTGCATGTCGGTAAATATAAAATCAAACGGCTCATCAATATTTGTAGACAAAATTCTATCCGCCTCTTTTGCACTGTTTGCGGTCAAAACCCGTGCATCTTTAACAAAATATTTTATATTAAAGACGTGATGATTTACCCAACCCTGAGAATCATCGGTTACAAGAATTTTCATCTGTTCATACCGACAAATTTGCCTACATTGTGGCGTTTGCAATAATCTCTCAAATCGCGTTTAATTTCAGGCGCTAAAATATAAAGTGTTATGATGTTTGGAACGCACATTGCAATCATCATGGCATCCGTAATATAAATAACAGAACCCACATTCATCGCAGAACCGATAATAATAAACGCACAATATATTATATCAAAAGACAGGTTGCGTTTTTTACCTTCACCCACCAAGAAGTTCCAAGCCTTTTGACCGTAATAAGACCAAGAAATCAAGGTTGACAGCGCAAACAAAATTACAACCAAAGACAGAATATAGGGGAAGAAAGAAATTACGGATTGAAAAGCGGTTGATGCAAGTTCAATACCGGAAATTCCCTGTGCGCCCATAACAAAAGTTCCCGAAAACAGGATTGCGCAAGAAGTTAACAAGCATAAAATACCTGTCAAGAATGTTTCTAATAATGCCACAAAGCCTTGAGATACAGGCTCGTTGGTTTTAACCGTAGCGTAAGCGATAGCCGCAGCGCCCGTTCCGGCTTCGTTTGATTGAACCGAACGTCTTAAACCGATAATTATTGTACCGAAAACCCCGCCTGCAACGGCATGCGGCGAAAATGCCTCTTTAACGATTGTGATAATTCCGTGCGGAATGTTTGCAAAATTTGCCAAAATAACAACTAAAGCCGCACCTATATACAAAAAGCACATAGTCGGAACAAGGATAGTCGTGATTTTAGCTATACTTTTAATCCCGCCGACAACGACCAGCCAAACCAAAACGGCAATCAAAAGTCCGAAAATCCAAGTATAACCGTGTAAGAAGCTGCTTTCACCGCCCGTAATATGCACAAGCTGGTGCGCTGACTGGTTAATCTGAATCATATTACCGCCCGAAATCGCACCGCCGATACAAAGAACGGCAAAAATAGCAGAGAGCGGCTGACCGAGTTTTCTGAGTTTTTTACGCGTTAGCCCGTGTGCGATATAGTGCATGGGACCACCCGAAACAGAGCCGTCAAGGTTAAACCGTCTGTATTTAACGGCTAATGTTGCTTCCATAAACTTGATTGACATCCCAAGCAACGCACCTATAAAAATCCAAAACGCAGCGCCGGGACCGCCGATTGATATTGAAATAGCAACACCTGCAACACTTCCTATACCGATAGTTCCCGAAAGCGCCGTTGCAAGCGCCTGAAAAGAAGAAACTTCACCGCTTGATTCCGAATCCTTATCAACGGGTTTAGCAACTGTTTCAACGGCATGTTTAAGCCCCCAAACAGAAATCCCTTTGAAATAAAGCGTAAAGAAAATTCCTGCAAACAAAATCCAAAATATGATTAAAGGTACATGCGATGTGCCGATAGTGATTGGGAAAAATATAATATCGGCAATACCGTCAAAAACGGGAGCGATATATTTATCCATCATAGCGTCAACATTCACCGCCTGTGCAAATTGAACGTTAAACAGGAGTATAAACAGTACCAACCATATTTTCTTCATAAATTAATTCCTTTCAAGTGCTATTTTTCGGTCTGTTACTATCATAGCAGAAACATGTTTTAAAAACAGATTTTAGGTAAAAAATGTTAATTTATGTGAATGGAAAAAGGGTAATAAGCAATTCTGCGAGCGTGAAAGAACTTTTTTAAAGTCGTTAAGACGTTAAGACGATAAGTCGTTAAGTTCGTTTCAAGTGAATAAGTGAATAAGCCAATAAGCGAAGTCTTGCTCGCTCGCGTTAAACGGGTCTGCGCTTGTCGTCTGCAATGACTTTGTCATTTTCGACGACAGAGCTCGCCCTCTGCTCGCTCGCGCTAAGTCCTTTACATTAATTAGGCTCTGTGGAGTGCCACGGTTATTAGAATATACCCCCTCGCCCCACGGGAGAGGGCTGGGGTGAGGGGGCAGATGGGTCAATTGTCATTACACCCATACTTATTCCTTTGTGGAGTCCACGGTAACCGTCAAAATCCTCTCCCTGAGCTGTTTAATCACTTTAGAAAATTTTTCCAATAACTTTTGGTTTCGTCCTCAGGGCTTATGTCATTTACTGCAAAATATGCACACCCAAAACCATTATTTCTTGCATTTAATTCATATTTGCATGTGTCAACAGCAGACTCATTATTCATTATATTATCTGATGGATTAGCATTTTTATTGCCGAGTGGTATAAGTCGACCGTCTATTGTCGGTCGGAATGCAAAAACATCATACCCCATTTTATCAGGTTTTTTAAGCCCGTTGATATCAACCGTAATTATAGGACACTTATTTGTTTCAGCATTTGAAAATTCAAAATAATAAAACCTTCCTTGCATATCTGTATACTTTCCGTCATCAAAATAATAGCCAAAGCTTGCAAGTGGAAATATATTTCCATCCATCATCTTTGTACGACCTGAACTCAAATTTGCTACTGTACCTTTTTTCAAATATTTTGCAAATTCTTCAGGAAGTCTTGAACGGTATTGAATATGTCCATTAGAATCATAATAGGTATTTGAATATTGATCAAATTCGCACATGTTTTCACCATTATGGTCAATAGCAAACAATTGATTTATTTGACTTAATTCGCTGTAAACTTTTTTGAGCTGAACTTGAAGCAGTTTTTTTTCGTAGTTTTGAACGAGATTCGGGATTGTCATCGCGGCGACAATACCGATAACGCCAAGGGTTATCAGTATTTCTGCTAACGTAAAGGCGGCTTTCTTAGAAGTCGTTAAGACGTTAAGACGATAAGACGTTAAGTCGGTTACTTTAATTAGGCTTTGTGAATTGCTACTGTTATTTAGACAAACCCTCTCCCTAGACCTCTCCACTAGGAGAGGGAACCAGCTGCACAATTCCTCTCCTGATTTGGAGAGGAAGCAGTTGTTCACGAGTTTACGAGTGTTACAACTGCAGGTGAGGGCTCTTTTCACTATAAAAACTTTTCTATTTCTGCATAAACACCCTCTAAGTTATTATCAATATCATTATTCCAAAATCTGATAACTTTATAACCTTTGGAGTGAAGAAACTCTGTTCTGTTATTATCATACAAAACATTTTCATCAAAGTTATGTTGTCCGCCATCAATTTCGATTATTATTTTTTTTTCACGACAAATAAAATCTACAATGTAATTCCCAATATGGTATTGTCTACGAAATTTTAGGTTATGGAATTTACGAGCTCTTAACAAATTCCACAATTTAAGTTCTTGTGGAGTTTGATTAACTCTAAGATTACGAGCACGAATAATTTTTTTATCCATGGGACAATTATAGCGTTAATATGGGTATGCGTCAAATTTTTATTATACAATCCTCTCCTAATGTGGTGAGGGCTTTTCTTCCTTTGCCTCTGCAATTATAATAAAACCTCTCCCTTACCCTCTCCAATAGGAGAGGGAATTTTTACACATTTCCTCTCCCGA
>CANQML010000045.1 GCA_947624935.1 Candidatus Gastranaerophilales bacterium
AGACTTGAACTGGCACTGAGCTATTCACCCAATTGGATTTTAAGTCCAACGCGTCTACCGATTCCGCCACTGGAGCCCGTAATTTTTATGTTATGCCAAAAACGCTTTGTTGTCAAATAGGAAATTTAATCAAATATGATTCCATTTCGTAAATTCTTTCGTCAACCTCTTTTACGATATGGCTGAATTTATCAAGCAATTCGTCGTAATTTTTCAGGCTCGCTTTGCCAAAAAGCGCCGGATGTTTAATGTTTTTCGTAAATTCTTTGTAAAACTGTTTGATTTTTTTGAATATTGCACTGTCGATAAATTCCTTATCTTCGCACAAATTAACGAACATTTCGCACATTGATTGTTTAGTTTTGGCGATTTTTTTCTTTTCGAGTAATTTTTTAGAGTATTTAAGTGATTTATCAAGTGTGTAGTATCGAGTCAAAAGGCTGTCTTTTTTAAGCGGGAGTTTTTTTTTAAAGTAGTCGATTGTTTGCCTGTAACCGCTTTCGATTAATTCTTCGCGTTTTTCTTTCGGGTAATTGAAGTCCACGACTATAACGTCGCCGGTGTTAATCACTATGTAATCGAATTTGTCTTTTTTGCCGTAAGTGTTTGCGATATAAGAAGTGCACATTGCGGTAATGCATGTGTAGATAGTATTCATGTAATCCAGTGCATTTTTGTCGGTGCCGTCAAAGTCACCTTCCAATCTAAATTCCAGTACTCTTTCATCTTCAAAAGGCATGCTTTTTGAAAGTTTCCACATGGGCATGCTTTTTTGCAAATCGCCGTCGACAAGCAGGGTATTGTTGTATTCAACGGGTTTCATAAGCCCGGGCATGCTGCAAGATATTCTGACGGCGGAGGCGATTTCAAAATCGGGGGTTTGTGATTTTGAAAATTCTTTGCATCCGAAGTTAGAAAGGTCGGTTGTGATTATGATTAAATTTTTTTTAATATCGTTGAAGGTTACGGCTTTATTTTTGCCTTTTATGTAGTTTTCGCCATAGAATTTAGATTCAATGAGTTCACGAACCCAGTCAAGGAACAGTTCACCTTTACTTAGTGCGAATTTAGGCCCAAGTCCGAGGTGGAAATCTCTGAATAAATCGAAGTTTACGCCTAAAAAGATTTGTTTAAGTTCGTCGGCGCTGTAGCCGACGGCAAGGAGTGCGCTTACGATTGAGCCGACGGAGGAGCCGGCGATATTTTTGGGGTTAATACCGATTTCTTCAAGGGCTTTAACTGCTCCGACGTAAGCAACGCCGCGGATTGCACCGCCGCCAAAAAGGCATGTATAATCCATAGATTTCATATAAAAATATTAACACAAAAAAAATCGGCTTTCGCCGATATAAATGAATAAAGTGAATATATATGTTAAAATTTATTTTGTTACGCCAATTTAGCTCCTTCGATTTCTCTAATCAGGTATTCAGCCATCCATTTAAAGTCTTTGTTAATTTTAGCGGCTTTTTGGAGGTATTTAACCGAGGCATCGCCAATTCTGATTAATGTCATAGCGACAACGCCGCGTTTAATGCCACGTACAACTTGTAATTCATCGACGAGTACCGGAACGGCTGAGGAACCGAAGTTAACCAGAATATTTTCCAGTTCATTTTTAGTAGAGTTATCGGCGTTTTCTAACTTATTTAAGATTTCATTAAGTGATTGCATTATAATCTCCTTTTTTATTATTATAATGCAAATTTTACATGTTTTTTGATTTCCTTACATAATCTTTATATCTTATGAATACATTTTAAATGTACGTTCGATATTTTTATCTATAACTGATTTAACGGATTCGTATTCTGTTTGTAGTGAGTTATGTTCGGTGTCGATATTTTTCAATTCAACGTCAAATCTTTTATCTTTATTTTCGATATCGTTCATGGCTCTTTTGTATTTAGCTTCAGCCTTTGTGATAGCGAGTTCGTCTGTATTTTCGGTGATATCGGAGCAGCTTGTATAGATTAAGGAAGTCCAGTTATTATTTTTATCAACCTGCTCCATGGAAACTATTCCGCTTTCGAAAGCGAATTGAATCCACTCGTTGCTTGAGGCAAGTCCGTCTTCAATAACTTTAAATCCTTTTTTCATACGGTTAAACAAGTTAGTGTACCAATCAACTTTAGCGTCGGGGTTTCCTCCAGTGACTGCCGCTTCTGTTGTATCAGTCCAACCCCATTTAGGTTCGCCGTATTTAGCAAACAGGGCATCCAAAACGAAAATGTCTTTAACGTTTTGGAAATTCTCACCTGGCGGGAAAGAGCCGCTGTTTTCTATAATCCAGCCGGGGTCAAGCATGTTGTCTGCGTTATCAGTGTAGTTAGTTTCTTCTGACTTTCCTTCACCATAAACAAAATCAATCAATGCGCTCCGTGCGTCTATATAATTTTTGTATGCTTGACCGACTGCGCTTGTAGGGTCGGCATCGTATTTTGTCTCTGCGTACTTCTCTTTTATAGCGCTAAAAAGTCCGTTCTTAAAGTTTATGAGTTTTTCTTGAACAAGGCTTCTTAAAGCTTCTTTCATCCATTCTTTGTTGCCGCCATAGTTTCGGGTATCATAATACTCGGTATAACTTGTCGGACCATATTCTCTATGATGATATTCTGTACCATCACCAAATGTTTCAGTATAAGTGGCAGAAAATGACGGTGGTGTGTTTTGATCCTTAGCTGACATGAATACGCCAGTAGTGGTAAGCGCTGCGTATTGGCCGCTGTACGTTCTTGAGTATTCACTTTCAGAACCGTCCTCATTGGTTTCCTTCATTGCTTCGGCAAATTCGGGGTTAAACTTAACAAGCCAACCACCTGTTTGATATTCCAGTACGTATTCATATACTTTTTTGCCGTCTTCTGTAACTGTATATTCACCCATGTAAACCTTACCGCCTGATTTGACGAGGGTGTTTTCTTCAGTTTCCTTAACCTTTTCAGTAGATTTTGGGTCGTAATCTATTAAAACACTGTCAATGAATTGGTTAAATGTAGATTTACCGGATGCATCCGTACCGTTTTGAAGTCGCCAGTATGCTATAGTGCCATTATTGTCATCTTTATTTACCCACTTAGAATTATCTTCATCAAATATATATTGAATTACACTTTGATTTGCGTTACTGGGAGCGCCTACAGATTTACTGGTATCATAAATGTTTGTGCCAAATACACCATTTAAGAACTTTGTATAGACATCCCACGGATTATCGGTCTCTTGAAGCTCATTCAATGTTGATTTATAAAGACTGTTAGTTCCAAAGTATAGCTCCTCAATATCATCTGCTATGAGTTGCTCCAGTTTTTTGCTTGCTGCTTCAAAAGTATTTTGCAAATCTGTATAGTTTGCGTATTGTGTAGACTGCAAAGCTTTGTCATAACCGACGTGGTTAGTATTTTCGCCGCCTTCATACATTGCTTTTAACTCGTCTATCGAGTAGCTGCCTAAATTGAACATTTCGCCGGTTTTTTCATCAGGACTTTCGAGTGTTACGCTGTTCCCGCCGAATGTATTTGTATCTCTGTCAAAGTAACTGCAGCCGTATTCCAAGCCATGCGATTCTAAATATTTGTTCAAATCGCCATCAGCGGCTTTGAAAATATTAGATTCTCTTTCAGATACCAAAATCTTTCCGTTCGCATCAATAAGCCCGTACTGGTTGTTGTGCGGACTGTATTGCGTCAAGGCATTATACGTTAACTTTTGGAATTGACTGTTGCCTATGCTATCATAATTTGACATCATCATAGTAGATGAATTTAGAGCAGATACGTATTCTTCACTTACTTTGGCACTTTCTGTTGCAAGACGCATCTTCGAATTGTTGACAATCTGAGCCCTCAGCTCGTTGTCAGCCATACGAGAGGTGATTGATAATAATCTTGCTTGTGAAGCTGCCATTCCCATAGTTTGGGTCCTTTCCTATACTATGACTTACGGCTCTTTTCTTCATTAACTTTAATATTTTAAACGGTTTGTTAACAAATCGTTACAAAGATTTTAGTGCTTCTTTTAACCTTTTTATTTTTTGCGTACCTAACCCGCACAAAAGCATTGTTGACTTTTCGTTCGTCTTTTCATCTTCAATCCCAAAATCATTATAAAGCGACTCGGACAATTCCTCGCCCGTCATACCGTCAACTTTGACAAGAATCTTTGTCGGGTCGTCACCAAAAAACTCGCACCCCTCGCATTCTTCACGTAATTGTTCGCATTCGTCAATAAGCCGGTCAAGTTTTCGTTTACCTTTTCTGCTGTTTAAAAAGTTTATATTTGCCTCAATAGATGCTAAAAGCGGATACGATGGTGATGTGGTATTTATCATGGCATGTGCTTTTTTGATATTCAAATTGCACATTGAATGCAAAAGTGCCGTCGGGTTAAGCCCGCCTGCCGTCTTGTGTAACGATTGAACAGTAAAATCTGCAGTATTAACCGCACTTTCAGGCAGCCGCTTTGAAAAAGGATAGAGTGCCCCATGCGCCTCATCAACAATTAAATAAACATCATATTTCTCACAAAGCCGCTTGATTTTCCCTATATCAGACACTATCCCCTCATAGGTGGGAGATGTTACAATAAGCGCTTTTATGTCATAAGTTTTGAAATACCTTTCAATCACATCAGGCTTGGTTTCAAGTTCAACGCCCCATTCGTCGTCAATTTCATTTTCATAAAAAATGGCAATCGCACCGGCAAGTTTGACCGCATTCAAATGTGACGGATGCGCATTTGAATTAATCAAAACTTTATCCCCCGGATTTGTACATGCCAGTACAGATGCTATTATCCCGCTTGTTGAACCGTTGGTTAAAAACAGCGTAGAAACAGTGCCGTAAATTTTTCTTGCCCGCTCTTGCGCCTTATTTAAAGCCTCTTGCGGATTATGCGCCTCGGTTTCCGATATGTCAAGCTTATACATAGGCTTTAACGGTTTATATAAATATAAGTTTTGCGAATGTGACGGAGTAGTAAAAAGAATTTTTTTTACCCGCTTTTTTAAAAGCTTTATAAGACTCATAACTACTTGTTCTTAATCTCTATACTGCGCTTTGCACAATATTGCGTCAAAAGCATCTTGTCATGGCTTGAGTGGTATTCAAATTGACCTGAAACAGTAAAACCGCCTTCACCGTTTTTCTCTATTCTTATTGGTGAAAACATGCATTCTACATTCTGCTCCTCAGAAAGCGGCAGAGTAATTTTGTATTCGCCTTCGATATTTATATTATCATGGGTCTTAAACTTCATACCGCCTGCCGATATGTCAAGCGTCGTGACTTTGTCCGTCTTGTTCTCGCTTAACAAATCTAAATCAAGTATGTATTTGATACGGGTGTATTGGCGGCGTTGTAAAAACTTGTGTTTGGCAGGACTTGCAATAATAAGTGTCTTGCCGTCTATCTCTTTTGCATAAGAATCAAAATACAACGTTCCATGCCCGGTTTGTGTATAAAATTCACAATAATTGCTTCGCAATATCCCTTCCGGCTCGTACTCAAGCTCAAGCTTAAAGCCGTCTGGCATGACTTCCGTTACAGTACCTTTATTCGCAAACTTGAAATCGCTTGGTACTATTATCATCCTTTGATTTTTGGAAATTAATTCTCTCATCTTTCACCTCTTTCTTATTATACCATGTTTTTTATTTTTGTCACTTTGTTATTTGCATTTTCTCTTTTATTTTGCTATCCTTAACTTAAAGGGGTATAAAATGAAGTGTTACAAATCCAGATGGATAATTACATCAACGGGCGAAGTGCTTGAAAATATGGCACTTGTAGTCGATGAGGGCAAATTCGTTGATATTATCCCAAATTCCGACACTTCTAAATTTGAAGAAAAAATTGTTAAAGACCTTGGAAACTGCGTTGTCACCCCCGGGTTTGTCGATTTGCTCTCTCAATTTCAGTACACCGATTTGGGCAAAATTAAACCGCATGGGATTAAAAATAAACTGAAAAACGCTTACCGTACTTTCTCTAAAAACTACAACTTTGCAGGTATAAAACCCGAAAGCTATAGTCGCAAATGGGCTGATATTATTTGCAAATACTTTGTGTTTGACAGAAACGACAAGATAAAATCGTTTAACGACGGGCTTAATGCGGCAGTCAGAGCAGGTGCAACCTGTATTGCTCAAGTTTCCAAAGAAGATAAGTACTTTGAAATTCTTAACAAAGCACCCATAAAAAATTACCTTTTCTTTGAAGTTTTTGCCGACAGCTCGGATAAAAGTAAAAAAGTTTTTAAAGCGCTTCGTTCTAAAGTGGAAAATTACGTTTTTCACAAAGGCGAAAACACCCACATCGGCATCATGCTCCATTCAATCTCGGGCGTTCACAAAAAATTGTGGGAACTTTTCTCTAAATATTGCAGAAAACACAACATGCTCATTATGACACGTTTTGCAGAATCCAAAGACGAAATGGAATGGCTTGAGCATGGATTTTCAGATATCGACATCCTGCACAAATTTATGGGGTTCAGAAAAGTTTCACCCTACGAAAAAGATATCGACCCCGTTACATATTTGGAAAAACTCAAAGTGCTTTCAAATAAAGTAATTGCAGTTAACGCAAACTATTTGTCAAAAGACAACATTAACCGCCTCGCTCAATCGGACGCAAAATTTGTTTATCAGCCCAAATATTCCGATGAGATTTGTTCAAAAAAACTCGATTTTGAAACGGTAATAAAAAACTTTGGCACAAATTTCGGATTTTCGGCGCAAAGTTTTGACGGAGATTACAGCCTGCTCAAACTTGCCGTTGAAAACAGCAATGGGCTTGATATTTTGGAAATCATAAAATATTTGACCGTATATCCTGCAAAAATTTTAAGACTTGACCATTTGACAGGAACTATTGAGGTCGGCAAAGACGCTGATTTCAACGTCTTTAAACTTGATGTCGGCGAAGATTACAGGGCATTAATCAATAAAGATATACCTTATTCAACTTATTCACGTGGCAGAAAAATAGTAAAACGCGGAGATATCAGATTTGACACTCATTAACGACAAATTTATTGTTCATACCAAAGGCAATACCGATATTATTGACATAACAGGCGAGGTTAAAAATATTGTCTACAGGCATTCGCTTCAAAATGCCGTTGTGTTTGTTTATGTCGCAGGAAGCACGGTATCCGTTACGAATATTGAATTTGAACCGGGACTTCTGGTGGATTTGCCCGAGGCTTTGGAAAAAATCGCACCTGTCGATAAAAATTACCACCACGATGAAATGTGGCATGACGGCAACGGCTATGCGCATATAAGAGCATCAATCGTCGGTAATTCAACAATGGTTCCGCTTTTAGACGGCGCTTTGCAGCTCGGGCAGTGGCAGCAAATCGTTCTCGTTGATTTTGACAACAAAGCCCGCACAAGAACCGTTCATGTTCAAATTATGTATTAGACTATTGTAATTATAAATTGTTTTTGGTACAATTTTTCCATTGAAGGGAACAAAAATGAGAGTATTATTATGTATTATGGACGGGTGGGGCATATCTGAAGGCTCCGAAAAATACGATGCAACACGTCTTGCAAACCCCGTTAATGTTGACAGATTGGAAAAAGAAGAATTATTTACAAAACTTCACGCAGACGGCGAATACGTCGGGCTTCCGCAAGGGCAAATGGGCAACAGCGAAGTCGGTCACCTGAATTTGGGCGCCGGCAGAATTGTTTATCAAGATTTATCAAGGATTAATAACGCAATTAAAGACGGCTCGTTTTTCAAAAACGAAAAATTCTTAATGGCTGTAAACCATGCAAAGAAAAACAATTCCGCACTGCATATCTACGGGCTTGTTTCAACCGGCGGTGTGCATTCATCGTTAGACCATGTGCTTGCTTTGATTAAACTTGCTGCTGATGAAGGGTTGAAAAAAGTTTACCTGCACGCATTTTTGGACGGCAGAGATACGCCGCCTCAATCAGCTTGCACATTCTTGCAAATTGTTGAAGATGAACTCAAAAAATATAATCTTCCGCCCGTTGCAACGGTTATCGGACGTTATTACATAATGGACAGGGATAACCGCTGGGAACGTGTCGAAAAAGGTTATAACGCTTTACTTTTAGGTGAGGGCGAACACAGCAATTCTGCAATCGATGCAGTTAAAGAGTCTTACGCAAGAGGCGACAACGACGAATTTGTCCTCCCGACGGTCATTGGCGGTGAAGACTCAAGAATACACGATAACGATTCTATTATTTTCTTCAATTACCGCCCCGACAGAGCCAGAGAAATCTCAAAAGCAATTAATTTCAAAGATTTTACGGGATTTGATAGGAAAAAAGTTCTCAAAAACATTTGCTACGTAACAATGGCGCCCTATGATGAAACATTTACTTTCCCGATTGCGTTTGAAAAAGAGCATCTTGTAAATATTTTGGGTGATGTTTTGCAGGCAAACGGTATAAAACAGTTTAGAACGGCGGAAACCGAAAAATATGCACACGTTACATTCTTCTTCAACGGCGGTGTGGAAGAACCTCAACCCGACGAAACTCGTGTTCTTGTTCCCTCTCCGAAAGTCGCAACTTACGACATGCAGCCTGAGATGAGCGCGTATGAGGTTTGTGATAAAGTTTTGGGCGCAATTAACAATGAAGAGTACGGTTTTATACTCGTAAACTTTGCAAATCCCGATATGGTCGGGCATACGGGCGTAATCCCCGCCGCAACAAAAGCATGTTCCGTTGTTGACGAATGTGTCGGAAAAATTGCCGAAGAATGCAAAAAACACAATATAGTAATGCTTTTGACGGCTGACCATGGAAATTCCGAAGTTATGGTTGACGAAAAAACTGGCAAACCGCAGACGGCTCATACAACAAATATGGTTCCGTTTGTGTTAATCAATGCGCCCGAAGGTACAAAATTGAAACAGGACGGCGCTTTGTGTAACATCGCACCGACCGTGTTACAGCTTTTCGGGATTGAAAAACCGAAAGAAATGACTTGCGATTCTTTAATAGGATAGATATGGAAATTGATTTTGCTTTTAAAAAGAATAATGTTGACGAGCTGTTCTTTAATTTAAGTGAAAATCCCGAGGGGTTTAAAAATAAAGACTTTCGATACACTTTGAGCATGATTTATCAAATTGTTGAAGATGAATTTGAAGGCGTGTTTTTAAGCCCCTACACTCCCGCAAGAAATACAAATTTCTATCTTATTAACGAAAACAACAAGTTATCTTTTTTCGTCACACCGACAAACAATTTTCAGTATTACTTAAAATCTAAAGGCTCGCTTTTCAGGTTCCAATCACAGGTTTTGGGAAAAGATGTCGGATACTTTATGGCGCTTGATTTGGTCTTAGATTACTTTGGCGGGTTCGGTAATATAGTTAATCTTGACGATTTAAGCCCGACTTTTATCTATATGAATAAGCTTACCTATTTTGTAATGAAGCTTATCGAAAAACTTTACTTCATCCCGACCGTAAAAACCCACGGGCAGATGTTCAGAATTGTTTACGAGCCGATTATTTCTAACCAACAGCTTGCACGGATAATAAATCAGTTTGAAGAAAACATGCCTGATAACCTCTTTATTAAAGGCGAGAAACCGAAAAATTTTGTTTACGATTTTATTTATAACTACCTAAATTATGTTCTCTACAAGTTTTTAAGCATAAAAGCTTACAGGTTCAAAGACGTCAAATCAGGCACCTATATGATTAAAGACCTTGAACAGCGCTCGGTTATGAAAGGGCTTGATATCGCAGAAAGCTTTTCTCAATGGTTTGATGAACTTTACCTCGGTAAATACGATGTCATACCGTTTTTCAAAATTGACAGAATTGAAGATGAACTTTTCCGCTTGAAAGTTCATATTAAAAACCGCAAAACAGGCGAAAGCGTTTTGATTGATAAACTCTATACCGATGAAGAAGTCTTTGGGGCAAGTTCTGCGGATATTTCTCGCATAGTCGAAAAACAACTCAATTACGCAATCCGCTATATGCCCGAATTGGAGGATTTGTTTGAGGATGAAGAAAAACTCGCACTTGATTTAAACCTGAATGAAGTTTATAAAATCATTACTCAAACGGCATATTATCTTCAAAAAGCGCAAATAGAAGTTGTACTGCCCGAAGAACTTGTTAACGTGGTTGTTCCAAGAGCCTCAATTAATGCTAAAGTTAAGGCATCGCGCTCAAAAGACTTGGCGGATTTATTCAACAGCAGTTCGGCTTCTGCGATTTCGCTTGACGACATTCTTGATTTTTCTTATGAAATCGCTATCGGCAACGACAAAATTTCGGTCGAAGAATTTAACAAACTCGTTGAAAACAGCACGGGGCTTATAAAATACAAAAATAAATACGTCCTTGTTGACAAAGAAGAGAGCAAAAAGATATTTGAGCAAATTGCAAAAGCCAACCTCAAATCAATGTCAAGAATGGAATTGATACATGCGGCGATGTCGGGTCAAATTAACGAATATGATTTTGATTACGACGATGCGTTCGCACGGGTTATAAAAGACTTTACAAAGCCTGTTGATGTTTCCGTTCCCGAATTGTTGAAGGGTGAATTAAGACCTTATCAAAAAGTAGGTTTAAAATGGCTTTGGACAAATATTACAAAGGGATTTGGTGCTTGTATGGCTGACGATATGGGGCTTGGTAAAACAATTCAAGTCATAAGTCTTTTATTGAAGATGAAAGAAGAAAATATGCTCACCAAACCCGTTCTTGTTATCTGTCCGACGACTTTAATGGGCAACTGGAAAAAAGAGCTTGAAATGTTTGCACCCGATTTGGACGTTACGGTGTATCACGGTTCTGACAGACAGCTTGACGTCAAGCACGATATAATTTTGACGACCTATGCAATCATGAGAATTGACGTTGAAGAATTGAAAAAGCACGAGTGGGGTGTAATTATAGTTGATGAAGCCCAAAATATCAAAAACCCTGACACGGCGCAAACTCTTGCTATCAAAATGCTTAAATCGGATGTTAAAATCGCTATGACAGGTACGCCCGTTGAAAACAGATTGACCGAATTGTGGAGTATTTTTGATTTTATCAACAAAGGTTACTTAGGCTCTCTAAAAGATTTCCAAAAGAGTTATGCAATCCCTATTGAAAGGTTTAAAGAAACCTCCCGCGCGGCAAAATTAAAAATGTCGGTTTCGCCGTTTGTTTTAAGACGCTTGAAAACCGACAAAAACGTCATTACCGATTTGCCGGAAAAAATGGTTATGAACGAATACTGCTACCTTTCTAAACCTCAGGCTGTCTTGTATGAAAAGACTTTAAACGAAATGATGGAAAAAATAAGCGGATTTACGGGGATAAACAGACGCGGTAATATATTCAAACTTATAACGGCACTCAAACAGATTTGCAATCACCCTTATCAGTTCTTAAAATCGGGCGAAATGGGCGTTGAACAGTCGGGTAAACTTGAAAAATGCCTTTCTACGATACAAAGCATTTTGGAAAACGGCGAAAAGACTTTGATTTTTACCCAATATAAAGAAATGGGCGAGATTTTAACGAAAATTATTGCACAGGAATGCAACACAGAACCGCTTTTCTTCCACGGTTCTTTGACCGTTCCGCAAAGAGAAGAACTTATTAATAAATTCCAAAACGATGATGATACAAAGATTATGATTTTGTCACTAAAAGCAGGCGGAACGGGTTTGAACCTTACGAGTGCGACAAACGTAATTCATTACGATTTGTGGTGGAACCCTGCCGTTGAAGATCAGGCAACAGATAGAACTTACCGTATCGGGCAGGACAAAAACGTAATGGTTCACCGAATGATTACGCTCGGAACTTTTGAAGAAAAAATTGACGAGATGTTGAAATCCAAAAAAGAGCTTGCGGATTTGGCGGTGTACGAAGGCGAAAAGATTATCACAGAGCTTTCGGATGAAGAAATTTATCAAATATTTACTCTGTCGGCTTAGTTGCGGGATAGTCCATGTTGTCGTGTTTCACAATCCAATCCGCACAGCCACCGCCCAAATTATCAAGGTAGCATTTGTCGCTTACCTGCCCAAAGTAAAACTTTTTGTCGTAAGCAAGAAACCAGTAAAAAATATCTTTACCACAGGTGTTTGGCTTTGCGCTGCCGTTTACATCATACCAAATCTGTGCGCAAATATTTGATAATAATTGGTTGGTTTCAGTACAACCCTCATTGCTCATATTTGTCCTAAACCACAACAGTGAACCGTCCGAAAGAATAATTCTTGCATAATTTTCAGTGCCATAATTGGTATTAGGATCTTTCCATTTGGTTCCGTTTAACCAGTAATAATCTGTATTTGCATCAAAACAATTCCCCGAATTATCTTCAACACACTCTTTTGAAACTTTTAAATAGGGTTTTATATATTCGTAGAATTTTTGACTGCCGCCGTTTTTGTTTGTCGGCAAATTCCACGTGTTTACGGGTCCGTTTTCGACTTCGGCAAGCCTGATAGCTTGATTAAGTGTTGAATACATTTTTTTGACTTTGGTGACGGTGACTCGTTCCTGATATTTGTTTATGAGTGTCGGGATAGTCATTGCGGCAACAATGCCAATAACGCCGAGGGTTATCAGGACTTCCGCCAAAGTGAAGGCAGCTTTCTTGAAGTGAGTAAAGTGAGTAAGGTGAGTAAAGTGAGTAAAGTGGTTACTATTAAGCAGGCTTTGTGGCGTGCCGCTGTTACTGTGACATGCCCCCTCGCCCCTTGCGGGAGAGGGTTGGGGTGAGGGGTTTTGACTGTTAATGCTTGAATTGACCCCGCCCCTGCATTTGTAGCTCGCTTCGCTCGCACAACTGCTTCCCCGCCCACAAGGGGTGGGGATTAAGTTACTGTAATCAACTAATCCTTTTACATTTTCCTTTTGTTCCATTTTTCTTTCTCCTTATAGTTTAACTATTACCTTATTATTAACGTGCTTATTTGCTTATTGGCTTATTCACTTTGTAATTGTCTTATCGACTTCACATACCACCTATAGGTGGTAGTTAACTAACCAATAATGTACCACAATAGGTGGTATGAGTCAATATGTTAACAAACAGAAAATTCTGAAAAACTTGGGCGATAATATCAGAAAACTCAGAAATCAGCGCAATATTTCACAAGAGGAGCTTGCGTTCAAAACGGAGTCGGCAAGAAACTTTATCGGGTGTATAGAGCGTGCAGAAAAATCTCCGACAATAATTACCTTATGCAAAATCGCCTTTGCCCTTGATGTTTCGCTCGATGTGCTTGTTAAAAATATTGATTGTTAACTTACTCTTGACAAGTGGTATCTTGTATGATACCATGTAAATGTGAAAGAAATTGTTTATTATACGCAATCAAACGGTAAATGTCCGTTCAAAGATTGGTTAATGTCTTTGGATAATGTCATTCGCTATCGAATTGAGCAGAGATTATATAGAGTTGCAGACGGTAATTTCGGTGATTGTAAACATCTAAAAGGCTGTGAATTATATGAATTGCGTATTATGACAAATAAAGGCTACAGAATATATTTTAACGATATTGATAATGTGATTATTTTGATTTTGGCAGGCAGTGACAAGTCAAATCAAAAACTTGTAATTGAAAAAGCAAAAAGTTATTGGAATGAGTTTAAAGAAAGGTATGTGCAAAATGAGTAAATTTAATATCCAAAAAATCTTGAACGAAAATGTTAAACATGACGATGTGGTTAATGAGCATCTAAGTGATGAAAATGAACAGGCAATTTGGCTTCAAACTGCACTTGATGAATATATTAATGACGGGAATTTTAATGCTTTTTATACATCGCTTGAAAAAATTATTGAAATAAGAAAAATTTCTGTAAGGAAAATGTCAAAAGATTTGGAATTGAGCAGAAGTAACATCATAAGGCTTTTGGGCGGCGAAACTAAAACTGCACCAAAACTTGATACTTTAGCAAAAATCTTTAATTACCTTGATTTTGAAATAAAAATTACTCCCAAAAGAGCTTAAGGCTTGATATTAATTTTTGTTTATATTAATATACGTTTTGTAACAAGAAACTAAAGGTGGTGAAAATATAAATGGCAGAAGTTAAAGTTGGCGAAAATGAACCTATTGAAAGCGCTTTACGTCGTTTTAAGAAAAAAATTCAAAAAGCCGGCATTCTTTCGGAAGTTAAAAAGCGTGAAAGATACGAAAAACCGAGTGTTAAAAGAAAACGCAAGTCCGAAGCCGCTCGTAAAAGAAAAGTATAAAAAATAGAGTCCATAAGGACTCTATTTTGTTTCTATAAAGTTTGTGTTCGGTATATACTCCGATGTCTCTATATCCATTTTGTTTATTAAGTTTGCCCGTTTTTTTCTGAAAAGCATATCAACAAATGCCTCTAATCGTGTTATAAATCCTGCCTCGCCTGTGTGTTCGTCAATTGTAAGGTTTAAAAGCGGCTTGTTAAACCGTTTTGCTTTTCTTATGATTCTTTCGACCATTAACGAATCAGGTCCGCAGCCAAATGCTGTTAGGGTAATTATTCCGTCAATCCTGCTGTCTTTTAGATAATGCCCCGCACTTCCTGTCATATCATACTCGTTTGCCCAGTATCTTTCGTTGCCAAGCGATGCTATACCGTCGTCAAGCTGTTCGTTTGAAAGCTGTAAGGAGGTGTAAACTTTGACATCCATGTTTTCGAGCTTGTCAAATATTTTCATGCAAGTTCTGTCATCATAGATATTGTAACCGTGTGAAACAAGCGCTATGGATATCGGATATTCTTTTGTGTTGTTTTCGATAAAAACTTTGCCCTGCAATGCGTAATTCAGTGCTTTTTTATAGCTCATGCCGGATTTTGCCATTATGTGGAAGTTGTTGTAACACTTCCAACCGGCTTTTGATGCTCTTTTTATTATTGCGGGGTCTGTAATTCCGTAAGGTTTTACTATTTCTGCCAAAAATTCATAAAGCCCTTGGTTTTTCTCTGATTTATCAAGAGTCGCTTCAATTATATTAAAATCACGCTTTACGACATTTCTGACCAAATCGGGCAGACCGCGAATTTTGGAGCAGTTGTAAACTTTTGGTGCAACCGATTGCAATGACGGAACGAATATGTTTTGAACGCCTTTATCTAGCAGATTTAGAATATGCCCGATGTAAACTTTTATTGGCAGGCAGGTTTCGGTTACAACAAGTGCCGAACCGCTTGACATGGTTTGCTTTGTTGTGATGTCAGACAGTACAATTTTTATCCCCAAATCGGTAAAAAATCCGTAATAGAAGGGATAATTGTTGTAAAAAGACATTGCTCTCGGTATTCCGATTTCCATATTCCTAATCCTTTTTATATATAATACAACAACATATTTTTTTTTGCTACTTTGTTAGCATAATTTTACAATAAACACTTGACATGATTTGAGAAAATGGATATAATGAACGTATGAAAAATGGAATGCTTGAAACACAGAGTATAAGAGGAATTAAGGTGGCTACCCCCCCCCCCCAATGCTCATAGAGTGACTTTTGGCGAATTTATGTGTTTGAAACACCTGCAACGACTGTGTTGGAGGCTGTTTGAAGTGAGTGAAGTAAGTAAGGTGAGTAAAGTGAGTGAGGTGTTTAATGTGCCTTCGGCACAATTAGCTTTGCATAGTAGCATTCGTCATTGCGAGGAGGGCAAGCCGAGCAGAGGGCTGAGGCGGAGCCGTGCCCGTTTAAT
>CANQML010000046.1 GCA_947624935.1 Candidatus Gastranaerophilales bacterium
TCATAAAATTCAAGCCCTTTAGCGTCTTTTGTAAACAGAGCGATTTTCGGGTCAAATTCGACTTCTTTTTGAAGTTTAGTATTTGGCGGGATATAGGGCGGATTGGAAATTATTATATCAAAATGCTCATCGGGCTTGACGTTTGAAAAGATATCGGATTTTCTAAAGATAGCTTTGTTGAAAAGGTTAAGTCTGGATGCGTTATCGAGTGCGGTATTTAGGGCATCTTTTGAGATATCAAGCCCGATAATTTGGCAATTTGTGTATTTGGCGACCATGCAGGCAATACAGCCGCTGCCTGTTCCGACATCAAGTGCGGATTTGTAATTGTTTTTATTTATCAAATCAATGGCATGCCGTACAAGAATCTCGGTTTCATCACGAGGGATTAAAACATTTTCATTCACAATAAATTTTTCGCCCATAAAGTCTGCAAACCCTGTTATATGTTGAATGGGTTTTCGGGTTTTTGCACGAAGTTTTGCTTTTTCTTCAACGATTTTTAACTTTTCGCTGTCTAATTTATTACCGAGCAAAATGTCTTTTAACCCAAAATTGGCAAAGTGTTCAACGAGCATTTTTACTTCAACATTTGCTTCATTAGGTTCAATACCCGCATCGGTCAGAATTTTTACTATTTGTTGCATGATAAAGTTATAACAAATTTTTAAGCCTTTTGCAAGAATAAATTTCTAAAGTATAATTAGAGTATGGATTTTTGGGATTACGAAAAAGTACAAAAAGCATTACCTGACGCAAAATTCTATGATTTTGACGGCAGTTGGCACGCTGCAGGGTTTAGAATATGGCATGTAGGGGGGGGGGGCGTTATACTTGTTAGAACCGGCGATGAAAAAATAGGCGCTATTAAAGAAAATTTAATCCCCATATTGCCGGCATTTTCAGCGATTATTTGCACTGATTACAATGAAGTAAAAGACCTAAATAAACCCACTATTGTTATTAAGGATTACAAAAAGGCATTTTTAGCACTGGCAAATTTTATAAGAAAAACCTACACAGGCAAAGTTATTGCAATAACGGGCAGTGCAGGCAAATCAACCGTTACGCAAATGATTTATAATATACTTAGTCAGAAAAATGAAGTGAGCTGTAATTTAAACCACAAAAATACGCTTATAGCTATTTGCTGGAATATGACGTATTTTGATATTAATGCAAAATACTGGGTTTTGGAAACCTCAATCGGACATGGAAGTATTGCGGTTCCCGATATTGCGGTAGTAACGAATTTAACGGAAGTTCATCTCAAAACTGGTCAAAGCATAGAAGATATTGCCGAGGCTAAATCTAAAATATTTTCTACAATGAAAGCCGGAGGTTATGCCGTTTTAAATCGCGAAATGCCATGTTATGGGATTTTTGAAAAAAGTGCAAAAGATTTAAACATTATAACAACTGGCGAGCGTGAAGGCGTTGACGTCAGAGTTTTAGAGGACGGATTTGAGATTAAGGGTAAAAAATATCAATGCAAAGCTTTGCCGAAACATATAATGTACAATATAGCGCAAGCCCTTGCAATCAGCTTGATTGAAGGTATGGATGTTAATGAATGTATTAGCACTCTTGAGAATTTTGCGGCGCTTGAGGGCAGAGGCGAAGTCATTGAGCTTGACGTACGCGGTAACAGGATGACACTTGTCGACGAATCCTATAACGCCAATCCGCTTTCCATGAAATGTGCTATTGAGGCTTTTGGAAAGCAATTTTGTGAAAACAAAGTTTTAATATTAGGCGATATGGCAGAAATCGGCGACAGGTCAAAGGAGCTTCACCTGTCACTTTATGAAACCATAAAGAATGCAAACCCTTACAAAATAATTCTTTGCGGAAAAGAAATTAAGTGCTTGCAAAGCATATTGAGCAAAGATTTTGAGTTATATTATTTTGAAGATGTATTAGAACTTATAAGAAATCATTTTAGAATATTAAGCAACGGGGATAACATTTTTATCAAATCTTCACACTCAACGGGGCTTTACAGGCTTGCAGGGTTATTCAAAGCCCAATTTAATCTTACAAAAAAGCAAGCGACATGCTGAATTGTATCAACTCTTATCCACTGTCTTGTCATTTTAAATCTTATTGTATGCAGTGATTTTTGAGGATTTTTATGTGCATAGGTGTAAATCTCGTTATTAAACAGCCCGAACTGACATTTTGCGGCGAGTTTGCAAGCGTCAAGAATTTGCTCTGCCAAACCTGTGCGCCCAAGTTTTTTTGCAAGAAAATAAGCCGCAACAAGCCCTTCCGCTCTTGCACCGTCGGGATAAAAATGGTCGCCCCAGTTATAGTAAAATCCGCCTTCGTAGTCAAGATACGGGTTATCGTCTTTTTTATACATCAAACTCATCATTGCGTTTGCATCGTTAAATACAAAATTAATTTGGTCATCGCCGATTAAGTTTTTGTTATCAGACAATTCTTCTATTGCCTGCATAAGCCACGCATCAGACGGAAGTGATGCGAACATATCCGCATAAACTTTCGGTCTTTCGTTTACAATCCAATCCAGCGCAGGTTTGATTTTTTGCTCAGTAAGCTTTTTCAATTCATCTTCGCCGTCAAAGTGATTTAAGAATAAGGCAATTCCAAGTAAGGCTTCACCGGGGTAGTAAAATGAAAATGTTTCTCTGCGCTCTTTGTCCGTAAGGTTTATGAGCGGTTTGCCGTTATTGTATTCGGGGTGTATATAGTAGCCCAAAAATTCGCCCTTGTAAATCCTTGAAATCAAATGTTTTACGTAACCTGTAATATAGTTATCAAAGGTTTTGTCATTTGATGCTATTCTGTAATTCATCATGGCGGCAAGCGCCGTGCCTGTTCCACCAAGCTTTGCTTTTTTGTTATAAAAAGCGTACATGCCTCCGTTATCATCTTTTACGGAAATACTTGCCGTAAAGCCGAGTGCTTTTTTTGCCGCATCAAGGTATTTTTTGTCTTTGGTTTGAATGTATGCCCTGACCAGAGTTATAACGCCGCCATTATGCCTTAAATCGTTGTAATAGAGGTTTGGCTCTTTTCTTGTCGGGTGTTCATGGTCTTTTTGGCTATCGTCTTTGCAGTCGTAATAGTATAAAAATCTGCCATCATCGTGCAAATTCTCAACAAGCCAATCCGATGCTTTTATAAATTGGTCTAAAAGTACGTCCTCGTCAAATTTTTCATAGAGGATGTTGCCTCTGTACAAAGGGTAAACTTCGTCTTTATACGATACAAATGCTCTCGTTTTTATAACATAAGCCTGATAATCCGTTGAATTTACAAGCCGTTTAATTCTTTCAATCTTTTTGTCGGTAACTTTTGCAACAGGCATTTTTTTAGCGAGTGTTTCAAGCATTGAACCTACGGACATTTGGCTTTGAACAACCGCATCTGTTGGCATATAGTAGTAAACTTCTTCGCTGTTTTTCATTAAAATCCCCGAAACCCCCGGTTCAAAGCGATTTTCGTCAAACTTTGAAGTGTGGATTTTTGTCAAATCAATCGGATATTGAGCCGTTACATATTCTATCATTATCCGCGCAGTTTTCAGGTCAAAATTTTGAAAATTTTTGTGTTCTTTGATTTTTCCAATATTTCTTGAAAGTGCTTTTTCAAGCGTGCTTCTTCGTGTGCCCCACCTTATAGGTTTTTCGCCCGCTTGAAATAATGTCAAATAAACAAACGAAATCGTCGGGTTAAATTCATCCATTATTGAAGTCAAATCAATATCTTTTAAAGAAAGCTCATTGCCTTTTAAAAAACAAGCCCTGACCCGATTTACAATCTCTTTTACACAACTGAAATCACGTTTAAAAAAATCTTCATCCTTTGCCATACGACTTATTTTATCACAAATAAAAAGCCGGCTTTTGCCGGCTTATACGTGTGAGTAAATGTGTCTATAAGTCAAATTCTTTGTTTAGTGCTTTCATAAAAGGTGATTTTGCCATTTTGTCTTCCATATCCATTGCCGCAAATACATTCCCTAATTCAGCTATGCCCTTTTCAGTGCTTTTTGTTAATGAAGTTTCTTTCAACTTCAATCCTTTTAGCGCATCACCCCAGAAACTTTTGTCAATAGAAATCCCTTGCGAAATCCTGACTTCATAAGGACGTACTGATGTCAAAAGGTCGTCGCCCAGCTCTTTTACAAACTTGTTGTCTGCAATCTTCTTTTCTTCAACTGCCTTTTCCTCTTTCTGAACTTCTTTTGATTTCGGCAACTCATTGCCTAATCTAAAATTGTTTACCTTTTTTCCGTTAAATTCAATTGCCATTTTTTGACTCCTTTTTACTCACATATACTCTATCGGCACTTTTTTTAATTTCTTTAATAAATATTGGTAAATTCGTCCATTTATGTTACAAAACTTTACAATAACCGAAAAAAATTTTCATGATAACATGTAACAGTATGTTAGAGTTGTTTGTAACGGGTAAAAGCAAATCATACATAACGGCGGGGCTTGCGGCAACAATGCAGAGCCTTGGTTATGCTACGGCTGTCTATAAACCCGTTCAAACAGGTGCCATTGAAAAAAGCGGATTTATACAGGCGCCCGATTTGGCTGTGGTAAAATTTGCCGACCCTTTTGTAAAAACTTATTCGACTTACCTTTTCAAATCCGACCTTCTGCCCGTTTTGGCTGCGGAAAAAGAAAACACAGTGATTGAAAAAGACAAAATTTTATCGGATTACGGACAAATCAAACACGAATGTATAATAACAGACGGGACTTTCGGGCTTTGCACACCGCTTGGCGAAAACTTTTTGGAACAGGATTTGGCAAATTTGTTGAATTTGCCTGTTTTGTTGGTGGTTTCGCCAAAAGAAAGCACGGTCGAAGATATTTTATGCAGTATTCATCAGGCACAAAACCTTCGTGGCGTAATAATAAACGAATTTCCCGACAACAGTTCGGATATGAACATAAAATCCATGCCAAAACTCATCGAAAAATATTCTGACGCCAAAATTTTAGGTATTATGCCGGAATTAAATCAAGAAGATTTAATAGCCAATATCCTTACAGGCATTGACCTTGAAAGCGTTTTTGATATCCAAATCGCAAAACTTAAAATGTAACAATATATAAAGTTTATATCAAATCTAAGCAATTTTCTCTTAACAAATTTTTTTATAAGAATATAACGAGGTATAATTACGTTATGGATGAGAGAAACGATAAAAACTTAAGAGTAATTGAAACAGCTCGAGAGACGAGAGTGGAAGAAGTTTCAAATCGTTTGTCCACCCAGACAAATCCTATTGTTAGAAAGTTGTTGAAATTTGGTAAATCCGAATTAACACACAAATTTTCGGTCAAAGATTTGTTTACACGTTAGGAATATGCACACGATTTTATGAGGACCGCACGGGGACTTAATGATTTCCCGGTTTGTGAAATTCTGAAAGTTATACCTTCGTTTTTATGTATGAATTAAAAAAACAGATATATTTGAATTTAACAAAAACACAGAAATCGGCTCTGTGTAATTTTTTGCGTGCGCTGGTGAAAAAAACTCCCGAAAAATCTCCCGATGAGATTTTGGAAAAATTTATAGAAGATGAAAGGTATTACCTTGAAATTGATAATTCAAGGTTTGAATTTTTGGCGAATATGCTTGATGATGAGGGATTTTTATCCGACACGATAAAATATTTAAAAGAATGCCGTAAATATTATGATTACAAAAAGTCACAAGAGCCGATAATAAAAGCGCAAAAGGAGTTTGAAAAGAAAAAGCGGGAATTTTTAAGAGAAGTCAAGATGTCTAAAGAATCCCCGACCAAAAAGCAGCTTTATTACTATGAAAAGCTCTGTAAGCGTTACAATATAGAGCAAAAAGAATTGTCGTCAAAGCTTGAAGCAAGGGACGAGATAGATAAGATTTTAAAAAGCGCAGAAAGCGGCATAGACTAGCTGACGTCTGTTTGTGACGTTAAATTTTTGCATGGCTTTTTTGACTTCATACAACACTTTGTTCAAATTTCTATAGTAATAGCGGTTGGCGATTTCTTGATAAGTAAGCCCTGTCATAAGGTATTTACAAATTTTTTCGATATAAATTTCTTTCATAAAGACATGATAACACGTCTAAAAAATCAAAAATTAATAATATTTCCCGAAAACTCGGGAAACAGGGCTAAAAACAGCTCGGCAGAACGCTTTACGTTTAATTTCCTAAAAATTCTTCTTTTGCAGTTAACATAATCTTTATAAGAAATTCCAAACCACTCCAAAATCTGCCTGTAGTCCATACCTTCGGCAAGAGCGCGCGCAATTTTATACTCGAAATCGGTTAGTTTACAATTATTCACAATAATATGATAACATTTATTTTATATTTTGCAATATAAAATATTGAACTAATTGAAATATAATAGGGTGTAGTTTAAAACACAAAAGATTATTAAAATGCCAATATGGGTATAAAAAACTTACTGGGCAAAAGAATTGCAGAAATAAGAAAATCTTTAAATTTATCTCAAGAGAATTTTGCGGAAAAAATCGGTATCAGCAGAAATTCATTATCACTTATTGAAAGAGGGATAAATTTTCCTGCCGGAAGTAGCATAGACAAAATCCACAAAAACTTTAATATCCCGTATTCCGAATTGTTTAATTTCGACGAAAAATCAAACCCCAAAACCACTGAAATTATTTCTAAAATAAAAATGATTAAAGCAGATAACCTTTATTTGGTAGAAGCTTTAATCAATGCGCTAATAAAATAGCTTTGGCCCGAAGGCCGCCAAGGCCATTTCTGACCTTGACATGAATAGAGGGTCTTTGTTAATACGCTAAATCTAAAAATTTATGATTCTACGTATTCTCTTAACCTCTTACTTCTGTTCGGATGGCGAAGTTTTCTCAAAGCTTTTGCCTCAATCTGTCTAATGCGTTCACGTGTCACGCCAAACAGTTGACCTACTTCTTCAAGAGTTCTCTGACGACCGTCATCCATACCGAAACGCAATCTTAAAACATCACGTTCTCTGGGTGACAGCGTGCATAAAACTTCTGCCAAGTCTTCTCTTAAAAGCTCGGATGCGACCGTCTTTATAGGAGCATCGGCTTCTTTATCCTCAATAAAATCACCAAGTCTTGAATCTTCTTCTTTTCCGATAGGTGTTTCAAGCGACAAAGGCTCTTGAGCGATTTTAATGATTTCTCTAAGTTTTGGAATAGAAACATTCATCTCAATTGCAAGTTCATCTTCGGTCGGTTTTCTCGAAAGTTCTTGAGCCAAACGGCGGGTAACTTTTTTGAGTTTGTTGATTGTTTCTACCATGTGAACAGGTATACGAATTGTTCTTGCCTGATCGGCAATCGCACGTGTTATTGCCTGTCTAATCCACCATGTAGCATAGGTTGAGAATTTGAAACCTCTTTCATGGTCAAATTTTTCTGCCGCACGGATTAAGCCCAAATTGCCTTCCTGAATTAAATCCAAAAACAGCATTCCGCGTCCGACATATTTTTTGGCAATACTTACAACAAGTCTTAAGTTTGCCTGAACGAGTTTTCTTTTTGCAATAGCGCCCGGTGTTCCGCCCTGAATAATTTTTCTTGCAAGTTCAATTTCTTCTTTTGCTGATAATAACTTTATTCTGCCTATTTCTCTAAGATAAAGTCTTACCGGATCATCTACAGCTATACCTTTTGGAAGATCTAAATCATCGTCTTCTTCTTCGGGCGAATCTTCCATAAACATGTCATCCATGGTCATTTTTTCGCCGATTTTAGCGGTAACAATATCTTCTATATTATCGGTACTTATATCCATGTACCCTACGCTGTCTTGTTCCACTTCCAAATCTTCATCAAGGTTTTGTAAATCCAAATTTTCGTCTTCTTCAATTACACTTACAACTGAGGGTTGTCTTCTTTTAGTCATGTATTTTTCTCCGATTGTTTATTTTATCTCTTAATTGCATTTGAATTTTTAGAGCTTCGGTATCATCGTCATTGACATTATTGTATAAATTCCGCATTTTTTCTTTTTCTTTTTCCCGCTGACATTGCTTGATTTTATTGATATTTTCTTTTATTACGTTTTCAAAATCTTTGGGATTGAGGTTTTTATAACTTTCCGAAATGCCTGTCAAATCCGTTACAATTGCTTGTAGTTCGGGTTTTTCAATAAATTCCGTATATAAATGTTCAATCAACTCTTTTACATTATTAACTCTACATGTTAATTTGTCAATTGTAGATTTTACAATTATTAACGTTTCATCTTCAAACACCGTATCGCCTATTGTTGTCTTGATTAAATCAAAGCTCAACGGGCTGTCGTTTACCAAAAAAACGCTCAATAAATTTTTTTGCGCTTTTTCGTAAATTGTTAAATTTTTTGTTACATTCTTAACAAAACTTTCCGGATTTTGAGTGGTTTGTGTATTCACTTCTTGCAGCAAGGCTTTTGAATCAATCCCGAGGGCTTGGGCAGCCATTTCCGTATATTCTGCGCGTACGATATAATTCCCGATTTCTCTTAAAACCGGAACCAAACGCTTTACAAAACGTGCTTTTTCAACCGGTGTTTTGTAATTGTCTTTTTCTTTTAAAATATTATTGAGCTGAAAATCAACCAAAAGCGGAGCATGCTCCATGAATTTTTTGTAGCTTTCAGCGCCGACCGAACGAATAAATTCGTCGGGGTCTTTGCCTTCCGGCGGCGCAATTACTCTGATTTCACAGGAATATTTATCATCGGATGTTGAAATATAACTTTCATCAAAAAGCTTGATGTTTCCGATACCTTCAAAAACCTCTTTGATAACCTGAGCGCCTCTTTCGGTAGCTTTTTGCCCTGCAGAATCCGTATCAAAAGATAGATATATCTTTCTTGATTTTGTATAGCGAGAAAGGAGTTTGACATGCTCTTGAGTTAGAGCCGTTCCGCAAGAAGCAACGCAGTTTTCAATCCCGTGTGCTTGAGCGGATATTACATCAAAATACCCTTCCATTAAAATTACGCAGTCTTGCTCTTTTATCGCTTCTTTTGCAGTATAAAGCCCGTATAAAAGCTTGCTTTTATTGTAAATTAAAGAATCTGACGAGTTTAAATATTTGGGAGATTGTCCTTCATCAATGGCTCTTGCGCCAAATGCCACAAAATCCCCAAACTCGTTTTGAATAGGAATTATAATCCTGTTTTTGAACCTGTCAACATAACGATTGTCATGTCCGGGCAAAATTAACCCCGCTTTTTCCAATACGTTATCGGAAAAATCTTTTTTTAATTCATCATAAAGCCCCGTATAACTTTTTAAAGCAAGCCCCAGACGAAATTTTTTCATAATATCCGTTGAAATGCCACGATTAGTCAAATATTTTAAGACTTTTTCGGCTGACTTGTCATAATTTTTCAAAAGATTATCGCTATAATACTCAACCGCACGGGCATTTGCTTTAATCATCAAGTCTTTTAAATCTTTTGAAGACTCATTTTTATTAAAGTTTTTCGGCATTTCAATCCCGAACTGCTGCGCCAATTCTCTAATCAAGTCCATAAATTCAATATTTCTGGTCTTCATAATAAATGAAAGCGCATCTCCGCCTACGCCGCAGCCAAAGCATTTATATATTCCAAGCTGAGGATTAACAGAAAATGAAGGGGTTTTTTCTTTGTGGAACGGACATAAGCCCCAATAGTGATTCCCCGATTTTTTTAGTACCACCTGCTGCGATACCACATCTACTATATCCAGCTTGTCTTTAATTAAAGATATTACTTCTTCCAAAGTATCTGCCATACTTTCATTTTAACATCAATATTTTTAATAATCAAAATACTACCCAATTAGCTAATACCACTGGTTTTATAATATTTGTAAAATTAAAACCATGGTTGTTAAAAATTTTGATAAAGAAACTCTTTTGGCTTTGGCGGCGCATGATTTAAAAAGCCCCGTTAATGCCGGAATTATGGCTGTAAAACTGCTTGAGGATAAAAAATTATCCCCGCTTAATTCTTATCAAAAGGATTTGCTAAACAATTTGATGATTAGCCTGAAATATATGAAAAATCTGATTGAAAATATTTTAGACAGATATAAACTTCAAAATCAAGCCTACAGTATAAACAAGGTATCAGTAGATTTTATCCGCTTTGTAACGTCGGCTATTGAAGAATCAAAATATATGGTATCAGATAAATTTCAGACAATTAAACTTATCATAGAGATGAAAAACGGTTTAGCGGAAATAGATTTTTTGGAGATTAAAAGAGCCATAATCAATTTAATCTCAAATGCCTCCAAATATTCACCCGAGATGTCCGAGATATTGATAAAATTATTTGACGCAAACGATAAAATCGGGTTTTCGATAGAAAACAAAGGTAAAGGGATAGAAAACCCGCACGAAGTCTTTGAAAAGTTTGTAACTTATAACGACAATTCAAAATCACTTGCCACGGGGCTGGGGCTTTATATTGTAAAAGAAATCATAACGGCGCACAACGGCGAGATTTTTGTGGAAAGCGAAGTGGGAAAATTTACACGGGTAACATTTATTTTGCCGAGAAAATAATTCGTTTAAAGCATTAAAAATATTTTCAGATGTTTTATAATTTTTAATATGCAGATTTTATCGGAATATTTGGAATATTTAGAAGTTGAAAAGGGCTTGTCCGAAAACACTATAGAAGCCTATAGGCGCGATTTGATGAGCTTTATTGATAATTGCAGCGTCGAATTTCAAAATATTCAAAGAAATCATATAAGTAATTTTATAAGAAATCTGCACGAGAATAACTATTCGCCGACAAGTGTAATGCGCAAAATCGCATCACTTCGGGGATTTTTCAAATGGCTTTGCACAAATAATTACATAAAATCCGACCCGACATTAACGCTTGAACAGCCCAAAGTTCCCAAAAAACTCCCAAAAGTTATGACAGTACAAGAAATTGAAACTTTATTAAATCAGGATTTAACAAAACTTGAAAGGGTTATAATCGAGCTTTTGTACGGGTGCGGATTGAGGGTGTCCGAACTTGTCAATTTGAAAATAAACGATTACGATTTGAAAGCCAAATATATTCAGTGTTTCGGTAAAGGTTCAAAGGAAAGAATTGTTCCTTTAGGCTCAAAAGCAGTTGATGCGATTAAAAAATACCTTGAAATGAGAGATTATTTAATTCAAAAATTCAAACTTGACACCAAAAAGCTTTTAATTCAAGAACATGGCAGAGAAATTACACGACAGGATGTCTACAATTTTATCCACACACTGGGCAAAAAAATTCACAAAACCATATCCCCTCATACTCTAAGGCACAGCTTTGCAACACATCTGCTTGAAAACGGTGCGGATTTAAGGGTGGTTCAAGAGCTTTTGGGTCACAGCGATGTTTCTACAACCCAATTATACACACATATTTCCAAAAAACGGCTTAAAGAAGTTTATTTTGCAATAAATAATTGATTTTTGTGCTAAAATAATCTTATGAAACTTTTACACACGATGATTAGAGTAAAAAATGCCGACGAGAGCGTAAAATTTTATACTCAATTGCTTGATATGACAATAGATAAGCGCAAAAGGCTTGACGATTGCGAACTGATTTTTTTAACAGACGGTAACGTTCAACTTGAGCTTACTTACAACGATGAAACGCCTCAAAACGGTTATGATATCGGAAACGGTTTCGGGCATTTAGCGTTCGCTGTCAAATCGCTTGATGAATTTACAAAAAAGTTAAACGATTTTGGCTGGCAATACCTTTACGAACCCTTCGATTTGAACGGCAAAGGTACAAAAATTGCATTTATAAAAGACCCCGACGGTTATGAAATTGAACTTATTGAAAAAGTCGTCTGGTAATGTTATAATCGGTTTATGGAAGATGTCATAGAAAGCTTAAAAGAACTGGGATTGAACAGTTATGAAGCAAAAGTATACCTTGCGCTTTTAAAAAAATACCCGATAACGGGCTATGAAGCGGCAAAACTTGCCGATATTCCGCAATCAAGAGCCTATGACACTTTAAAATCTTTGGAAAATGCAAAAATAGTCGTAAGCTCGGGCAATAAACCCCAAACCTTTACCCCCGTCAAACCAAAAGAACTTACTAAAAGATTTAGAAGAAAACTTGAATCCAATTTGGAATTTTTGGAAAAGAAACTTCCCGACGTCAAAACGGACTATAACGAACCTATACATTCAATTTCCGGCACATCCGACATTCGAAAGAAATTGATTGAAATAATAAGATCTGCAAAACAGGAAATCTATCTTGAAATTTGGTCAAAAGACTTTAAATATATAGAACAATCTTTAAGCGAAGCCTATGACAGAGGCTTGGATATCAAAATTGTAGGTTATGACAATATCAAAACCCCTTTTGGTACTGTTTTTAACCACAAAAACGGCAGAGAAATTGAGCATTCTTTGGGCGGAAGGATGATTTTTCTTGCATCAGACAACACCGAAGGCGCTTTCGGAAAAGTTGAAGACAAAGTCATTTGGACAAAAAATCCCGATGTTGTTTTTCTTTTGAAAGAATTTATTGTTCATGATATGTATTTACTGGATATAGAAGACAGTTTTCCGGAACAATTAAAATACTTTTACGGTGCAGGATTAAAGCATCTGAAAGATAAGATTTTAAGCAAAAATTCAATTAACATTCATTAAAAGGAGAAAAAAAATGAAAAAAGCATTCACACTATCTGAAGTTTTAATAACCTTAACGGTAATCGGTATTATTTCACTTATGGTTTTGCCGAATTTGATTACAAATTACGAGAATAAATCGTACGTGGCACAGCTTTTAACCACTTATAACCTGATTTCAAACGCGTCAAATCAACTGTTGACAAAAGAGCGGGTGAACAATTTGGCAAACACTTCACTTTCAGACAGCCCTAAAGAATTTTTGACAAAATATTTTAATATAACAAATGACTGCGGAGAGTCTCCAACGAACTGTTTTAATGCATCATACAGGTCATTAGACGGCTCAAAAACCGAAAATATGACCGTATCCGACAGTTATTGCGTAACAATTGCCACCGGCGCAGCAATATGTATGAGCAAAATGACTTATGATACCGCTAGTGCCAAGGGTTTTTCAAAAATAATAATTGACGTTAACGGATTGGAACATCCGAATATGGGCGGCAGAGATTTGTTCGGGTTTAACCTTTATACCGACGGAAAAATCGGCAGCGATTATGATGATTTTGAAACCCAAGCCGGAAAATGTACGACAAGTATGCAAGACAGCGCAAAAAACGGGCTAGGATGTTTTGAAAAGCTTATGCTCAACGGTTGGAAAATGGATTATTAAAATTTTGTAACTTTTACTTTTCAAAAGCCGGACAAAGATGTATAATAACAAGTGTAGATTATACGATATTGGGGAAAGAAATGACGACACAAGGGTACAGTTTTGAACTTATAACAGGTCCGATGAGTTGCGGCAAGACAGAGGAGCTTTTGCGAAGAATTAGACGCTGCATAATCGCCAAGAAAAAAGTTAAAGTAATTTCGCCTGACGTGGATACACGTTCAAAAGGCGATTATATAGAATCAAGAAACGGACTTTGGCTTGATGCTATAAAAGTTAAACACTCAATACAAATTTTGAGTATCGTGAAACCCGATGATGAGATTGTCGCAATAGATGAGTTGCAATTTTTTGACAGCAATATAACAAAAGTCATTACAAAACTTATGCAAGAGGGGAAAAGAGTTATCGGAACAGGGTTAGAGCTTGATTTTAAGGCAGAGCCTTTCGGGTCAATGCCTGAATTAATGTGTATTGCAACATCGGTTGACAAACTTCATGCCGTTTGTATGAAATGCGGATGTGACGAAGCGACAAGAACGCAAAGGTTAATCGACGGCAAACCCGCAGATAAAAATTCACCTCTTATTATGATTGGCGGAGATGAAACTTATGAAGCAAGATGTATTAAATGTTACGAGCTTCCCGACAGCACTCCTCAGCCTAAAAGAAGTTTAAAGCTTTTGCAGTTTGAACATAAGTAAATTCTTATGTTATAATAAATTTAGCTAAACTTTTATTTTTTTCGGAAACAAATTTTAAAAAAAAACATCTATAAAAAAGTAAGAGTTAGGTGGAGGAAAATGTAGTGAGAAACATTATGAGAAAAAGTTTTATTTTTTTGTGGACATTTTTGTTACTGTTCGGGTGCGTAGTCAAAAACTACAGCATGGCATATACACCGGTCGAACTTTACGATCAGGTGTGGAAATTAGTGAACACAAAATTCGTTGACCAAACAAACAACAATCAAGATTGGTCAAAATGGCGTCATAAGTATGATAAGGAAATTAAAACCAATGAAGACGCTTATGTTGCAATAAACACAATGATAGCAAGTTTAAATGACCCTTATACAAAGTTTTTAGACCCGAAAGAATTTGCTGAAGAAACAAGCTCAATTAAGGGTTCATTAAAGGGTATCGGCATTCAAATCGGAGTCAAAGACGGCAAATTAATGGTAATTGCGCCGATAGAAGACACACCGGCAGAACGCGCGGGGCTTTTGGCAGATGATGAGATTTTGGAAATTGACGGCAAAAGCACCAAAGGAATTACCGTAGACAAAGCTGCCGACCAAATCAGAGGTAAAGAGGGTACGCAGGTAAGCTTGCTTATCAAACGCAAAGACAGCGAGCCTAAATTGTACAAAATTACACGTGCGGAAATCGAAATCAAATCAATTTCGCAAAAATTACCCGATAACATTACACTTCCAAACGATATCGGCTATATAAGATTAAGCTCGTTTATCAGCAGAAACGCATCAAAAGAGTTTGAGGACATTCTTGTAAATTCACCCGATAAAAAAGGGTTTATCATAGACTTGAGGTCAAACCCCGGCGGGCTTTTAAGCAACGCGATTTACATATCCGATATGTTTTTAGACGGCGGAGTGATAGTAAGCACGGTTGACCGTGACGGTTACAAAGAAACACAAAGAGCATCAAAAGGAGCCGTTACCAAAAAACCGATTGCCGTATTAATCAATAAGGGTTCGGCATCAGCAAGCGAAATCTTCTCCGGCGCGATTAAAGACAATCACAGAGGTGTAATAATAGGCGAACAGTCTTTCGGGAAAGGACTTGTTCAAGAAATCAACAAACTGCCTTATGATGCGGGCGTAAATATAACAATCCAAAAATATTTAACCCCCAATGGCACCGACATCAATAAAAAAGGGATTACTCCCGATATGGTAGTCGAATTAACGGAAGAAAACATCAAAAACAAAGATGATGTTCAACTGAAAAAAGCCATAGAAGTAATGCAGAATATGACACGAGGCAATGCTGTAGCGGCGCAATAAAAGAGGAAAAACAGCCTAAAAGGGCTGTTTTTTTATGCGCTCAAACCTTTTGCAACGCGATAAAGAGTATACAAGGTATGACGGTAGTCATGACACGATTTCCACCCTTTGCGTAGGGAATTGAATTACCCCCTCTTATCTTGCGGAGCAAAGGGAACAAGCGAGGAACGAACCTTGTGACCCTGCTTGCAAAGCTGAGAGGGAGGAACGTAGCGACGGGGTGAGGGGGCAAATGCCATGACAAATGACGGGTATGAACCCCGCCCCTGTGGTTGTAGCACTCGTAAACTCGTGCACAACCACTTC
>CANQML010000047.1 GCA_947624935.1 Candidatus Gastranaerophilales bacterium
GATGTAAAGTGCTTATTCGCTTATTCACCTATTCGCTTATTCACTTTAAAACATGTAGCCTTCACTTTAGCGGAAGTCTTAATCACCCTCGGCGTCATCGGCATTGTCGCTGCGATGACCATTCCTATTTTGGTGCAAAATTACCAAAGTAAATCGTGGGATACGGCAAGTAAAGTTTTTGACAGAAAACTCACGGAAGCCTTAAAGGTGATGAATGTTCAGGGCACTTTGGCAGGTTACAATTCAACAGAGGATTTTGTTAATGAATTGTCAAAACATTTAAAGATTACAAAAACTTGTACAAATAGTAATTTAACAGCATGCTTTAGCAATACTGTAATGTGGGGCAAAGACAATGAAGAAATAGACATATCAAAACTCAAAACCGCAAAGGACTTCGGCCAGGATGATTGGAATACGAATATTGTGGGTTTTCAGCTTGCAAGCGGGGTAACAGGATTAATGGCATATAACCCCGAATGCAAACAAGATGAATACTCAAACCAAATAACGGGTAGTGATTGTTTGGCTGTTTTGTATGACGTGCAAGGTTATACAAAACCGAATACCGAAAGCAAAGACCTCAGGCAAAACGGTAACATAGTATCACTTGGGCATAAGGGTGCATGTGATGTGGAATTTGGTGGTAGCTGTTGGGCAGTATCATCTGCGGATACACCATTAACAAGCGAAGAATGTAATGAACATAAAGATGAATGGGGAATAAGAAATTGCTATAGCGGTGATGACTACTGGGCAGCTGCAGTTAAACAATGCGGCGGAACAAAGAACATGCCGACACCGGATCAGTTAGCACAATTAGCAACACAGATATACGATCAAACAATAAGTAAAGAAGACGATAAATCAGGGTTGACAATAAAAGACCAAGCGTTATTTAACACCTTCCTGGCGAAATCGCCCTACTCCTCTTCCTTCTCTGTTTGGTCAGGTGAGGAGTACAGCCGTAACAGCGCGTACGGCCGCTACTTCAACGCTACGGACTCATTCTACGACAACAACTTCCGCAACGACAGCTACATACTCGCGGTTTGCTTAGGTGATTAACTATTTATTTATAAAATAAGCAGGCGGTTTCCCGCCTGCATTTTTGCGTCATTGCGATGTGGCGTCACACGTCATTGCGAGGCATTGGATTTTGTAAATAGTTCCCTCCCACCCTTGAGGGGGAGGGTTAGGGTGGGGGGGTCAAATGGATTGCCGCGTCGGACTGCGCTACGCTTGCCCTCCTCGCAATGACGTGGGAATATATTGTCATTACGAGGAGCGATAGCGACGTAGTAATCGCATTGCCGCCGGATTTTATCAACATTGCGATTGCGACGCTCCCGTTGGTCGCTCGCAATGACATATTATGCAAAGCCCAATGTGGTTTGCCACCTCACTTACTTTACTAACTTATTAACCGACTTAACGTCCTAACGTCTTAACGACTTAATGACTTTATTAAAGCACTTATTCCCCTATTCACTTATTTACTTTCACATCACCTTTTTATCGCCCAAAAATCACGTTGGAAAAATATCAGAAACGGAATTAATTCCAAACGTCCGACAAGCATATTTATTATATAAACCACTTTGGAAACCGTATGTAGTGAGCTGTAATTTTCCATGGGTCCTATTGTATGCCCGAATGCAGGCCCTATGTCGCCCAATGATGAAATAGAACCCGCAATCCCGATTGTCGCGTCCTGTTCAATAAGAGTTAAAATAGTCGCCGAAATCCCGAAGATTAAAAAGTAAAAGAATACAAAAACTATTACCTGCCGAATGATTTCAGGTTGAATAATTGCGTTATCGACTTTTATATTAGTCACGGCGTTGGGGTGGAGCACTTTAAAAAGTTCTTCTTTCATCGATTTTACGACCAAAATCCACCTTGTCATCTTAATTCCGCCGCCTGCTGACCCCGCGCATGACCCTGTAAACATTGCAAGAAACAGGATTATTTTTGCGCTTAAGCCCCACTGATTATAGTCAACACAGGCGCTTCCCGTCGATGTGGTTATGCTTATTACCTGATACAGCGATGATGTCACGGCATCAAATGCGGTGTAATTCTCTCTGAAAAATAAAATCGCCGCAATCACCCCTGCCAAAATAAGAATTGTATAAGTATAACACCTAAATTCTTCGCTTTTAAAGAGCAAAAACGGGTTTTTCCGCTTTATAACTCTCAATTGCAGAATGAAACTTGCACCCGCAAAGAACATAAACGCAATAATAATCCAGTTTATAAGGTTTGAATGATAGCCCATAATGCTTTCGGGGTTTGGGGAAAACCCGCCCGCAGAAAGCGTTGACATCGCATTTAAAACAGCGTCAAACTTGGGCATCCCAGCCAAAAATAAAGCCGCGGCGGCAAGCGCCGTAAGCCCGAAATAAATTACCCATAAAGCCGATGCGGTGTTTCTTATACGCGGAGAAAGCTTATCCTCCGTAGGTCCCGGGGCTTCTGCAAAAAACATCCTTCTTCCCGCAACGGCAAATTGCGGAAGTACAGCTATAAACAGGACTATAATTCCCATACCGCCTATCCATTGGGTAAATGAGCGCCAGAAAAACATTGTTTTCGGTAAATCAAAATTCGTTAATATTGTTGCGCCCGTGGTTGTTATACCCGAAACCGATTCAAAAAGCGCATCAATCGGTTTAAATCCGTACCAAAGGTACGGTACTGCCGAGATAAGGCTGAAAGTAATCCAGGAAAGCGCTACAATCAGCAAAGCTTCGGATTTTTTTAAGTCGTTTAAATTTTCGACTTTTGACGGGGCTTTTATTGCATAGCCCAATACCGCCGACAATACGCCCGCCGACAAAAACGATATTACCGAATAAAAGTCGCTGTAATAAAGCGCAACAATTACGGGCACCAGCAAAACCAGCCCTACATAAATCATTACCAACCCGATTGCGTATGTCAAATAATTTAATCGCATTATCCGAAGTATTCCTTAATTTTATCCGCATCTTCCGATTTCGTAAATATTATGAGCGTATCGTCAGTGTAGATTTCCGTATTCCCTTTCGGTATTATAACATGGTTTTTTCGCTGTACCACCCCGATAATTGCATTTACGGGAAAATGAAACTCCATAAGCTTTTTGCCGTTAAATTCCGCTTTAACCTTTATTTCCAAAACTTCTGCCTGACCCTGTTCAACCGTAGCCAAAATGTCAACGCCGTTTTCATCAAGGTCGTTTTTAACTTCGTTTAATGCTGAATTTTTTGCGCTGATTGCAACATCAATTCCGACTTTTTCAAACAAAGGTATGTTCAAAACCTTAGAAACCCTTGATATAACGCGTTTTACGCCAAGCTGTTTACACAAAAGCGAGCAAAGCAGGTTCCTTTCGTCGTTATTTGTGACGCTTATTACGATGTCGCTTGAACCGATTTCTTCTTCGTCCAGAATTTTCAAATCCGTTCCGTCGCCGTTTATGACAAGCGTGTTTTCAAGGTTTTCCGATAAATATCGGCATCTTTCGTAATTTTTTTCGATAATTTTTGTTTTAATTTTTAAATCTTCCAAACTTTTGGCAAGCATTTCGCCGACGTTTCCGCCGCCGATTATTGCTGCGGTTTTTACGTGGTCTTTTTCGTGGAAAAATGTTCCCGCAAGTATGTCAAGCGAATGGGGCGTTCCCATAAAAATTAATTTGTCATCTTCCTTGATTTCGGTTTCGCCGTTTGGGATAAAAAGCTTTCCATCTCTTGTTATACCGACGATTATGGTATCTTTTGTGAACCCGATATCACGGATTTTTTTGTTAATTATAAAACTGTTCGGCGTAATTTTGTATTCCAAAAGCCTTGCTTTGTCGTCTGCAAAATTTTCCACATCAAGCGCATGAGCTACCGTCACAATTCTGAAAATGTCTTGCGTTAAAAGCTCCTCCGGCCAGATAACGTAATCTATAAACATATCGCAAAAACAGTTGGTTTCCGCATTTAAAGAATTTTTGTATTCTTCTTTGCTGACAAAGCAAATTGTTTTTGCACCGTACATTTTTTTGGCTGAAAGACACGCAACGATGTTTGTTTCGTCGGTTTCCGTGCAGGCGATAAATATATCCGCCATGCCCGCTTTTTTTAAAACTTCAATATCGGTTGCATTCCCTTGTACAAAACTTATGTCAAGATTATTAAATTCTTCCGTCCGGTTTTCTTCTTTATCAATAATTGTAATATCGTGATCTTCAAAAAATTCCGTTGCGATTAGGCAACCTGTTTCCGTAGCACCAAAAATTACTATCTTCATAAAATTTCCTTTATATTAATTTTGCCAGTACAAAAATTACAATATTTTGTACAATCTGCAAAACTATTAAAGCAACAATAGGAGAAAAGTCAAGCCCGTTAAACGGCGGAATAATTCTTCTGAATAAATTCAGATAAATATCCGTAACATCGCTAATCGTTCGCCATGGCTGATTTTCCCACCTTATACTCGGTATCCAGCTCAAAAATATTCTCAATATAATCAAGAAAAAATATAAATTAAATATATTATTAATACCGTATAACATTTTTACTCCTTAAAGCTGTGAATGTTGTTTTGTCAAACCGCACTCACAATTTTTTCTGTCTGAGGGGATATTTTCAATCATTTTAAATAAAAGGTTTTTTAAATTAGAAACGTTGTTGTTGAAAACTTCAATAACCGCCTGATGCGAAACGGGCGCAACGTCACCGACAAGCCCCGCATCGTAATCCGTTATAAGTGATATATTTAAAGGACACATATCCGCTTCTTTTACCAAATATGCCTCAGGAAAAGCCGTCATATTAATAACTTCCCAACCTTGATTTGTAAAGAATTTTGATTCTGCTTTTGTGGAAAATCTCGGGCCGTTAATTACAACAACAGTTCCTTTGTCGTGAACGTTAATGCCTAAATCTTTTGCGGTTTTAACGGCTAATGCTCTAAGTTCGGGGCAATAAGGTTCAGCCGCAGACGGGTGAGTTACAATCGGGCCTTCAAAGAATGTTGATTTTCTGCCGTCTGTCCAATCTACAAACTGGTCGCAAATTACAAAATCACCGGGTTTAACATGTTTTTGCAAACTTCCCGCGGCACATGGCGAAATAACTCTTTTGCAGCCTGCATATTTCATCGCCCAAACATTTGCCCTGTAATTAATCAAATGAGGCAAAATAGTGTGATTTCTGCCATGTCGGGGCATAAATGCTACTTTATGCGAACCGATTTGACCTATGAACAAGTTGTCGCTTGGCATACCGTAAGGCGTTTCAACGGGTACTTCTTCAATGTTTTCCAAAAATTTGTAAAATCCCGAACCGCCAAATACGCCAATTTCTGCTAAATTTTTATTTTCCATTTTTCACCTCAAAATTATTTTATCATGAAAAAAATTATAGCAAAATAGCCCTGTTAATCGTAAATGTTACACTAAATGTTAAGCAAATGAAACCCGCTTGTAGTGTGGGTTTTGGCGGGGCACAGGCATGTCGATTTTTCAAAAGGGGTTGCAATTTAATTTTTTTTGTTTTACGATGTACGTACAGTTTATTCCAAAGAGGGGCAAGAAGGGTCAAAGCGCATGGGCGAAAAAGTCCAAAGCGCGGGGGCAAAAAGTCCAAATCAAGGCGAAATGAGCAAAAAGACGCCACCGATAAGCCTCAAAGACCACAACAAACTCTTGGCGGATTTCAATTTACAACCAGAGGATAACACATTTTGAAAAAACTATTACTATTCACAATTGCGATAGTATTTATGTCATGCACGCAGGTGCAGGCATCAGACGTAAATACGGTTAAAGCGTCGATAGTAAAACATTCTATTGAAATGGGAGTTGACCCTGCGATTGCTTTAAGTATTGCAAGAGCCGAATCAGGCTTCAGACATGAAGCCAGAAGCGCACACGGTGCAGTCGGCGTATTTCAGTTAATGCCTTCAACGGCAAGAAGAATGGGCTTGAATGCATATTCGCTTAACGATAATATCAGAGGCGGAATTATGTATTACAAATCAATGTACAAGATGTTCGGCTCAATGGAGTTGGCGCTTGCTGCATACAACGCAGGACCGGGAAACGTAAAACGTTACAACAATAAGGTTCCTCCTTACGCCGAAACAAAGAGATTTATAGCAAAAATTATGACTGATTATAACAGATTAAAGGCAAATCCCGATCCTGTTATGTTAAATTCGGTTACGAAAAAGACGACAACGCCACCAAAGGCGGCGCCTGCGCCGGTTGTTGTAAAAGTTGAGGACAGGTTGCAAGTCGAAATGGTGGACGAAAAACCGATTGAGCTTGAGGTTAATCCCGAAACATTCCAAATTTAACGTTTAATGTTAAGTTTTTGTAACAAAACAGCGAATGTTAAGAAATGTAAAAATGTTTTCAAAAGGGCTGAAACCCAGGTATAATGCTGTATGTTATGTTATGTTATGTCCGTAGTGTACGTGTATAAAGAATTTTATCCCATGCGCCGATATAATATCCGTACGAATATTGAAAAAGGACGGATATGGGATTATCAGCATCACAAGCAAGATTATTAAGCATAACGGCACGGCTGACGGACAATGAATTGCATTCGCAATCAATCGGGAATGCTAAAGTTCGGCTTGCCGGTAAAACTCAAAATGCAAGCAAGGAATACCTAAATGCATTAAATGCCAAAAAATTGGTATTTACAACTTATGACGCAAAAGGTACTTCAACGACGCAGAATTTAACGCCTGCGTTTTTGTACCAATATACGCCGATGAAAAATCAATACGTAATGCAAGACAGCAACGGAAATTATTTATTAAGCGGCGAGGATATAAAAAATTTCGAAGAAACCGGAAATCTGATGCAATTTTTACAAAGATACGATTTGTTTTCATTAGATATGTATGAACAGGCAATGAGGGATTATCAAGAGGATTTGAAAAATTATAATGAGAAAAGGGATAATTATAATGAAGCCTATGCCAAATACCAAAATGATTTAGCGACGTATAATTCCCAAAAAGCTGATTATGACACTAATTATAAGAAATGGAAAGCTGACAAAGACCAGTACGATGCGGATTATCAAAATTACTTGGATGCTTTAAGCAAACCGCAGTTATATGACGAATTTGCAAATCTTGTCGGTACACAAGAGAACAGAAACAGGGAGGCTGGTGCTTGTTATGACAACTTTTTAGATTCCGGTGATGTATTCGGGCCGGGTTGTTATGCTCATCTTTTGGAACATTTACTGGATTATAGGGGTGGGGATACCTTTAGTGATAAAACTTATTACACAAGTTATACCGATCCCGCGACTGGTGAAAACGACAGTTTAAAGGTTAAGGGCGAGACTGGCGCAAATATGCATAGCTATGTTAAGGACAATTCTACATGGTTAGAATTTGTAGATGCAGTGAACGATGATGAGAATCGTAAGTGCGATGCCGATGATCATTGGAATGGAGTAGAAGATGAGGTTAAGGACAATAGTTTGCAAGATATAATTGCCAAAGGTGGAACTCCTTCAAAAAAAGATATACTTTTAAGTGATTATACTTATGATCCAAAGAACAATAAAGTCGGTGAAGTAAAATCATTAAAACAAAAAATGATTGACATATTGTATATGATATATCACAAAGAGGAATTTGATATGTCCTTTGAAGATTGGAAAGAAACATTAGTCAATTTCACCGAAGGTGATATGCGTAACTTATCGTCGCCTCCGACGGAGCCTCCTCCATTTACCGATAAAGAGCCGACACCTCCGGAAGTACCAGTAGAGCCGACAGAACCTAAAAAGCCGGAGATATTCACAAGACTTGCCGATCAAGACAAAGCGCAATGGTATGTCAATTTGTGGTATATGATGAACGGGTCTGACACGGCAAATTTAGTAAAAGAAGACGGAACAACGGATTATAAAGGGGTCTTTGTGGTGCCATCCGTTGAGAAGAATAAGGGCGCGAAAGTTACTTACAAAGCACTGGATGAAAACTTAATGAAAAGTGAAGCCTGGATAAAGTTTGCGCTGGAACACGGGATTGTAACGTTTGTGCAGGCACAATATATCAGCTCAAGTGAGGATAGCGGCAAAGCTATTGAAATTACAAGTGAAGGTATTACCTGGAAACCGACAGTTTGGTCAAGCTGTGTTGACATTTCATCGGTTGATGATGAGGCTAAAATTGCAAAAGCCGAAGCCGAATACAACCATAAACTTAATGAAATTCAAGTAAAAGATAAAAAATACGATAACGAGATTAAAAAACTTGATACCGAGCATAACGCACTTCAGACCGAATTTGATTCAATTAAAGAAATCATAAACAAAAACGAGGAGCGTTCGTTTAAAGCCTTCAGCTAACCGTTATACGCTTCAAAAAGCGCTTTTAAAAGTTTTTGACCTTCAATCATTGTTTTGTATTCCAAATATTCTTTATCGGAGTGCATATTGCAAACGGTTGCAAGCCCCGCAAGATACGGCGCAAACTTTTCACCTGATGCGTTTTTCTCGTTTGCATAAATATGTGTTTCCGCACCAGCATGAAACGATGATATCTCATAAGGAATACCAAGTTTTTTTACCGTTGCTTCAAACAAAATCGGGATATATTCATCCTCAACTTTTTCAAATGCAGGCATGTGTTCCTCAAATGTAATCTGCGCTTGCGCTATTCCTTCATATTCGTTGTTGAAGTCTTTGACGTGAAACTTCATCAAGTCCATCAACTCTTGCTCTTTTTGCTTGCTTGAACTCCTGATTGAATAAGTCGCTTCGCCTTTTGTGTTAATTATGTTTGTAACGTCGAGTTTTCCAGAAGTTATTCCGCCGATGTTGCAGGATGTCACGACCTGACCTTCTTCATCGCTGTAAAATACCCCTTGCGGAAGTACACTGACTAAATCCGCAAGCAATTTTGCGGCATTTTCACGCTCAGGGTCGGCAATATCAATCCCCGAATGTCCGCCTTTGAAAGTGTTGACTTCAAGCTTAACTTTCACATAGCTTGCACCTGATGTCAAAAGCTGTCCGAGCCTGTCGCTGTCAAGTACAAGAACATATTTCGATTTAATCTTTGAAAAATCAACATGTCTTATCCCGCTCATCCCCGATTCTTCGTCACGGGTAAATACAACTTCCAATCCGCCGTGTTTCATATCGGATTTTGCAAGCTCTTTTGCAAAATACAGCGCGTTTGTAACACCTGCTTTGTCGTCGCCGCCAAGGGTTCTGCCTTCTGCTTTGATTAAATCGCCGTCTAAATATATTTTTACGGCGGAATCATCGCCTATAACGTCCATGTGAGCCGATAAAAGTATCGGACTTTTGCTCGTATCGGTTGCGGGAACGCTTATGTGTACGTTTTTATACTCGTCTGTTTCACAATTCAAGTTGTTATCTTTGCAATATTGTACAATCCAATTTATAAGATTTTCTTCGCCAAGCGACGGTGAAGGGATTTGTGCCAAATTACAAAACAAATCAACAATTTCATTTTCTTTTCTTAAAGTATTTATATCCATAACTTAACTCCTAATTTTAATAATAACATATTAATAAGGCTTTGTAAATATATCATCTTATGTCAACTATACTAACACCGTCGCCACCTTCGGTGTCCTCACCCGCTCTGAATTTTTCGACATAAGGCGAAGTTGATAAAAAATCTCTTACGGCGGATTTTAAAGCACCCGTCCCGTGCCCGTGGATTACGGTTACTGGGGTTAAGTTTGCCAGACTTGCCTTGTCAAGATAAAATTCCAGGCTGTCCAAGGCATCTTCAACCCTGTAACCTCTTAAATCTAATGTGTTTGATATATTCAGCCGTTTGAGCTCAAACTTTTCAAAACTGCTTGGAGTGTATATTTTGGGCGGTTCTTTGTAATTTTCGTCCAAAACCGCGAGTTTATCGATTTTGATTTTGGTTTTAATATTTCCCATTTGAACAAAAACGCTGCCGTGTTTGTCAGGTAAAGACAAAATTGTTACGGGCTGATTTAAGTCTTTTAACATCAAAACGTCATTGGGCTGAACTTTTTGCCAATCTATTTCGAGATATTTTTGCTTTTCGTTATGCTCGTCGAGTTTTCCTCTAAAATTCTGCTCAAGTTTTGCAAGCCTTGCATAAGAGCGTCGCGCAATTTTTTCGGTCTTTTCACGGCGAAGTTCTTCTAAAATATCCTTTATTTCGGCTTTTGTGTCCGCCAATTCTCTGTCAAATTTGTCTTTTATAACTTTTATTGTTTTTTTCTTGTCTTTTTTTATTTGCACAAGATTTTCTTCGTATTCTTTTTTGACAGAAAGAGAAGTTTCTTTGAGTTCTTCGGCTTCTTCAAGGTTTTTGGATAATTCCCGCTGGGTTTTTTGCAGTTTTTCGACAACCAAAATAGACGGGTCTTTTTGTGAAACGAGTATATTTTTCGCACGGTCAATTATTTCTTTCTCCAAGCCCAAATTTGATGAAATCGCAATTGCGTTGCTCAACCCCGGAATACCTATGAGCAATTTATAAGTCGGCTTGAGGCTTTTTGTGTCAAATTCAACGGATGCGTTTTTGAAATACGGGTTTGTGTATTCAAGCGCTTTCAATTCGCCGTAATGAGTTGTCACGGTTGAAAGCGTGTTTTTGGCAGAAAGCGTTTCCAAAATCACCTGAGCCAAAACAGCACCTTCTAAAGGGTCAGTTCCCGCACAAATTTCATCCAACAAAACAAATGTTTCATCGTCGGCTTGATTTATTATATTAATAATACTTGTCATGTGAGATGAAAAAGTCGAAAGGCTTTGCTGAATGCTTTGCGCATCGCCTATGTCGGCAAAAACTTTCAAAAACGGATAAACTTTTGCCATAGTGCAGGGCAGAAACATTCCGGCTTTTGTCATAAGCAAAAACAGCCCGATTGTTTTGATTGTAACCGTTTTACCGCCCGTGTTTGAGCCTGTAATTATAACTGATTTGTAATCTTTTCCGATTGAAAAGTCGTTTGAAACAGGGTTTTCAATAAGCGGATGGCGCATATTTTCAAATACAACTTCCTTTTTATCAATAATTTCAGGCTCAACTGATTTTGTTTTAACGGCATAGCGTGCTTTTGCAAAGTGAAAATCAATTTCGCAAAGGATTTTTTCATTTGTTTTAATTTCTTTTATAACGGATTTTACGAGGTTGGTTAATTTGGTTAAAATCCTTATCAATTCCGCATGAATTTTGGATTTAGTTTCTCGGATTTTGTTATTTAGCGGAACAATCTGCTGCGGTTCGATGTAAAATGTTTTGTTTGTCGCAGAAACATCATGCACAATTCCCGGGACTTTGCTTTTTGCGGATGCCATAACCTGAAAAACTATTCTGTCGTCACGGGTTGTGTAGATATTTTCTTGCAAATGCTTTAAAAATTCAGGCGAAGTTAAAAGGTTATTGACGGTTGTTTTTAAAGCTTTTTCGGTTTCTCTGAGCGATGAAAAAAGCCCTTTGAGTTCTTCGGTTGCATCGGGTTTGATGTTCATTGTGTCGTCAAAGGTTGAAAACAGCTTTTCTTCAAGCTCTTTTTCCACAAATAATCCCTTTGCCAGCTCATAAAGCTCAACCGAAGGATTTTCATTAATAAATTTTTTCACTAAACGGGATGTCCTGAGCGTTTTTGCAACATCAATCAGCTCTTGTTCGCTCAAATAAGCCCCCGCCAAACCCTGTTCAATATCCGAAATTCTTGCCACAAATTCTATCGGAATATCATTTGCGCCGTCAAGAATTTGTTTTGCCTCTTTGGTTAAAGTTAATTGCCTTTTAATTTCTTGAGCGTCGTCATAAATTTGGGCAGACAAACAAAGCTCTTTACTTTGCAAAGTTTTGGCGTGTTGAGAGAGCTTTTCGCAAACCTTATCAAACTCGACTGCGGTTAGTGTATCCATAAGATTATTTAACCCCAATCATAAATTATTTGCAATTGTTATTTTAGTAATATAAAATAAATTAGGAGGAGTTATGGAACGACAAAGGGTAACAGAGCAGGACAGATTTGAAAGACGGAACAATTTTGACCCCGTGGAAAGCAATTTAACGGCAGAACAGGTAAAACTTGAGGCGTCAAGATGCTTGAATTGCAAAAACCCCAGATGTGTTCAAGGGTGCCCCGTAAATATTAAAATCCCGCAGTTTATAAAAGCGTTAAAGGAAGATAATATTGATGAGGCGGGAAAAATTATAAGAGAAACCAGTATGCTGCCGTCTGTTTGCGGGAGAGTTTGCCCGCAGGAAAGACAGTGCGAAGGAAATTGCGTATTGGGAATTAAAGGTTCTCCCGTTGCAATCGGCGCTTTGGAAAGATATGTGGGCGATAACACAAGCGCAGAAAGCTTTGAAATCAAACCGTCAGGCAAAAAAGTTGCCGTGATAGGTTCGGGGTGCGCAGGAATTACGGCTGCGGCTGATTTGAGAAAAGCGGGGCATGAAGTCGTCGTTTTTGAGGCGCTTCATAAACTTGGCGGAGTTTTAAGATACGGCATTCCTCCCTTTAGACTTCCAAGAACCGTTCTTGACAGAGAAATAACAAACCTTAAAAACATGGGCGTTGAATTTAGAACAAATGTTGTTGTCGGAAAATCCGTCACACTAAAACAATTGAAAGAGGACGGATTTGACGCGATTTTCATCTGTTCGGGCGCAGGTTTACCCAAGATGCTCAATATCAAAGGCGAAAATTTAAACTGCGTTTTTTCTGCAAATGAATTTTTGACGAGGGTTAACCTTATGCAGGCGGGAAAAACACCGACACCTTTGAAAATCGGCAAAAAAGTTGCCGTAATAGGCGGGGGAAATGTTGCGATGGATGCTGCAAGAACCGCCGTCAGAGTAGGGTTTGAACAGGTTTACATATTCTATCGCAGAACGGAAAAAGAACTGCCCGCAAGGCTTGAAGAAATCAGGCATGCAAAAGAAGAAGGGGTTGAGTTTAAATTTTTACATGCGCCCGTTGAAATTTACGGAAAAGACGGGTATGTTTCGGGCATGAAGTTTGAGGTTATGGAGCTTGGAGAGCCTGACGAAAGCGGCAGAAGAAAGCCTGTCGGCACGGGAAATTTTGTTGATGTCGATGTCGATACGGTAATTGTGGCGCTTGGAACAGGTCCCAACCCGCTTATTCAAAAATCGGCGAATGCGGAAGGCTTGGAAATTCTGACCGACAAACGAGGTTATATAACTGTCGATGACAACAGAGCGACAAATTTACCTAAAGTGTTTGCAGGCGGTGACGTTGCGCCTGTGGGGGAATCCAATGCGATTAACGCTATGGGTGCGGGCAAAAAAGCCGCAAAAGCTATTAACGATATGCTGGGGTAGTTTGTGAAAAAAACGATTTTAACCATATTTTTAATAATGTTGGGATTGTCCGTATGGGCATTGGAATTTGACCTGTCGGTTGACGAAGAAATCAGAAAAAACTATAACCCGTCAAAACTTGAATTGGAAGGGCTGCCGCCTTTACCCAATATTAAGCCCACAAACCCCGCGCCCCAATCAAATCCGACACCGCAAACGGTTACAAAACCTCAAGTGCCGAAAAACACCTTAACCCCCGCAGATAAAAAGCCCGTTATCACAAAAATCGACAAATCCACGGCAATCAGGCTTAAAAAAGGTACAAAATTCAAAGTAAGGTCTTATCAAACAATTTCGGATTCAACACGCGAGGGAACGCGAATTTCTTTTGTGTCACAAAACCCCGTTACGCAAAGATATGTGACAATCCCGCAAGGAACGGTGTTTAAGGGCGAAATAGCGGACTCGCACACCCCGCAAAAAACGGGTAACGGCGGCTTAATAGTGCTTGAAATCGATTCTATGGTCTATAAAGGTTCGACTATTAGGCTTAACGCTAAGATAACCAAAGTCGGCAAGAAAAAAATATTTTTGAACAACATAAAAGGCAAAAGGCTTTACTGGAAAGGCGTTGCAAAACAGATAGATAAGGGCGAAAAGTTCTATAAAAAGACAAGGCGGACATCGGCAAAACTTGCTGACAACCCTGTCGGGATACTGGTGTCGCCTGTTCCGACCGTCACGGGCATGGCGCTTTATGCGGTCAATTTTGTCGGGTCGCCTTTTTTGGCGCTGTTTAGCGAAGGCGGAAGAATAACAATCCCCGCCGGCACGGAGTTTGAAATAAAACTGATTGAAGACGCATTCTTATAATATGTTCTTGACAAACGATGAGAAAATGTATATAATGTACGTATGGAAAACGGAAAGCTGAAAACACAGAGTATAAGAGGAATTAAGGTGGCTACCCCCCCCCCCCAATGCTCATAGAGTGAGTTTCGGCGATTTTATGTGGTCAAAACGCTTGCTACGATTGTGTAGGAGGCGGAATTGGTGTGCTTAAAAAGCGAATAAGCAAATAAGCCAATAAGCGAATAAGCACGTTAATAAAAGTAGTATGTAGGTTGGGCTTTCAGCCCAACAGGAAAATGAAAGGATAAAAAATCATGGAAAAAAAATTGGTTGATGAAAAAGCAACAAGGCATGACGGTAATCGTGGCACAATCCCCACCCCTTGCGGGCGGGGAAGCAGTTGTGCGAGCGAAGCGAGCTACAAATGCAGGGGCGGGGTTCATACCCGTCATTTGTCGTGGCATTTGACCCCACACCCCGTCGCTACGCTCCTCCCCTCTCCCGCAAGGGGCGAGGGGGCATGTCACAGCAAAAGTGACACTCCACAAAGCCTGCTTAATAGTAACCACTCTACTCACTTCACTCACTTTACTCACTTCAAAAAAGCCGCTTTCACATTAGCTGAAACCCTAATCACTCTCGGGGTCATCGGTATTGTTGCCGCGATGACTATTCCGACTTTGATAAGCAGTTATCAGGAAAAAGTTACCATTACCAAAGTCAAAAAGATGTATTCAACACTTTCAAACGCCTATGAGCTTTACAAGATTGAAAACGGTGATCCGGGTTTTATCACAATGAATGAAACCGGTGCGTTACAGCTTGCTGAAATTTTTAAGCCTTATTTAAAAATTGCTAAAGACTGTGGTACAAGAGGTAAAGGCTGTGTTAACGGTTCGAAAATTTCCAAAGACGGCTCACTCAATAATGCAAATTATCAAGATGATCCGGGATATTATACTTTAATTTTAAATGACGGCGCACAACTGGTATTAAGAGGCGGAGAGGATTCTCATGATTTTGAAATTCTTTACGATACTAATTATAATAATAATGTAATGCATATCGCAAATGATTTATTTGAATTTGACGGATATGACGGCAAAATTATTCCAAACGGAATTGAAAATGAAAATTACAAAAATTGTCCCAAGGATACAGCGGGATGGAGTTGTACCGCATGGATTGTAAAATTTGGTAATATGGATTACCTGCATTGTCCTGAAATTCTTGACGGTGAAACAAAAACTTCGTGCAACTAATCGCTTATAGCGTCGTTTACTGCGTCAGCGTTTTGCTGTCTGCTTTTTGTTACCGCATTTATTGTCTTTTCATTTTGCAATTTTGTTTTTGCACTATCTGCAAGGTTTGCAAAATCCACGTTGTTATAGCACCAATATGCGCCGTATGCCAATGCCAAAATAATTAAAATTCTTAC
>CANQML010000048.1 GCA_947624935.1 Candidatus Gastranaerophilales bacterium
CGGGTTTGCCCCCCCCCCCCACCCCGTCGCTGTCATTGCGAGGAACGAAGTGACGAAGCAATCCACTTTATGGATTGCCGCGTCGGGCTGCGCTACGCTTATCTTCCTACATTGACGATTGCTATAATGCAAAACCCAATGTGGAAAGCGGCTTGCCGCCTCGCAATGACGAGGAACGCAACGACAAGCCCCCCACCCTAACCCTCCCCCTCAGGTGGGGAGGGAATTTTGGCGAGAACAGTCGCACTCCACAAAGCCTAATTAATGTAAAGGACTTATTCGCTTATTTGCTTATTGGCTTATTCACTTTATTAACCACCACACTCACTTATTAACCGACTTATCGTCTTAACGTCTTAACGACTTTAACCCCCCTTTATCCCCCAACTGTGGTTATTGAACTTTTTGTTTTGTGATAATATAAAAACATAAGGAGATAACTATGAAAAAAAATTTAATCACCGTTTTAATTGTTTTATTTGTTCCGATTGTTGCTTACATGGCTTTGACTAAATCAACCGCGACAACCGCTAAACCAACATCAGAAACCGTAGGCAAACCGCAGGTTATTAAATTCACCTCATCTATGTGTTTGGATTGTCAAAAAATGAACAAGGTTTTTAAAGAAATCTTCCCGAAATACGAAAGCACAATCGTTTTGACTGAAATTCCCGTTCAAGACAGCAATTCGTTTAATAATTCTCAAATCGAAAAATATAACGTAACCCTTGTTCCGACAATAATTTTGATTGATTCAAACGGGAAAATGGTTAAAAGAATTGAAGGTGCTATTGAAAAAGCCGAAATGGAAAGCTATTTAGAAGGGCTTAAATAATGGATTACGTTGATATTTTCACACATCAAAACAGTTTATTTTTTCTGTTTTTACTGTCGTTTATGGGCGGGCTTGTGGCGTCAATTTCACCCTGTTCGCTTTCAATGCTGCCGATAATTATAGGTTATATCGGAGGGTATTCCGATTCAAAACCCGCCAAAACGTTATTGCAGATGATATTTTTCGTAATCGGAACGGCGATTGTGTTTTCCGTTATAGGAATTATTTGCGCTTTAACGGGCAGGGCATTTGTGTCTAACGAATATTTTGCGCTGGTTCTTGCCTCAATCATAATGATTATGGGGTTAAAGCTCATTGGTTTTTTGGATTTTGAACTGCCTGTTTTAATCAAAGAAATTCCTAAAAATAACAATTCGTTTTTATATCCCGTATTGCTTGGCGGAATTTTTGCGTTGATAGGAAGCCCTTGTTCTACACCGATTTTGGCGGGAATTATGGCATTTGCATCACTTTCGGCTAATTTGGTTTATGCCGTTATAATGCTGTTTTTGTTTTCTTTGGGGCAGGGGTTAATCTTGATTATTGCGGGATTTTTGACCTCAAAACTCAAAAGCTGGGATAATTTTTACAAGATTTCCGATTTATTGCTGAAAGTCAGCGGACTTCTTTTAATTCTTGCGTCATTATATATTTTTTATAAGATTTTCACTCCGCTTCTTGTAAAATAGCCTGTGATGTTGTAAAATATTCTCAAAGGAGTATAAATATGAAAACATTTGAAGGGCAATTGACAACGGCAGGTGAAAAGTTCTGTATTGTTGTATCAAGGTTTAACGAATTTGTTGTGTCAAAACTTTTGGCAGGTGCTTTAGATGAGCTTAAACGTCATGGCGTATCTGAGGATAATATAGACATAGTAAAGGTTCCGGGTGCGTTTGAAATACCTCTTGCGTCGCAAAAATTTGCAAAATCGGGTAAATATAACGCAATTATTACACTCGGCGCTGTTATAAAAGGTTCAACACCGCATTTTGACTATGTCAGTGCGGAAGTTTCAAAAGGCGTTTCACACGTAAGTTTGGAAACGGGAATCCCTGTAATATTCGGGGTTTTGACAACGGATAATGTTGAGCAGGCAATCGAAAGAGCCGGAGTTAAGATGAATAAAGGCGCTGATGCCGCAAAAAGTGCAATCGAAATGGCAAATCTTTTAAGGGGTTAATTATGAGCGAAATTATTACCGAATACCGTAACGAAAATACCAAAGACATTGATTTACTGTCTACCATTGATATGGTAAGGAAAATGAACGAGGAAGATAAACTCGTTGCAATGGCGGTTGAAGATGAAATCCCGCATATTGCAGAAGCAATTGATATAATTGCCAAGCAGTTTTTAAAAGGCGGAAGATTGTTTTATTTTGGAGCAGGAACATCAGGCAGGCTCGGGATTTTAGATGCCTCAGAATGTCCTCCGACGTTTAGCGTTTCGCCTGATATGGTACAGGGAATTATTGCGGGAAATGCGTTTTTAACGGCTGTTGAAGGCGCGGAAGATAATTTTGAAGCCGGAATTAATGATGCAAAAGTATTGACGGAAAAGGATGTCTGCGTTGCGATTTCTGCAAGCGGAAACCCCAAGTATCTTTTGGGAGTACTTCATCAGGCAGATGAAATTGGCGCAAGAACTATCGCTGTTACTTGCAACTCAAAAGGCAAAATTGCCGAAGAAGCGGGGCATGTAATCTGCGTTGAAGTAGGACCTGAAGTTATCGCAGGTTCAAGCAGACTTAAAGCAGGTACTGCGCAAAAAATGATTTTGAATATGCTCTCAACAGGCTCAATGATTAAAATCGGCAAAACTTACGAAAACTATATGATTGATTTAAAAGCCGTAAACGAAAAGCTGAAAGACAGAGCCATCAGAATTGTCGCCGAAATTGCCCAAACTTCTCATAGTGCAGCGCTTTCAGCGCTTTTAAAATCCGATTGGGAAATAAAAACATCAATAGTTTCAATTATGCTCAATGTTGACATTACAAAAGCGAGAGAAGAATTGAAGCGTCATGGCGGCGTTTTGAGAAAAATCATTTACAGTAAGGAGAGTGTATGAAATTAACCGTAATCGGTGCAGGATGTTGGGGATTAACGCTGGCGTGGCTTTTGACCGATAACTTTGAAGAAGTTACGGTTTGGGGTCGTGCGCAGGATTTGAATGAAGATTTGATACAAAACAAGCACACTTCAAAACCGCTTGAAATTCAACTTGACGATAAGGTTGAAATAACTTCCGATTTAAAATCCGCAATAGAGCATGCCGATATAATTTTAAATGTTGTCGCAACGTCAGGAACAAGAGATGTTTGTGAAAACCTTAAGGCGTCAGGAATTAAGAGTGAACAGATTTTTGTGAATGCATCAAAAGGTATAGAATTGCCGTCATTGATGAGGATGTCTGAGGTTATAAAAGATGTATTGCCGAACCAAAAACTTGCGATTTTGTCAGGTCCGACGTTAGCAAAAGAAGTTTTGCAGGGAAAGCCCACCGCAGCTTGCGTTGCAAGCGATGACATGCAGACTGCGGAATTTGTCCAAAAAGCATGCAACGTTAAAGGCAAATTCAGATTATATACAAACAGTGACGTTATAGGGGTTGAGCTTGGCGGAAGCCTTAAAAACGTAATTGCGATAGCATCGGGTTTTGCCCATGCAATGGGGCTTGGCGACAACTGCACGGGTACTCTTTTAACACGCGGTATGGCGGAAATTGTAAGGGTAAGCATACAGCTTGGTGCAAATCCGTCAACTTTATACGGGTTATCGGGTATGGGCGATTTGATTGCAACCTGTTCAAGCCCGATGTCAAGAAATTATACGGTCGGTTCAATGCTCGGGCAGGGCAAAAAAATTGACGACATTTTAAATGAGCTGGGTTCTGTTGCAGAAGGCGTCAAAACTTCAAAAGCGATTTGCGAACTTGCAAAAAAACTTGACATTGAAGTTCCCGTTTCAAATGCCATATATGAAGCCGTTTACACGGATATCACTCCCAATGAGCTTTTAAACAAATTAATGAACAGAAAATTGAAAGAAGAAGAACGATATGTATAAATTTGCCGTAAAATATTTAAAAAACACATTTTATCCCATATCGGTGCCCGAAACATTAACACTGCAAGACGGTCAAATGGTAATCGTCAGAACCGACAAAGGTGAAGAAGTTTTAAAAGTCATTTCGGTAAATTCCGACGTATCTAAGATGTGGGAAAAAACGCAGCCGGAACCTTTGCCTGTTGTCAGAGTATGCTCACAGCGTGATTTACAAACCTTAGATGATATCAGAAAAGAAGAAGTGACATCATTTTTTAAATGCCGTGAATTGATAAAACAGCACGGTTTGGTGATGAATTTGGTGCAGTGTAGAATTACTTTTGACAGAAAAAAAATAACTTTTTACTATACAGCGCCGGAAAGAGTTGATTTTAGGGCGTTATTAAAGGATTTAACACAGGTATTTACGAGGGTGAGAATTGATTTAAGGCATATCGGGGTAAGAGATGAAACCTCAATCCTTGACGGAACAGGGATTTGCGGACGTCCGTTTTGCTGTTCGAGTTTTTTGAGAAAATTTGCGACAATTAACGTAAAACTTGCCAAAGACCAGGGCATGCCGATTGCCCCGGGGAAAATTTCGGGCACTTGCGGAAGGCTTTTGTGCTGTTTGACTTACGAATATTCAAACTACATAGATGCCGCAAAAGGCATGCCGCCTGTGGGCTCATCCGTTATGACACCCGAAGGGCTTGGAAAAGTTTGCTATCTTCAATTTTTAAACGGTCAGGTCGCCGTAAAATTAGAAGACGGTAAAGTAAAAGAATTTGCCAAAAACGACATTGAAATGGTTGATGCAGATGTCAACGTTGAAATTGACGTTCAACCGTTAAATACTTATGACGATGACAGCAATATTGACATACGACAACTGGAAGACGACAAAAACAGCTCAACCGGCAATATCTAAGGCTTTGCATAAATTTTATAAATTTGACCGTCTATAAGCTTTACATTATACGTAATATATTTTTTATGTTTTTCGTCAGAAACTTCTCTTGTTATATTGACCACAAAATCATTGTCAACAAATTTTCTGACTTCATTCAGTGTAAAGTAAGATTTTTGTAAACATTTAGTAAATTTATCAAATTCCTTTTCGCTCATTATTTTACCTTCTTAAAAAATTCATCAGAAATAAGCTGTGAATATTTATCCCTTTCACTGACCGATAACAAAACTCTGTCATTGCCTTCAGAATCTTTAACTACAGAAATAATTCCCGCAACATCGCCTATGGGAAGTTTTTTAACCTTAGCCTCAAACTTGACATAGGGTGCGGATTTGCCGTATGAATAAAGCGTTCCCCGTTTTGTAACAGTAAAATCTTCAACGGATGCGGCTTGATACTTAAATTTTTTCATGGAAGATTTTAACTTTTCTTCAACATCGGCAGACGTTATATCACTTTGAGTTAAAACGGGTTTTGCTCCTGAATCAACGACAATCATTTTTTGTCCGGAAGCTTTGTGTTCGGCGACAACCGCGTTATAGCCCAAAATTCCCGCCGCTTTTTCTATCTCAAATTCTTCGTTAATTTGGGAAAAATCACCGACTTTTTTAGCTCTTTCGAGCATGACTTCTTGGGAAGGATTAAAAATATCTTTCAGCCAGCCGTTTAAAAGCTCTTTACCGCCAAGCGACATAAACCCCACAACCGCAAGCGTTATAATTAAAGCCCGAAATATATTTTTTAAACAACCCATGTTGAAATCCTTGTTTTTACCTGCTATAATTATATCATAAAATTATGGCAAAAGCAGAATTAAATAATATTAAAAGTTGGGAAATCAATATAGAAGACGTAACGCCGGGGATGAAACAGTATCTTGAAATCAAGCGTGAAAATCCGAACATGCTTTTATTGTATCGTTTGGGAGATTTTTATGAATCATTTTTTGAAGATGCTCACCTGTTGTCAAAGGAGCTTGAAGTAGCTCTAACAGGCAGAGAATCCGGCATCTTGGGCAGAATACCGCTTGCAGGTATTCCCGTCAAATACGCAGATAGTTACATTGAAAAACTCGTACAAAAAAATATCAAAGTTGCAATATGTGACCAGCTTGAGGAACAAAAAGGCAACAAGGATTTGGTAAAACGTGGGGTTACAAGAATAGTAACCGCAGGAACTCTCATAGAAAGTGATTTTCTGCAGCAAAACGCAAACAATTATATCTGTGCGATGTTTAAAGATGAAAAAAACAATATGTGGGGATTTTCATACGCAGATATATCAACAGGTGAATTTAAAACAACTCAAGCACCTTTTGAGCTTATTTTGGCAGAACTTGCAAGAATTAAACCTGCAGAAATCATTGCCCCCGCAAAAAAACAGGAATTAAAACCTTTCCAGATAGTTCCGGAGGAAATAATTGATTTGCCCGAAAGCATAACCGATTTTTACAATTGCTCAAAAATCCCGTATTCGGTTTTTGAACCGGATTTTGCCGAAAACAATTTAAAAGCTGTTTTTGAAACCCAAAGCCTTGATTCATTCGGATATTCCGAATACAAACTTGGTTTTAGGGCATCCGGTGCTTTGCTTTCATACATTTGGGAAACTCAAAAAGGGAACATGCCTAAATTTGAGCGTATTCAAACTTATGAGCTTAACGAATTTGTAATAATTGACGTAAACACCAGACGCAATCTTGAGTTGACGGAAACACTGCGTGAGAAAAACAAGTACGGTTCACTGTTATGGGCAATTGATAAGACGAAAACCAACATGGGTGCAAGACTTTTAAGAAATTGGATTTGTCAGCCACTAAAAAATGTGGGCAACATTCTAAAACGTCAAAACACTGTCACAGAGCTCGTAGAAAAATCAAAAATCAGAACCGAACTGATGCACTTTATGGAACAAATTTACGATATACAAAGGCTTTCAACGAGAATAAGCAACGGTTCTGTTACTCCAAAGGATTTTATCTCACTTAAAAACTCACTAAAAACCGTTCCCGATATAATTGAAACGGCTCAAGTGCTTGAAAATAACCCTTTTAAAGATGTGGAATGTTACAAAAATGATTTTTTGGAATATGCGGATTTAATTGAACGCACGATAAAAGAAGAACCTTCAATTCACATAAAAGACGGCGGCGTAATCAAAGAAGGCGTAAACGGCGAATTGGACTATTTTAGAGAGCTATTGACCGGCGGAGAAAACTGGTTAAAAGAATTTGAAGAAAGAGAAAGAGAAGCCACCGGAATAAAAACGTTAAAAGTCAGATGCAACAAGGTATTCGGGTATTATATAGAAGTAACCAACGTCAACGTCAGCATGGTTCCTGATTATTATTTGAGAAAACAAACGCTTGTAAATGCGGAGCGATACATAACCGAAGATTTGAAAAAGCACGAGGACGACGTTTTGGCGGCTAAATTCAAGTCGACCGAATTGGAATACAAAATATTTTGCGATTTTAGAGAGTATTCAAAAGAATTTGTAACCAAAATAAGGGAATTATCGGAAGCGATTGCATACACGGATACAATATGTTCACTTGCGCAAACTGCGGTTGAGAACAATTACGTAAGACCTGAGATAGACAATTCTGACGATATAATCATCAAAAACGGGCGTCATGCGGTATTGGAAAAGATTTTACCGCTCGGAGATTATGTGCCAAACGATTTGGAATTAAAAAGCAATTCCGTTGACGTGACTCAATTTATGATATTGACCGGGCCTAACATGGCGGGAAAATCGACATATATGAGGCAAAATGCGCTGATTTTAATTTTAGCGCAAATCGGGTCATGGATTCCTGCAGATTACGGGAAAATCGGGGTTGCAGACAAAATATTTACCCGTGTCGGCGCATCTGACGATTTAACGCTTGGAAAATCCACATTTATGGTTGAGATGATAGAAACCGCAAACATCATAAATACGGCAACAGAACGCAGTTTCATACTGCTTGACGAAATCGGCAGAGGAACAAGCACTTATGACGGAGTTGCGATAGCTTGGTCGGTTGCAGAACACATAGCAACTAAAATCAAAGCAAGGTGTATATTTGCAACCCACTACCACGAGCTTAACGTAATGACAAAGAGTTATCCGCAAATTAAAAACTACAGAGTAACGATATCGGAACAAAACGGAGAGATTGAGTATTTAAGAAAAATTGTTCAAGGCGGTTCAAGCAAGAGTTACGGTATTCAGGTTGCCAAAATGGCAGGATTACCGCCAAGCATTTTAAAACGTTCGCAAGATTTAATGGTAAAAATGCAAAAAGCTTACGCAAGCAACCTTTCAACAAACAAAAAATCCGAGGCGATACCGGAAATTCCGCAGCTCAGTCTGTTTAACAGTTAAGATTTGTAAAGTTTTTGTTAAAAAAAAGCAAAAAAGTTTTTTATGAGTTTTAATGTAAGTGGAGAATTTAAAAATGCAGGTCAGTTTCAATCCAAGTGTAAATTTCAAAGGCAATTCCATAAGGGAAGGTGTGAGTAAAACTGCAAAGTTTTTCACCAATATTAGTGAAATGACGAAAGCATCGGCGAAAGCTGTCGGGTATGGTACAATGACGGCTGGTGCGACATTTGCGGGATTTTGGATATTTGGAGCTGTTCCAAGAACGGTTAAAAATGGGAGTTTAGAAGCATTCAAATCACCGATAAAAAGTTTAAGTACACGTGGCAAAATCATAACAATAGCTGCCGGTGTTTTAGTTGCGGGAATTGAGCTAATCAAAGGTAAATTAAGAGCAAACCAAAAAACAGCGAATGTTGATCACCAATTAAAGACCGGACACAGAACCGTCTAGTAAGGTTTTAATATCTACATTTAAGGCATGTTATTACGAGGAGGGCAAGCCGAGCAGAGGGCTGAGGCGAAGCCGTACCCGTTTAATGCGAGGCGAAGTCCGACGCAGCAATCTAAGAAGAACCCGCACCAGCAGTTGTAAGTTCACTGTGTTCACACAACTGCATTCCTCAGCTATGCAAGCAGGGTCACAGAGCTCGCAAGCTTGCTTGTTCCCTTTGCTCCATCAAGGTAGAGGAATGCGTAAAAGTTCCCTCTCCTAGTGGAGAGGGTTTAGGGAGAGGGTTCGTCTAAATAACAATGACAACTCACAGAGCCTAATTAATCTAAAGAACTTAACGTCTTAAAGCCTTTATTAACGCACTTATTCACTTTTTTCTTGACACATTGTAAAAAATTTATTATAATGGACTGGTAGTAAAAAAATTGGAGGATACTAAAATGATTTTGAAATTAAAAACCTTGAACAGGGGGGGGGGGGTACAATAGTTATCCTCTAACCCAAACGGCATCAGGCTCTTGCCCTAATTATTGCGACAATTTGCAGAGCCGAAAATTTGCGTTTACGTTAGCCGAAATTCTCGTCACTTTGGCTGTTATCGGCATTGTCGCTGCGATGACTATCCCGACTTTGGTCACTAATTATCAAAAGAAAGTTACCGAAACTAAATTGAGAAGATTTTATGCAACAATGACAAATGCGATAAGGCTTGAAGAAGCCGAAATCGGCAGCCTTTCAACATGGATGCCTGATGTCGTACATGGTGAAACTTTTGAACATTGGTATAACAATCATTTGGATAAACATATAAAAAATCTTTCTAAATCTGACTTAGGCAGTGTCGAGGATGGAGTGTCGTCAACCAGTCCTAATTTTTTGGTCGGATTTGCCGACGGTTCGGGCTTTGTGGGTGTAGTGACAGACAACAAATTTAATTATGCTCACTTTTTCTATTGTACGGAATTGAAAGAATGCGGTGTTAATAAATTTGACGGGAAAAAGTCTTTTCTCTTTTCATTAATAACTCCGGGCAAGTTCGTTCCTTCATTACATGGAGCTCAATCTAAAACCCGGGAAGAACTTTTAGAAAGCTGTAAATACGGAAATTATGATAACTCCGAAGTTTCCACACCCGGCAAAAGACACGATTGTGCCCTGCTTATAATGCGTGACGGCTGGGAAATAAAGGATGACTATCCGTGGGAACAGGTTATCCTACCGCAATAATAATATATATGGATTGCTTCGTCGGGCTACGCTTGCCCTCCTCGCAATGACGAACAAAGTTGCACTTCAGGAAGAACCCTCACCAACAGTTGTAGTTCACTACGTTCACACAACTGTATCCTCTCCACATCGGGAGAGGAAATAGTAACTGGTTCCCTCTCCAACTGGAGAGGGCTAGGGAGAGGGTTTATCCTAACAACAGTGGCAACCTACAAAGCCTGCTTAAAGTAACGCACCTATTCACTTTGCGCGAGCGAGCAAGAAATTGTCTTAACGACTATTCCTAATATTTCAGCATTGATACAACTTTCAAGTCATTGTCAAACTTGGCTCTGCCGTTCAAGTCTTCAAGCTCAATCAAAAACGCAATACCGACAAGGTTCGCACCTGTTTTTTTGACAAGCTTGCATGCCGCTTCCGCTGTTCCGCCCGTTGCAAGTAAATCGTCCACTATCAATACGTTATCGCCCTCTTTAAGTGCATCTGTGTGGATTTCAATTTTATCCGTGCCGTATTCAAGCGAATACTCCTGACTTAACGTTGCGGCAGGAAGTTTATTGGGCTTTCTTATCGGAACAAATCCCGCATTCATCTTGTATGCCATGGGCATGCCAAATATAAATCCGCGGCTTTCAATCCCCGCTATATAATCAATTTTTACCTCCTTAAATTGCCCGCAAAGATAATCTATCATCTCTTTTAAGGTGTCAGGCTCTTTTAATGCCGTTGTAATATCCCTAAATACTATCCCCGGTTTTGGGAAATCTTTTACTGCTCTGATTTTGTCTTTAACGTCTGTAATTACCATTTTTATCTCCTATCCTGAATTAATCTTTTCAATTCTTCTTTTGCCTGTCTGATTTTTTCTTTTGCCCTTTGAATGGCATGCTCGTGCTGCACAAGTCCGTGTGCGGTTTTTCCCCAGTTCATGTCTTTTTTCATAAATAAAATTTTAAATCCGATAAACAGTACAAGCGGAAACCATATTATAAAAAGATAAACAGAGGTTATAACCGCCTGAACAAACGAATCTTTGACGGACAAATTGTCATACCGCCTCAAGCTGTAACCTGCCGCAACAATAAACCCGAGCCCTATAATACACCCTATAATAATCGATGAATAAAGCGTATGCGGCGGCGCATCCTTTGCCAAAATCTTGAATGCCCTGATTAAAATTTCCATTATAAACCATGCCGGCATAATAAATTCAGACACGTAAGCTATCAAGTCCAAACTTACCCTCAAAGACATATCTTTTGAGGTCAAAACATCGCCGGCGTATTCAAGATAACGTCTGATTGTGCCTTCAAGCCACCTTCTTCTTTGCCGGTATAACGGCGCCAAATACATTATGCCTTCTTCATAGACAACCGCATCTTTGCAAAATCTCACGTCCCAGCCTTTTATGTGAAGTCTTGTTGACATGTCCAAATCGTCTGTTATGGTGTAATTGTTCCACCCGTGAATATCATCTAACGCTTGGCGTTTAATCAATTCGCCGTTTCCCCGAAGTTCAACCGCGCCTTTAACAGAATCTCTACCGACTTGAAAGTGCGTATCCATTGTCATTTCATTGTTTTGACACTGTGTTAAAAGATTTACGTCTTTGTTTCTTATGACTTTTCTTGCCTGAACCGCTCCGGCATCTTTCGGCTCCAAATGCGGCACAAGCTTTGACAAGAAATCACTTTCCACCCTCGCATCGGCATCAAATACGCATATAGCCTCACCTTTAGCAAACACTACCGCATCGTTTAAAACGGCAGATTTGCCGGGGAATGCGTCTTTATCTCTTATAAATGCCTTTACATTATCATATTTTTTTTCTAAATCTTTTATAACGGATGCCGTGTTATCAGTGCTTCTGTCGTCAATTACGATTACTTCAAATCTCTCGTAATCAAGCCCCAAAATGTTTTCAACAGTGCTTTCAATAACGCTTTCTTCGTTGTGCGCAGGAATTAAAATCGACACAAACGGTTTGAAGTTTTCATTAATGACTTGCGGATATTTTAAAAGCTCACGACTTTTTATTTTGTATGCAAGGTTTGTAAAAAGCGCATACAAAGCCATTGCTCCGATTAAAAATCCAAGCCCCCAAACCGTATTGAAATAACTCTGAAAGATATAAATAAATACTCCCAGCCCAAATACTATCGTAAATAACAGTATTCTTTCCTTCATAATTTAATTGTAACAAAAAAAAGCCTCTAATGCCCAAAATTGTTACTTTTTGTATAGAAAATACTATGTTTGGATGTTTTTTTGACGTAAAGTATTGTAAACTACTTGCACATGTCAAAATTATGTATATAATAGAGCATGTACACAAAAGAAAAGGAGTTTTACTATGAACAAAGAAGAATTAGTACAAGAAATTGCTAAGAAAGCAAACGTTACTCAAAAAGAAGCAGCAGAAGTTTTGGGCGCTTGGGTTGACACAATCCAAAAAACCGTTGCTAAAGGCAAAAAAGTTACCTTAGTTGGCTTTGGTACTTTTGAATCAAGAAAAAGAGCTGCAAGAATCGGCAGAAACCCGCAAACAGGCAAAGAACTTAAAATTGCTGCTAAAACGGTTCCCGCATTCTCAGCAGGCAAAAGATTCAAAACCATTGTTAACGGCAAATAGTTTTTGAACTATGAAAAAAGAACCCGAAAGGGTTCTTTTTTTTATGCAAATTTTTATTTTTGTTTTTTGCGTTTATAATATTCTTCTATGAAACCTGTGTTAAAGTTTCCGCTGATAAAAACTTCATCCTCGACAATATCTTGATGAAAAGGAATTGTTGTTTCAATGCCCGTTACAACATATTCTTTTAGCGCACGATACATCCTTCTTCTTGCCTCGTTACGTGTTCTGCCCCAGCAGATGAGTTTTCCTATCATAGAATCGTAATTCGGCGGGATTGTGTAGTCTTGATAAACATGCGAATCCACTCTGACACCAAATCCGCCGGGGGTGACATAACCCGTTATCTTACCGGGGTTCGGCATAAAGTCTTTTTCGGGATTTTCCGCATTAATTCTGCATTCGATTGCATGCCCTCTTAAAATAATTTCATCTTGCGTAAAATCAAGCTTTTCGCCTGCCGCAACCATAATTTGTTCTCTGACTAAATCCACATTGGAAATCATTTCCGTTACACAATGCTCAACCTGAATACGGGTGTTCATTTCCATAAAATACCACTTGCCGTCATGGTCAAGCAAAAATTCGCAAGTGCCGGCACCCTCATAATTAATTGCTTTTGCAGCACGAACAGCCGCAGCGCCCATTTCACGTCTTGTGTTTTCGTCAATTGCAGGCGATGGGGCTTCTTCTATAAGCTTTTGGTGACGTCTTTGGATAGAACAATCGCGTTCGCCAAGGTGAACAACATTCCCGAATTGGTCAGCCAAAATTTGAACCTCAATGTGTCTGGGGTTTTCAAGATATTTTTCCGCATAAACATCGGGGTTTCCAAAGAAACTTTGAGCCTCGGATTGGCAAAGGTTCATGTTAGTTTCGACTTCATCGTCACTTCTTACAATTCGCATGCCCTTTCCGCCGCCGCCTGCGGTTGCTTTCAAAATTATCGGATAACCCGCTTTTTTTGCAAACGCTTTTACTTCTTCGGGAGTTTTTAAAATCCCCGTGCCGGGCGTGACGGGAACATCGTTATCAATCATAGTTTGACGGGCTGTGGCTTTGTCGCCCATTTTGTGCATAGCCTCAGGCGTCGGGCCTATAAATTTTATATTATGCTTTGCGCAAATTTCTGCAAAATCCGCTCTTTCAGACATAAACCCGTATCCGGGGTGGATTGCATCGGCACCAGATACAAGCGCCGCTGAAATAATTGCAGGAATACTCAAATAGCTTTGCGCACTTGAGGCAGGTCCAATACAGTAAGCCTCTGTTGCAAGCCTTACGTGAAGTGAATTTGCATCAGCCTGTGAATATATTGCAACCGTCGGAATCCCGATTTCTCTGCACGCTCTAATAATCCTTACCGCGATTTCACCGCGGTTTGCTATCAATACTTTTCTAAACATTTTCAACTACTCTATATACATCAATACTTGACCAAATTCAACGGGTTGACCGTCTTCAACACAGATTTCAACCACTTTGCCCGAAAATTCGGTTTCAATTTCGTTCATAAGCTTCATAGCTTCAACGATACACACAACGTCACCTTTTGAAACGGTGCTGCCGACTTCAACAAAAGGTTTTGCATCGGGTGAGGGTGCTTTGTAGAAAGTTCCGACCATGGGAGATGTTACGGGCTGACCTTTGTGGGTTTCTGCTTTAGGTTTGTCCGGTTGAGCTGACGGTGCTACAGGCTGCGGCGCAACTGCGGGTGCACCTGCAAATACGACCTCTTTTCTGATTGTTATTGCCTGATTGCCATCCTCTAAAGAGATTTCTGTTAAGCCTTTATCAGAAAGTATGTCAGCTAATTTTTCAATGTATTCTGTATCAAATTTCATGTTTTACCTCTAAACTCTGTCTAAGTATTCGTTAGTTCTGGTATCAACTCTGATTTTGTCACCGTTTGAAATGAAGAACGGAACGTTAACAACAGCGCCGGTTTCAAGAGTTGCAGGTTTTGTGCCGCCTTGTGCGGTGTTACCTTTTTCTGAAGGCGGTGTGTCAACAACTTCCAATTCAACATGTGCCGGTATATCAACACCGATAATTCTTGTATCGTGCATTAATACTTGAACAACCATATTTTCTTTCAAATATTTAACGCCGTCACCGACTTGAGCTTCGTTTAACTGGAGCTGTTCGTATGATTCCGTATCCATCATAACAAACTCTTTGCCTTCTTTGTACAAATATTGCATTTCACGTCTGTCAAGCATAGCTTTTGCGACTTTTTCGCCTGCACGGAATGTTTTTTCAACTACCTGACCTGTTTCTACGTTTTTAAGCTTTGATCTGACAAATGCTGCGCCTTTGCCCGGTTTGACGTGCAAAAATTCAACTACTGACCAAAGTCCGTTGTCTAATTCAAGAGTAAGACCTGTTTTTAAATCGTTTACTGATATCATATTTTTCCCCTTTATGTTGATAATATCACAAACATTTTAAAATGCCAAATCTTTTTACAATCGGTTATTTTTTCTCAATAATCAAGTTATATCCCAAAAGGCTGCAAATCTGCTGAAATTCACTGAGTTTAAGCGCATTTCGGTTAATCTTGCAAGAAAAAGTGCTTTGCGGAATTACCTCGCCAGTTTGATTTTTCAAAAGCTCCAATAATTTTTTTTGGGAAATTTTACCTTTTGCCATAACAAGTTGAAGGATTTCGTT